>NZ_VOYU01000026.1:0-7498 GCF_013420135.1 Acinetobacter sp. YH12023
GGCCAGGCCTCAGCATTTTATTATGGTGATCCCCTGGGCGAAATGCGCCTGGTAAGCAGAGTTTTTGAAATGTAAGGCCTTTGAATAAGACAAAAGGCTGCCTCATCGCTAACTTTGCAACAGTGCCGTTAAAAGACGGTAAAATTACGGAATATTGGGGTGGTTACTCGGATTACTTGCGTCAAAAAGAAGAAGAGCGACAACACCAAGCCGTAGAATATGAGCTGATGATGAAGGAACGGGAGCGATTAGAATCTGCTGTGCAAGAAAAACGCCAGCAAGCTAATCGATTAGACAATAAGAAAAAAGGAGAAAAATCCAAAAACTCTACCGAAAGTGCTGGACGACTTGGGCATGCAAAAATGACTGGCACCAAGCAAAGAAAACTGTATCAGGCAGCTAAGAGTATGGAAAAGCGTTTGGCTGCATTAGAAGATATTCAAGCACCAGAGCATTTGCGTTCTATTCGTTTTCGTCAAAGTTCAGCCCTAGAACTGCACAATAAGTTCCCGATTACGGCAGATGGTCTGAGCTTAAAATTTGGTAGCCGTACTATCTTTGATGACGCTAACTTTATAATACCGCTTGGCGCTAAAGTCGCTATAACTGGATCGAATGGAACAGGGAAAACGTCCTTGTTAAAAATGATATCAGAACGTGCTGATGGATTAACCATATCTCCAAAAGCTGAAATTGGCTACTTTACACAAACAGGATATAAATTTAACACGCATAAATCTGTGCTCTCCTTTATGCAGGAAGAGTGCGAGTACACAGTTGCGGAAATTCGTGCAGTATTGGCTTCAATGGGGATCGGAGCGAATGATATTCAAAAAAACTTATCCGACTTATCGGGAGGTGAAATCATCAAACTGCTTTTATCCAAAATGCTTTTAGGAAAATATAATATTTTGCTTATGGATGAACCAGGAAACTATCTTGACCTAAAAAGTATTGCCGCATTAGAAACAATGATGAAGTCCTATGCAGGAACTATTATCTTCGTATCTCATGACAAGCAATTGGTCGATAATATTGCTGACATTATCTACGAGATCAAAGACCACAAAATCATCAAGACTTTTGAGAGAGATTGTTAATGATAGCCAATCTAATCCGAACATTAATTATTGAACTCTTTAAAGGAAATTAAAAATGACAATTCAAGATATTCAATCACTTGCTGAAGCACACGGCTTGTTGCTTACGGACAAAATGAATTTCAATGAAATGGGCATTGATTTTAAGGTCGTTTTTGCTCTTGATACAAAGGGGCAACAATGGTTGCTGCGTATTCCTCGTCGTGATGGCATGAGGGAACAAATCAAGAAAGAAAAACGCATTTTAGAATTGGTAAAAAAACATCTTTCTGTAGAGGTTCCTGATTGGAGAATTTCATCTACAGAATTAGTGGCTTATCCCATACTTAAAGATAATCCTGTTTTAAATTTGGATGCTGAAACCTATGAAATAATTTGGAATATGGACAAAGATAGCCCGAAATACATAACATCTTTGGCAAAAACCTTATTTGAAATCCATAGTATTCCTGAAAAAGAAGTTCGGGAAAATGATTTGAAAATTATGAAACCTTCAGATTTAAGACCTGAAATAGCAAACAATTTGCAGTTAGTAAAATCTGAAATTGGTATAAGTGAGCAATTGGAAACCCGCTACAGAAAATGGTTGGATAATGATGTTCTATGGGCAGATTTCACCCAATTTATACATGGCGATTTATATGCTGGGCATGTACTAGCTTCAAAGGATGGAGCTGTTTCAGGCGTTATTGATTGGTCAACAGCCCATATAGATGACCCAGCGATTGATTTTGCTGGGCATGTAACTTTGTTTGGAGAAGAAAGCCTCAAAACTCTAATCATCGAGTATGAAAAACTAGGGGGTAAAGTTTGGAATAAACTATATGAACAGACTTTAGAAAGAGCAGCGGCCTCTCCTTTGATGTATGGTTTATTTGCCTTAGAAACTCAAAATGAAAGCCTTATCGTTGGAGCAAAAGCTCAGTTGGGAGTTATATAATTTAAAAATATGATTGCTGAGAACTGCCTTGTTTTGAAACTTGGTTGGCTTTAATTAGTTTTTAGTATTCTTTATAGAAAATGCCTCGATCAAGGGGCATTTCTAACAATCATTTAACATAAAATTTCTTATGCGAAATTTAGGTCTTATCCCAAATAAATCCATTAAAAAGATCTTTATCTTTCTGCTTATTTTCTTCGGTCTTATTTTCCGTATTTAAAAATTGCTCAAAATCGGCTAATTGCTGTTTAAACGATTCATCATTTTTTAATTTATTTAAAGCCCAAGCTCCCAGTAGAATTTTACGTCTCGTATCATCTTTACGTTGCTGATCAGAAACTTTCTTTTTTTCACGAGCAGCAATAGCTTGTTTTTGTGCTTTTAGTTGTCTTAATCGTTCTTCTTGCTTTGCAATTTTTTGCTCTAAAGTTTCAACACTCATACCATCACCATCTCAAGGAATCCCCCTCAAGCATAGGTCTGTTTGAATTGAAATTCAAGACAGCCCATGCTATCGTGGTTTTCCCGAAGGGCGCACTTAGCCATTGGATTTCATCCAATGGTGCGACAAGGGGTAAATCCCCTTTGTAATCCCCTGACCAACATATACATGTTGGTAATTTCGATAAATCGAAATAAAGAGCAAAAGCAAAATGGCGATATATCATTTTTCAGTTAAAACGATTAGTAGAGGTAATGGACGATCGGCCGTTGCTTGTGCTGCATATCGTTCAAGTGAAAAATTGGTATGCGATTTTTATGGAAAAGAACAAGACTACACAAGAAAAACTGGTGTCGAATTTACAAAAATCTATGCACCTGAAAATACAAATACTGAGTTACTCAAGCGCCAAACACTTTGGAATGAAGTCGAAAAGGTTGAACGTAGAAAAGATGCATTACTTGCAAGAGAGTTTGAGATTGCATTTCCCAGTGAGTTAAACGCTGAACAGCGTGAAAATATGCTCAATGAACTTTGCCGAAACCTCGTTAAAAAATACGGTGTCATCGTTGATGCTGCTATTCATGCACCTCATACAGACAGTGGAAGTGATGAACGCAACTACCATGCACACATCATGTTCACAACCCGAAGTATTAATGAGCAGGGTGGCTTTTCAGCAAAAAAATATAGGGACTTCAGTCGTGACAATGGCACAGAAACTGTAAGCCACTGGAGAGAATCATTTGCAGAGTTATGCAATCATCACCTGGAACAAAATGGATTTGATGAACGTGTCGATCACAGAAGTTATGAAGACCAGGAAAGTGACCTAGAAGCAACTCAGCACGAAGGTCCTCAAGCGACATACCTCCGGAGACGAGGGATATTTACAGAAATTAGTCTGAAAAATGATGAAATTAAGCTACGTAATTTAAAAATCAAAAAGGTCATCGCACTGGATGAAAACATCAAAGTATCTGAGGATCTTGTTCAAAAAGTACGAAGTGAGCTTCAGTTTCAATACTCTCAAGCTGAGTATTCAGAAAAAACTTCTCAGAAACTTTATGAATTCCAAAATGAAGAATTATCAAAATTAACAACAAAATTAGACACGATGAGTTCTGCAATATCAGAACTACGCAAAAAAGAGCCTTTATTTTTTAAAACAAAATGGATCAATCAAATAAATGACCTGATCGACCAACACAACACCCAACTAGACATCCAAAAGCATATTTCTGGTCTTAGTGAAATAGAAAAAAAAGAGAGATATTCTGATCATTTAAATAAATGGACAGAAGAAAATCAGCTGCTCCAGCCTAAAAAGTCTTTTGCAAAACTTGACGAACCGAACATCACTGTTAAACAACGAAAACTTAATGATCAAATTTCAAATATAGATCATCAAATTTCTGAAATATCACGCAGAGAAACTGAGTATCAAGAGTATGTACGCGATCAAAGACTGGAGATCATAAATAGTTATATATTTGAAGAAGATAACTATGGAAATAAATACTTTAGTCCTCAAAATGGTGAAAAACAAAAGCGACTATATGCAGAAGAAATGGAAGATCTAAAAATCCAAGAATTGCATGCGGCTTTTACAAAAAAAATTGAGACCGAAGCGCAGCAAGAGTTTTCCCAAAAAATAGCAATACAGCTCGAAAACGACCGAAAAGATCGTGAATCTAGAGAACAGCAGTTACGTAAAGAACGAGAGCAACAAGAACAACGCTATGCACAAGAACGAGAGCAACAAGAACATTTGGCATTTTTAAGACGCCAAGAACAAGAAAAACAGCAGAGAAATGAGCCTAAAAAGCCAGAAAATGACAATAACCATGACTACACGCCTTAGCAATCCCATTTAAGCGCAAAAAAACGGGGGTTTTAGCGACTTTTGATAGAAATACAGTAAAACTATAGTTGATAAAAATAAAATCGCTTAGAACGCAAATGAGAGCCTTTTAGCGAGTGTCTACGAGCGACACAACGAAAGGTTGCTTATTCCCCCTCTGAAAAACCGTTTTTTATTGAATTACTGGGGACAGTGATTAGCGAGTGTCTACGAGCGAAGTATTGATGCTTTTGCTCGTCAAAAAGCATGAGCATAGCGAATGCATTATTCATGTTTTGCTTTTTGAATCCTTGATCATATATGCAAAAAACTGCCCCCACGAAGCGAGTGAAACGAGCTTCAATAGAGTACGAGCTTTAGCGAGTACCAAGGGCAGTTTTAATAACTCACTTTGGAAATAAATTCCCTTTTATTCTTTTAAAAAGCTTTTAAAAGCTTTTAGACCCTCTGAAAACCTTATGCAGCAATAGTTTCAAGCGTTAAAAGGGTACAAATAGCATGATAAAGGGTACAAATAGCATGATTTTATCGTTTAAAAGGGTACAAATAGCATGATTAAAGGGTACAAATAGCATGATAAAGGGTACAAATAAATTATTGTACCCTTATGTTTATTGGTGTACATTGTTTTCTCATAAGGGTACAAAAATCATGTTCATTTTTTATAAGGTTTGATATCTGAATGAATAAAGAAAATAGTTATGATAAATCTTATCCAGTAACAACAATGGCTATTCAAAACAAAGTTACTGAATGCTTTAAAAGCATGTCTGTAGATGAAAAAAGAATTTTAATTATGGCTTCTCCGATTGCTAGAAATATCGATGCAAGTGAACAAGATCAAATCTTAATATCTGCTCAACAATTTGCTGATGACTGTGGTATCAAAGTCAATTCTGCTTATAAACAAATTGAAAATGCGTCAAAAAAACTAGTAGATCGGTCCTTTTCATACGTTAATGATAGGGGGAAAAAGGTCTACTCTAACTGGGTAATTGATGCTACTTATGAAGATGCAGGGATATCTTTAAGGTTTACATCTATTGTTTTGGTGATGTTGAAAATTTTAGATAAATACAATCCATACACTCGTTATAAAAAAGATGTAGTTCTAAAATTAAAAAAAGACTACTCAATAGACTTTTACCATTTAGCGAAAAAAAATCAGGCAAAAAATGGCTTTGAATTAACGCTAGATGAAATGTTTACAGAGTTTGGTTTACCAGAATCTTATAGAGATTTGAGGAACTTAAAACGAAGAGTTTTGAAGAGCTCATTAGATGAAATTAATGAATTTACCGATGTAACAGTTGACTATAGTCCAGTTAAAAAAGGACGTTCTGTTGTCGGCTTTAAGTTCACTGTGAAAGAAAAATCTAAGCCAAAATTAATAGCTCCTGAGCGAGATCCAAAAACAATAGATATATTCTGCAACCTGTCTGATGCTCAAATTAACAAGTACAGTGCTATTTTATCTAAACTTTCTGAGCTATCAGACCTAAGTAACTTCCAGGACTATCCTAGTTTTGCCCTTTGGATTAGTGGCATCTTACGAGATCCGAAAAGTGTAAGAGAGGAAACAGCAAAGCGGATTTTTAAAGCTCTTCATAGCAAGACGGATTTTAAACCATGAAAACTAGAGCTGAATTAGATGCAATGAGCCATCAAGAACTCAAAGACTATGAGCAAAGTTTACTTGCTCTGTGGACACCAAGAATGGCTATTGAAAGTGACATTGAAAGGTTAAGCACTAATCGCAACGAATTATTAGAAATTTTTAATCAATTAAAAAATCCTGATGCTCCTGAAAATGAGCGTTTAAAAAATTCTATTTTATCGCTCAAATATAAGATTGAAGATTTAGAAGATAAATTGGATGATCTTATTCAAGATAATCGCTTAAATCGTGCAGATTGAATTATTCAGTTTATTTAATTAAAACCGTGAAACATTGATCAAAGAATAGGCGTGGAACGTGAATAGTCACAAAAAAGCCGTTCCAGTGCGCTGAACCCTGGAACGTCTTAGTATAAGTTTATGATTTATATCGAATAAAAAACAGTATTTCGTATAAGGTGTATTATGTTAATTTTAGAAAATCTTCACTACTATTATTTTAAAATAAGCCTTATATCCAAGCATAAAACAAGGTTGTCTAGACTTCTTTTAACAGTAAAGTTATCATAAAACTGAATTTTATTTTTTAGGTAAGTTTATGCATTCTATCCGCATTCGTTAAGACACAACTATTTGCATAGTGACACTATTTTATAATGGTGGGCTTTTGTTGTGTCTTTAAGAATATATGCGGATATATAAAGTAAAAGTATGCTTAATTTATAAGTATGCTTTTAGTGCATAGTTTCCAGTTATAACTTAATTGACTAGCTATTTGTCCACCCTGTGGATGAATAGCTTTTTTTTTGGGAGGACACTGTGATGCTAGCTTTTGTTTTCACCTAAATCCTGTTTGCTGCATAAAAAATTTCAAGAGCTAAACAGGAGTAAATAAAAATGAGTTTAATTATTAAAGCGAGAAACATACGCTTGGATTATGCTGGGCGTGATGTTTTGGATATTGATGAATTGGAAATTCACTCTTATGACCGTATTGGTCTTGTGGGTGATAACGGAGCAGGAAAGAGTAGTTTACTCAAAGTACTTAATGGCGAAATTGTTTTAGCCGAAGCGACATTACAGCGTTTTGGTGATTTTGCACATATCAGCCAACTGGGCGGAATCGAAATAGAAACGGTCGAAGACCGGGCAATGTTATCTCGCCTTGGTGTTTCCAATGTACAAAACGACACAATGAGTGGCGGAGAGGAAACTCGTGCAAAAATTGCTGCCGCATTTTCCCAACAAGTACATGGCATTCTAGCGGATGAACCAACCAGCCACCTTGATCTCAATGGAATAGATCTACTTATTGGTCAACTTAAAGCATTTGATGGAGCATTACTTGTTATCAGTCATGACCGATATTTTCTTGATATGGTTGTAGACAAGATATGGGAGTTAAAAGGGCACTGTTGCAAATAGTCGGTGGTGATAAACTTATCATCCCCTTTTGCTGATGGAGCTGCACATGAACCCATTCAAAGGCCGGCATTTTCAGCGTGACATCATTCTGTGGGCCGTACGCTGGTACT
>NZ_VOYU01000027.1:0-5560 GCF_013420135.1 Acinetobacter sp. YH12023
TCTCTTGGACGATCTTCCAGCCGTTCACAAAAAAATCTGAGGGTGTAAGCAGACTGTAGCCACTGGCGGTAGATGCAGCCTGCCTGAAGCTATTTACAATCGCTTCAGCGAACGTTGCTGAGTTCATCAAAAGCCATGACATAAAGCCAGAATCAAAAAATTATTATGTGATCAGATTTCTTTTCTGCTCAAACTGCTCTTCAATTTTTGAACTCAAAAAATTGACAATAGGCTGCAAAGCATAATGCTCCTCTTGCCAATTTTGTTTGCCGATTTCCCCTCTATATTCCTGTATAAGTCGCTGCAATACGAATTTCTGCTCATCAGAAAGCTGAGACATAACCCATCGTGCAGCATTGTCTTTTGAAGCAATATCCTTCATCACTAAACTAAAATAGATCCGGCATAAAGCTAAAATCTGGTTTCTTTCATCTGCATCCTCATCCCAATGCGCTACAATTTCGGGATAAGTGTCAGACATTGCTTGCCATAGTTCTTGATCAGAAATTTCAGGTGCCCATTGGTTTAAAGCTGGCCCAAATAAAACTGTATGATGAGATCTCGCTTTTCTAAGCAATATACTAATATCTGGGTCTTTCTGTGAGCTCAATATTCCACCTTCTTTAAGCTCTTCACGCAGCCATTCACCAAATTGCATTTCATAACTTAAAGGATAAATTCCAGACTGAATCTCATCTTTTAATAAAATAGTAACTTCTAATGGCCTTTGTAATTCCCCAACAGGCTGTGAAATTTTTAGTAATTCTTGTGCAAGCTGCTCACGTAAAGCAGAAGTTAATGGTTGAGTGACCACGACCAGTACATCAAGATCACTTTCTGGCCCTAAACCACCGTCAACAGCTGAACCATAAAGATAAATTGCAAATAATGATTCCGCTAAAAGCTGCTGTAATTTTTCTTGTAGATATTCTAACTGAATTAAATCAGGCATCACTCACTCCTTTAATGGAAGATTAAATAATTCTCTATCTCGATTTTCGGTTAAGTATTTATCGAGTTGAGCCATTAACTTTTCATGAGCAACAGTGTCATTTTCGACGATTTTTAACATACAAGAGCCGATTAAAATCTTACGTCTTGTATCATTCTTTCGTTCTAACTCTTTTTGCTTAGAACGTTCACGAGCTACAGCAGCTTGTTTTTGAGCTTTTAACTGTTTTAACCGCTCTTGTTGCTTAGAAATTTGTTGTTCCAATGACTCAATTTTCATCTTTAACATACCTTTCAAATAGAGGAAATCCCCCTAAATCATAAGCGCACTTGAACATTGCTTTCAAGTTGCTATATGATTGTTGTGGGTTTTCCCGAAGGGCGCACTTTCCCAAACTAAAGTTTGGAGTGCGTAAGGGGACACCCCTTAACCCCGAAAAAAAATTTTCAATTTTTTTTTAAAAACACTTGTCAATGGGACTTTACATCGTGGCTATTTTTCACTTTTCAGTAAAAAATATTAGTCGATCAGATGGTCGAAGTGCTGTTGCGTGTGCTGCATATAGATCAGGGGAAAAATTGAAAGATGAACGCTATGGAAAAGAGCAGGATTACACGAAGAAAACAGGCATAGAATTTAAAAATATCTATGCGCCTGAAAACACCAAAAAAGAATTATTAGATCGGGAAACGCTTTGGAATACGGTCGAAACCATTGAAACTAGAAAAAACTCTCAATTATCAAGAGAATTTGAAGTTGCATTTCCTTGTGAATTAAACCAAGAACAACGAGAGAAGATGCTCAATGAGCTATGCGGAAAAATTGTAGAACGTCATAAGGTCGTTGTTGATGCAGTCATTCATGCCCCACATACCGCAGGCGGAAGTGATGACCGCAACTATCACGCCCACATCATGCTCACTACACGCAGCATTAACCAACAAGGCGACCTTGATAAAAAAACGAGAGAATTTAACGACAACGGCAAACAAGAAGTCGAACACTGGAGACAACAGTTTGCGGAACTCTGCAATCAATTTCTTGAACAGGTTGGCAGCCATGAGCGTGTCGATCACCGCAGCTACAAAGAGCAAGGTTTAGATTTAGAAGCCACACAGCATGAGGGTTCTACAATTACCCAACTTCGCAGACAGGGCAAGGACACTGAAATCAGTTTAAGTAACGATGCGATTAAGGCTAGAAATACAGAACGCCAATTAATTAAAGGACTTGAGCAAGAAATTTTAGCCACAGAACGCCTTGTTCATGACTTGGAACAGACCAGGGAAAATTTAGACCAGGAACAACGCCAAAAAGAAAAAGACCAGGAACAACGTTCCCCTGAAGAATTAACCAAAATTGCATATAGCGTTATTTCGCAATATAACGACGCTATAGCCACAGAAGCGAAAAACATAGCGTCATCTATCCAAAAAACAGAAATCGAGCAAATAAACGCTGTTTTGGAGCAAATAGAGCTATCTAAAAGCGATATTAAACACCAAAAAGAAGAACTAGGAAAAAGACCCCTGTTTTTTGGCGGAAAATGGGATACAGCAAATGCTGAAATTCAGAAGCAGTTGAACCAGCTGGAAGAACAAGAACGAGAATTGAGGAATAACTCCCCTCGATTTGAGCCTGAACGCTATACAGATCGGGCAAAACTGACTGTAAACAAGGCTAATCCAAACCTAAAAGCTAAATATGACCGAGCAAGAAATTATCTTGAGCGAGAACAACAACGGAAGTTAGCCGAACAGGAAAAACGAAAACAAGAAGCCAAAGCCATACAAGAACAAGAAAAACAGGCATTTTTTGCACGTAAAGCCTTGCGTGAACAAGGTAAGCATGAAGAAGCCAACAAGATGCTTGAAGCCGAAAAGCGGAATAGACCACGTTCAAGATAGGTATATCTATGGTGCAAAATATATGATTTTGCACCATAGATATACCTATTCTTTTTGGTGTTTATTAAAATTATCTAAACAATACATGGTTTTACAGAGCGAGTGTCTACGAGCGAACTAGCAATATTCGACCCTCGACCCTCTGAAAAACCGCTTTTAAATGACTTGAACCCTAGAAAATCTATATTTTCATGTTGAAATCTGCACCTAGACCGAGCGAAGCGAGCATAAAGCCTTATGAGCGAAGCGAATTCATAGTTGCTTTTGCTTTTAGATTTCACAAACAGGATTAACCGAAAAATTGCCCCTCGAAGCGAGCTTGCGAGCTTCAATAAAGTACGAGCTTTAGCGAGTACATAGGGCAATTTTGACCCCTCCCCTCTTTTTTAATTTTTTTATTTTTTTTAATTTTTAGGGTGACTGAAATCCTTATATAGCAATGGTTTCAGACTTTATATAGCAACGTTTATCTTGCAATATAGCAACGTTTATCTTGCAATATAGCAACGTTTATCTTGCAATATAGCAACGTTTATCTTGCATATTACAACATTGTTATATAATGTTGCTATAACAACAAAATTCGAATAAGTTGCTATGTATGAAAAAAGACCTAGTCGTTAAGGATAATGCGCTGATCAATGCCAGTTATAATTTAGACCTTGCAGAACAACGCCTAATCCTTTTAGCAATACTGGAGGCGAGGGAGTCTAATATCCCTAGTGACCGTGATTTAACTATCCATGCAGAAAGCTACATTAACCATTTCAATGTCCATAGAAACACCGCCTACAAAGTCTTAAAGGATGCTTGCAAAAACTTGTTTGAGCGTCGCTTTAGTTACCAAAAATTAACGGCTAAAGGCAATCTTGAGAATGTTATGAGCCGAT
Organism: Acinetobacter sp. YH12023; assembly: GCF_013420135.1. Classification (NCBI taxonomy): domain Bacteria; kingdom Pseudomonadati; phylum Pseudomonadota; class Gammaproteobacteria; order Moraxellales; family Moraxellaceae; genus Acinetobacter; species Acinetobacter sp. YH12023. Next base: position 3,750 of record NZ_VOYU01000027.1, read on the forward strand.
GGGTACAGCGTGTGTCCTATGTTGAAAATGAAGCCCTTGTCCGTATCAGGTTTTCAGATGATGTTGTGCCACTGATCACCAACCTAGAGAAGCATTTCACCAGTTATGAACTGGAGCAGGTAAGTAGCCTAACGAGTGCCTATGCCATACGTTTATATGAACTACTAATTGCATGGCGTAGCACTGGGAAAGTATCAATGCTTGAAACTAAGGAATTGAGGTCAAGACTTGGTGTATTGGACACAGAGCATCAACGGATGGAATCGTTTAAAAGACGAGTATTAGAGCCTGCTATTCAACAAATTAACGACCATACCGACATTAAGGCAGAATACGAGCAACATAAGCGAGGACGTTCAATCATTGGGTTTTCATTCAGCTTTAAACAGAAATCCAAGCCTAAAACAATCAACCATGAACGAGATCCAAGCACGGTTGATATGTTCTGCAACTTGTCAGACAGTCAGATAAATACTTATAGCTCAGTATTGTCTAAAGTCCACAGTATCAGCGACCTAGCAGGGAATAAGGACTATCAAGCATTTGCAATATGGATTGCCAATATTTTACGTGACCCGTCCAGTGTGCGAGAAGAAACGGCAAAACGCATATTCAAGGCATTGCGAACAGAAACAGATTTTAAAGGTTAAATGGGAGTATTACTAATGACTGATTTATCAAAACTAAGTGAAACCGAGCTATTAGCTATCTGGAATAAAGATAATTTTGGACTGAAAGGTCAACTATACAAACTAGAACAAGAGTACATCGAAGCCAAAGAAATATTGGATAACTGGCAGAATAAAGACCACCCACTTTATGAACGTCATCAAAGTTGTGTGGATGGTCTTATTACAAGGATTGAGCGTATAAAACAACAACTAAACAAATGCGAATAATCAGAAAAAATCTGTCTCGCCCTATGAGATAGTGTTTTCATCCTGATTGCTTTTAGATCGTTTTGACCGTAGCTCGTTTGCTTTATTCATCATCGAGCCAGCCATACGTCCACCAGTCGTAGAACCACTTAAACGACTACCAAGGTCACTTTTTAAAGCAGAACTCATATTCATGGCCATATTACCAGCCATAAAACCAGCTTTACCCATTGCACTCGATGGGCCTGTGCCAGTTGCTTGAGCCGTTTTAAGCTGTTCACTTGCCAACGCTCCAGCGCCTTTTGTAGCCATAGACGCACCAGCTGCACCAGCAGCAGCGCCAGCTGTCGCAGCAGCCACAGCACGTAGGGCAGAAGTTAAAGCAGCACCACTTCCAATAGATGAACCGTTAATCACACCTTGGAGCATATCAGGCACAATTTTGGTTAATGCCAGCAGTACCACACTACAGCCAATCATACCGACCAAACTTACATTGTCTTCAACATTAAAGCCCGTAGCCCACTCTTGGATAAAAGTAAGTCCAAGACCTGCAATCAATTGTAAGATAAATATTTTTGCACCGACTGAAACAGCATATTGAATAGTTTTCAAGGCATAGTCTTTCGTCCATTGCGAACCTGCAAACCCCATCATTAAGACACTAGCTGACACCACGATATACATTTCAACCAACGCCAAAACCAAGAACGCACAAATCAAGGCAAATGCAATCATGATAATGATTGAAGCAATCAGCATCCCCAATGAATCAATAGGCGACCAAGCACTTACCGAGTTTAAAATCTCTTGGACGATCTTCCAGCCGTTCACAAAAAAATCTGAGGGTGTAAGCAGACTGTAGCCACTGGCGGTAGATGCAGCCTGCCTGAAGCTATTTACAATCGCTTCAGCGAACGTTGCTGAGTTCAT
>NZ_VOYU01000028.1:0-5243 GCF_013420135.1 Acinetobacter sp. YH12023
TAACACAAATTAGTTACCCTGTAACTTTTAATAATTACCGTGTAACAATAGAATTATGAATATTTTATAAAAATAATTACCGTGTAACAAGAAATCGCAACTTCAAGAAATCGCAACTTCAAGAAATCGCACAGAATGCGCTGTATTTGATGAAATAGATGATGGACATACAAACGTACTGCGACACATTAAAAATCGCTTAAAACGCAAATGAGCGCAAAATAGAGCTATATTTATCTTTAGTTTGAGATACTAAAATTAGAAACAATGTTGAAATTCAAATTTTTTATTAATCTTAAAATTTAAAAAATATGTGCAATATTAAAAATATCTAAACAATAACAGCAACTTACAGAGCGAGTGTCTACGAGCGAACTGACACAATTAAAATTCTCGCAATGCCTTTTCACTGATTACAAGCTCACTTTTGCGTCTAAGCGAGAGTTACAGAGCGTCACGAAGTGCGCGAACTTTGAAGCTTTTGCTTTTAAAAAAGCATGAGCATAGCGAATGCATTATCAATGCTTTTGACTTTGCTTTGAGTTGTCACGTATGCAGTTGCAAAAATCGCCCCTCGCTGCGAGGAACGAGCAGCAATAGAGTACGAGCCTTGGCGAGTACCAAGGGCGATTTTCTTTTTCTATTTTTAATCTTTTTAAAAGCTTTATAAAAGCTTTAAAGAGCTTTTAAAAGCTTTAAAAAAGCTTTACAGGGTGTCTAAAAGCATTGCTGATAAAGGGTTTCAGAGGCTTAAGTGGGGGTGCGTTGCAGACAAAACAGGTTTAAGTGGGGGTGCGTTGCAGACAAAACAGGTTTAAGTGGGGGTGCGTTGCAGACTTAAGTGGGGGTGCGTTGCAGACAAAGTGGGGGTGCGTTGCAGACAAGGGGGGTGGTGTTGCAGACAACTATTGACTTGATAAGTGGGGGAGAATATATTAAACCCAACCCACACTTAAAAAGATAAAAATTGTGACAAAAACTTCTAAAACCACAAAAATACTGGACTTCTCTGAAGAGGATAAAGAGTTGTATCCATTGCAATCTTCTGCTGCAAAGTACCCAAAACACCTAGCTGTTCTGCAAAATGCTTTCTGGCAATTGCAGCATGAACGTCCACCAAAAGACGATCTACTCAAACTCTTAATGTATTTCAGCCCTAAAGTTCGACTTATTAACGATCAGCCCAATGAACGAACTACGTTTTCAATATCTGCTAGAGAATATGCTGAATTAACTGGATTGAGCATAAAAGGGGCATATTCCGCTTTAGATCGTGTTGTTGATACCCTTTATAATCATAGTGTTATTTTTGATAGCCCAGATCGGGGCCGAGTTAGAACTCGATTAGTCACGACATCAGCTTATAAGGATGGCAATTTTACAGTTAGCTTTACTCATTATGCTTTGTACATCATGTACGTATTCAACAAAGATAATCCTTTCACTCAGCTACAAATTAAATCTATTAGTGGCTTACACGGTCACGGTTTACGCTTATATCCGTTTTTAAGTCAGAATGAATATCGCTTCAATTTCGACATTGATCTAAAAGACTTAAAACGTGCTTTGGATCTCTCAGAAGATTCATACCCCGAATATCGAGACTTCAAGAGTTCAATATTGAAGCCGCACATTGATTTAATTAATGAAAAAACTGAGCTATCCGTTCAATTTAAAGCAGTAAAGAAAGAAGGTCGTAAAGCAAGCCATGTCAATTTTACTGTCACTAAAAAACGTACAGTAAAAGCTGAAACACCCCCTGAGCAACCCCTAGAACACCCACCAGAGCAACCCAAAAAAATTAAGGCTATAGATATATATAGAGCAATTTCAGACCCAAACGTTCTACCTCGTTTTTTGCAGTTTGGTGAAACTAGTGAGGATCTGATTAATCGCATTAAAGCTGATATCAAAGATGATAAAACTCAATACTGGCTCGACAAGCTAGAAGACTTAAACATAGAGATTGATGCCTAATTCCAATAACCTCGCTTGCCCTGGGCAAGCGAAAGGATATTGAAATTCGTCATCGTTCAGTGCTTAAAGGGCTTTATAATCAAAATGATATCTGAAAAATACATAACAAAATTTGAAAAAGAAATTCTGCTCAAACAAAGAATTGAACAGCTAGAAACAGAGCTTAAAGAATTTTCTGACCATCAAAAAAAAGCATATAGTCCACGACTTCAGAAAAGCATAGAGGGTTTAGAAAATAGAATTCTGAGAGCAAAAAAACTGCTGTATAACAACTGATTCAACTGTCATCTGCGTTTATCATTTTCAATCTCTTTAGCAACGTTTCTTATTTTCTCTATTATCTCAGAGCGTTTATTTTTAATAGAATTTCTTACATTATTTGCTTTATTTTCATCATCATTGGTTACGTCTGACAAGTAGTTGCAAACAATAAAATCTTCAAGTAAATGATGCAAAATCGACTCTTCAGAATCTTCAGGACCGAATAAATAATTGTCTTTCAAAAACTCAGCATATTTAAGAACAACACCCCCAAGGAAATATTTGCGACGTTCATTCTCTTTTCTGCGCTTTTGTCCGTCTGTCTGCTGTTCTTGCGTTTTCTTAATCGCTTCTTGTCGTTTCTGGCTTTCTGCTCGTTCAATTTCAGACTTAGCGATTTTTTCAAGTTTTGCGTATGTCGTCAGTGCTTTTTGACAATTAAAGAACCCATCTCGATCTTTCCAGTCATAACCGAGGATCTCTTTTTCTAATGCTGTAAGTGGGACTGTCGTTGTCGCTTTATGTTGAATAATTTTGTACAACTCAGCATTTTTTCTATACGCAGTTCTTTGACGATTTACAGTTTTTATTAGCGTCAACAATTCATTATCAACAGCAATATGAGAAGCCGTAATCGGTCTAAAATTTTCAGCATCACAAAGTTCTTGCTGTGCTTTAGTTCGAAATTCCATACGCATTGCAAAACGAATTATTCTGTTCAAATCAGAATCATCAAACAACTTTGCCGGCCGTCCACGAGTCGCCATAAGAGAAACCACGCACAATAAAAATATAGTTTTCTCATCATACATTGTCACGCAACAAAAATTAAACTAAATTACGTGAGTAATTTATTTAATGTTTTGCTCGTCTACGTGTTTCTAATTCAAATTAATTACTACGTAATCAATTTGAATTAGAAACTCTCATCTCGCCCTGCGGGGCAAAAGCAAAAACAAGCATATTTCAAAATGGAGTTATCGGAAAATGTACTACTTTGATTATGCATATACTGGAAAAGGCACAACCAAAATTAAAGCCAAATCTGGAGCAACAAAAGTTAAAAAAGCAGCATCGTGCAAAAACCGGTTTCACTACATCACACGCACAGCACACTATAAAAATCACAAAGACAATCTTCATGAAAAAGTTGAGTTTGTAAAATCCGGCAACATGCCCAGCTTTGCTGAAAAACGTCCTGATTTATTTTGGGAAGCTGCTCACAACTACGAAAGAAAAAATGCTCGCACTGCTGCAAGCCAAGTTATCGCATTACCGAAAGAATTGTCTGTTCAGCAACGAATCGAACTAGCAGAAGCATTGATTAAACAATTCACTCATGAGTTTAACTTCCCATACACTGCCGCAATTCATAATCATGCAGGCGAGATCGGTGGCCAAGATCAACCGCACTTGCATATTATGTATTGCGAGCGTTCAGTCGATGAACATAATAGAACTGCTGAACAGTTTTTCAGTCGCTATAACGACAAAGACCCTGCCAACGGTGGTGCCCAAAAGATCACACCGGATGTACGTGGCAAAGGCAAAACAATCATCAATGAAATGCGTGTAGATACAGAAGTTATTATTAATGAGCACCTGGAGAAGTACGCACCAACCAAAATAGTAAAAATAAAGGGCATTGATGTCGAAGTTCCAAACTCTGTGTCGTGTCTGCATCACGAAGACTACAACCGCATCAACGGCACGAACTTAAAGCCAGTACCAATGATTCCTAAATCATTGCTACGCCTTGACCCTAACCTGACGTTTAAAGACAAAGATAAAAATGTTGCATATCAAGCAAAGCTTGCAGAACGTGAGCGAGCGATCAAAGAAGTCAATGACTTGCGTGAATACAACAACTATCAGCTATATGAGCACTATTATTTAGAAGCCAAAACTAGACTCGAAGCAGATCAAAGCACATCAAGAGCAGAAATCATGCGTACTGCTAGTGAATCACCAAGATGCACAGCACTGGAAGCATGCAAGCACTTCCAAGAATTACCACCAACGCCTTTAATTGAAAGAGTTTTAGAGTTATCTGCTATTGAAGATAAACCACAAAATAATATTAGACAGTACATTGAAGCAATAAAGCAAAAACAATATGCAATTATTGACGTACTTAAAAACGAAGCAACAGAACCAACGATTCAGGCAAGTATTACAGCCCTATCAAATGACCTAAAAACATATCAAATATTTGAAAATAAAGGATATATTAGAGATCAGCATGAGAGGAATCTACTCAAATTAGACAAGGATTTCGTGCAAAACTGGCTTGATCATTTAGCTACATGCAATAGCAATGACTTGATAGATCAGCAAGAAAGCACTGCTGAAAATCAGCAAAAAAATATTAAAAATGATCGTGAAATTGACATAAAAATTGATAACTCACCTCGACCAGATTTTTAGTACAAAAATAAAGCCCCATTATTTGGGGCTTTATTAAATCAGGTACACTACTATTTACTTTCGATATACTTCTTCAACTTACTGTTTTTAACAGCATATAAACGCTTATATTCTTTTTCAATTAAACGTGTCAAAACGTCTTTTTGACTATCCCCTACTGCCCCAACAATATCCGCCAGCTTATCAGCAACAAACTTATCAATATATACATCTAAGCGTTGACTAGCATCACTCTTACGTCTTTCTCTGTACGCTTTTTGACGCTCAGAATTCGTAAGTGGGGCAGGCTTCAACATATCAATCGTCTTTTTATCATTCGCATCTTTCATTGCACAATTCCAGTTTTATTATTCAATCGCCAAAGCATAACATAAATTTACGTTACACGGTAATTAAAAAAATAAAATGGTTTATATTAAACATCGTTACCCGATAACTATATTGTTACCTGTAACACAAATTAGTTACCCTGTAACTTTTAATAATTACCGTGTAACAATAGAATTATGAATATTTTATAAAAATAATTACCGTGTAACAAGAAATCGCAACTTCAAGAAATCGCAACTTCAAGAAAT
>NZ_VOYU01000029.1:0-4691 GCF_013420135.1 Acinetobacter sp. YH12023
AGAGATAGTGGACGTTACTCGCAGAATAAGCACCGGCTAACTCTGTGCCAGCAGCCGCGGTAATACAGAGGGTGCGAGCGTTAATCGGATTTACTGGGCGTAAAGCGTGCGTAGGCGGCTTTTTAAGTCGGATGTGAAATCCCCGAGCTTAACTTGGGAATTGCATTCGATACTGGGAAGCTAGAGTATGGGAGAGGATGGTAGAATTCCAGGTGTAGCGGTGAAATGCGTAGAGATCTGGAGGAATACCGATGGCGAAGGCAGCCATCTGGCCTAATACTGACGCTGAGGCACGAAAGCATGGGGAGCAAACAGGATTAGATACCCTGGTAGTCCATGCCGTAAACGATGTCTACTAGCCGTTGGGGCCTTTGAGGCTTTAGTGGCGCAGCTAACGCGATAAGTAGACCGCCTGGGGAGTACGGTCGCAAGACTAAAACTCAAATGAATTGACGGGGGCCCGCACAAGCGGTGGAGCATGTGGTTTAATTCGATGCAACGCGAAGAACCTTACCTGGTCTTGACATAGTAAGAACTTTCCAGAGATGGATTGGTGCCTTCGGGAACTTACATACAGGTGCTGCATGGCTGTCGTCAGCTCGTGTCGTGAGATGTTGGGTTAAGTCCCGCAACGAGCGCAACCCTTTTCCTTATTTGCCATCGGGTTAAGCCGGGAACTTTAAGGATACTGCCAGTGACAAACTGGAGGAAGGCGGGGACGACGTCAAGTCATCATGGCCCTTACGACCAGGGCTACACACGTGCTACAATGGTCGGTACAAAGGGTTGCTACTCCGCGAGGAGATGCTAATCTCAAAAAGCCGATCGTAGTCCGGATTGGAGTCTGCAACTCGACTCCATGAAGTCGGAATCGCTAGTAATCGCGGATCAGAATGCCGCGGTGAATACGTTCCCGGGCCTTGTACACACCGCCCGTCACACCATGGGAGTTTGTTGCACCAGAAGTAGGTAGTCTAACCGTAAGGAGGACGCTTACCACGGTGTGGCCGATGACTGGGGTGAAGTCGTAACAAGGTAGCCGTAGGGGAACCTGCGGCTGGATCACCTCCTTAACGAAAGATTGACGATTGGTAAGAATCCACAACAAGTTGTTCTTCATGACGATGTATCTGAGGGTCTGTAGCTCAGTTGGTTAGAGCACACGCTTGATAAGCGTGGGGTCACAAGTTCAAGTCTTGTCAGACCCACCATTCTGACTAACGAAGTATTTGAATAAAATACGGAAGCAAACAGAAAAACAGAAACATTGACTTATTGATAAGCTGGGGACTTAGCTTAGTTGGTAGAGCGCCTGCTTTGCACGCAGGAGGTCAGGAGTTCGACTCTCCTAGTCTCCACCATACATTGCTACGCAATGTATAAAGAACGAAGCTAAAATAAACAATCAAACGATTGTTAGCTTAGTCCTTAAGCGATCAAGTGTTTAGGTTATAGAGCTTAGCAACAAAGTGGCGTATGATTCGCTTCATTGTTATTAAGCTCTGTGATTTATCACAGTTTCCTGACCTGACGAAGGCTGGAAAAATCATTAACAGAATATATTTGAGTTGAAATAATTTGTTCATACTCGTTTGATTTAACTTAACAAGCAATTGTGAAAGTTGAATGAAATGAGTTACTAGCGAAATTAACTGAATCAAGCGTTTTGGTATATGAATCTAATTGAAGCTGTACAGTGATTAAGTTCACGAGACTCTAACTGTGGCAATTAAGTTTGCGACGCGAAATACAACTTGTATGTATTAGCGACTGTTTGGGGTTGTATAGTCAAGTAATTAAGTGCATGTGGTGGATGCCTTGGCAGTCAGAGGCGATGAAAGACGTAATAGCCTGCGATAAGCTCCGGGGAGGCGGCAAATATCCTGTGATCCGGAGATTTCTGAATGGGGAAACCCACCCGCTATAAGGCGGGTATCATAAACTGAATACATAGGTTTATGAGGCGAACGAGGGGAAGTGAAACATCTCAGTACCCTTAGGAAAAGAAATCAATTGAGATTCCCTCAGTAGCGGCGAGCGAACGGGGAAAAGCCCATTAAGTTATCTAAGCTTTAGTGGAACGCTCTGGGAAGTGCGACCATAGTAGGTGATAGTCCTGTACACGAAAGGGCTTAGATAATGATGTCGAGTAGGGCGAGGCACGTGAAACCTTGTCTGAATATGGGGGGACCATCCTCCAAGGCTAAATACTCCTGACTGACCGATAGTGAACCAGTACCGTGAGGGAAAGGCGAAAAGAACCCCTGTGAGGGGAGTGAAATAGATCCTGAAACCGCATGCATACAAGCAGTGGGAGCCAACTTGTTTGGTGACTGCGTACCTTTTGTATAATGGGTCAGCGACTTACATTCAGTAGCAAGGTTAACCGATTAGGGGAGCCGTAGAGAAATCGAGTCTTAATAGGGCGTTTAGTTGCTGGGTGTAGACCCGAAACCGGGTGATCTATCCATGAGCAGGTTGAAGGTTGGGTAACACTAACTGGAGGACCGAACCCACTGTCGTTGAAAAGCCAGGGGATGACTTGTGGATAGGGGTGAAAGGCTAATCAAACTCGGTGATAGCTGGTTCTCCCCGAAAGCTATTTAGGTAGCGCCTCGGACGAATACCATTGGGGGTAGAGCACTGTTTCGGCTAGGGGGTCATCCCGACTTACCAAACCGATGCAAACTCCGAATACCAATGAGTACTATCCGGGAGACAGACTGCGGGTGCTAACGTCCGTAGTCAAGAGGAAAACAATCCAGACCGCCAGCTAAGGCCCCAAAATTATAGTTAAGTGGGAAACGATGTGGGAAGGCATAGACAGCTAGGAGGTTGGCTTAGAAGCAGCCACCCTTTAAAGAAAGCGTAATAGCTCACTAGTCGAGTCGGCCTGCGCGGAAGATGTAACGGGGCTAAAACTATATGCCGAAGCTGCGGATGTACACTTATGTGTACGTGGTAGGGGAGCGTTCTGTAAGCCGATGAAGGTGGATTGAGAAGTCTGCTGGAGGTATCAGAAGTGCGAATGCTGACGTGAGTAACGACAAAACGGGTGAAAAACCCGTTCGCTGAAAGACCAAGGGTTCCAGTCCAACGTTAATCGGGGCTGGGTGAGTCGACCCCTAAGGCGAGGCCGAGAGGCGTAGTCGATGGGAAATTGGTTAATATTCCAATACTTCAGTGTAATGCGATGAGAGGACGGAGAAGGTTAAGTCAGCCTGGCGTTGGTTGTCCAGGTGAAAGGAAGTAGGCATGTATCTTAGGCAAATCCGGGGTACTCTATGCTGAGATCTGACAGCAAGCTGTACTTGTACAGTGAAGTGGCTGATACCATACTTCCAGGAAAAGTCTCTAAGCTTCAGTTACACTGGAATCGTACCCGAAACCGACACAGGTGGTCAGGTCGAGTAGACCAAAGCGCTTGAGAGAACTCTGCTGAAGGAACTAGGCAAAATGGTACCGTAACTTCGGGAGAAGGTACGCTGCTTTTGGTGATGGAACTTGCTTCCTGAGCTGAGAGCAGCCACAGAAACCAGGCCCCTGCAACTGTTTATTAAAAACATAGCACTCTGCAAACACGAAAGTGGACGTATAGGGTGTGATGCCTGCCCGGTGCTGGAAGGTTAATTGATGGGGTTAGCGTAAGCGAAGCTCTTGATCGAAGCCCCAGTAAACGGCGGCCGTAACTATAACGGTCCTAAGGTAGCGAAATTCCTTGTCGGGTAAGTTCCGACCTGCACGAATGGCATAATGATGGGGGCGCTGTCTCCAGCAGAGGCTCAGTGAAATCGAAATCGCCGTGAAGATGCGGTGTACCCGCGGCTAGACGGAAAGACCCCGTGAACCTTTACTGCAGCTTGACATTGAACTTTGATCTTACTTGTGTAGGATAGGTGGGAGGCTTTGAAACCGAGACGCTAGTTTCGGTGGAGCCAATCTTGAAATACCACCCTGGTAATATTGAGGTTCTAACTCTGCTCCATGATCTGGAGCGAGGACCATGTCTGGTGGGTAGTTTGACTGGGGCGGTCTCCTCCTAAAGAGTAACGGAGGAGTACGAAGGTGCGCTCAGCGTGGTCGGAAATCACGCGTAGAGTATAAAGGCAAAAGCGCGCTTAACTGCGAGACCCACAAGTCGAGCAGGTACGAAAGTAGGTCTTAGTGATCCGGTGGTTCTGTATGGAAGGGCCATCGCTCAACGGATAAAAGGTACTCTGGGGATAACAGGCTGATACCGCCCAAGAGTTCATATCGACGGCGGTGTTTGGCACCTCGATGTCGGCTCATCTCATCCTGGGGCTGAAGCAGGTCCCAAGGGTATGGCTGTTCGCCATTTAAAGAGGTACGCGAGCTGGGTTTAGAACGTCGTGAGACAGTTCGGTCCCTATCTACCGTGGGCGCTGGAAATTTGAGAGGATCTGCTCCTAGTACGAGAGGACCAGAGTGGACGAACCTCTGGTGTACCGGTTGTGACGCCAGTCGCATCGCCGGGTAGCTATGTTCGGAAGGGATAACCGCTGAAAGCATCTAAGCGGGAAGCCTACCTCAAGATAAGATTTCCCTTGGACTTTATGTCCACTAAAGAGCCGTTGAAGACTACGACGTTGATAGGTTGGATGTGGAAGTGCGGTGACGCATGAAGCTGACCAATACTAATTGCTCGTGAGGCTTGACTATACAACACCCAA
>NZ_VOYU01000030.1:0-3596 GCF_013420135.1 Acinetobacter sp. YH12023
TCGGCATGGCGGCTGGCCGTGTCTTTCGTCGCGGTGACCACCGCCATCGTGTCGTGATCGGCAAGGATACGCGCCTGTCGGGCTATATGCTTGAACCCGCGCTCACAGCCGGTTTCACCTCGATGGGCATGGACGTATTCCTTTTTGGCCCGCTGCCGACAACGTAATAGGAAGAATAAACGCCCTTTTCACCCAAGTCCAAATTAATTTGCCGATTCCATAATCAGGGTGTATTACAATTCCATAGAGTTTTTCAATCCAGGTGGTTTAGCTGATAACTTAACGATTGATCAGCTTCTTCGTGAAGATTACTCGCCATGGGCGCGCAATAAAAGGATATCTGCCACGTTCAAAGAAGCGCATTTTATTGAAAAATATGGGTCAGGCATCAAACGAATCCAAGAAGGCTTCGCATCCTATGGTCTGCGTCCCCCTGTCTTTGAAAATTTCCAGCACGGTTTTCGAGTTATTGTCTCATCAAAGCTACTTTTCGAATCTAATGAGGGAGTAAGTGAGGGAGTAAATCTACTATTTAATCAGATAAGAACTAATCCAGGAAAGCGTGCACCATTTTTAGTAAACGAGCTATTAGTTCCTGTCAAGATAGTAGAGCGGTGGCTCAAAATCTTAAGAGATGATCATAAAATCGAGTTTCGAGGAGCTCCTAAAAGTGGAGGATACTGGCTAAAATAGAAATCAATGATACTCTTAAGTGGCACCAATCGAACTCCTATTTTAGCATTTAAAAAAGTATCCTCACATCATTTTATTGAACAATACCTAAGGCTGCTCTGGCGGCATTGATATGATTATCGTCGTTGCACTCTACCGCAAAAGCGCCATATGCTAATGGAGCTGCAGCAGCCCTCTCTATAGATTGTTCGTAGAGCCTATCCCATATCGTTCCGCCTTGTTTAGCATACTCCGTTATCAAACTCTTCAGGCTATCCTCTCCAAAAACCGATACGTGACCAGAAAAGTCCAGTGCAGGATCACCCATATGCGCAGTAGACCAATCTATGATACCAGAGGTCTTACCTTCCTTCGAGGTTAAGACATGCCCTGCATAGAGATCGCCATGGATGAAACAAGTGAATTCAGGCCACAAAGGGTCATTGTCCAACCATCTACGGTATCTGTTTTCCAACGGCTCGCTGATACCTATCTCAGATTTCACCAAGTGGATACGGTCAGCTATTTCGGTCCTCAATTCACTTGGAGTCATTATTTTCAAGTTGCTCTTTCTCACATCGTCAGCTGTAATACGATGTAATTCGGCCAATGATTTTGCCAGAGACTCCACATAAGCTATGCTATCGCGATCTATGTTCCAAGAAACCTCATGTGTTATCGCATCGAATGTCAGAGCAGGCGCATCCTCCAGTAAAGGGTAGGCTATTAGGCGCTCCGATACAATTTTCCAATCAGGGACATTGATCGACAGGTTTCTTTTGGCTAAATCCAATATTCTACTTTCATTTTCGATTTGTTCAAGCATATCGCTTCTTCGAGGTATACGGAGTACCCAGTTCTCACCGTTTACTTCCTTTACAAAGGCAACTCTAAAGTCGATGCCCATCTCATTGACGCTCATCTCTTCCGAAATTCTCAGCCCATGCTCTAGGGCTAATGTTTGCATATCTTCGATTGTCATTTCTATACTGTTTTCTTTTATTAAATTGGTACCAGTTCCCCCGACAGGACATTCTGAATGTCATATACAGGTGTAACACTTTACCCATATTCTTTTCGTATGGATAACACTTCCCATCAGGGAACAAAAATCTGATACATGAATTAATTGTGAGACAGTAGACCTACTGTCGCATTGAAGCCATCTCGGCGACTATTTGATTAGGAAAACCAAGGCTTTGCCATCATAGCCTTATCATAGAAGTATAACATAGTTGTAAAGATAGAAAATTATTTTTTATTCATCCATGATGTTATTATTTTATAATAACATCATCTAAACATGTCCTGTCGCTCTTTTGTGCTGTGATATTTCATACCTATTAACTGCTTTCGTTTGAATTATACGACGTTCTACTCACAATAGGGCAAGGGTTACTCATTCCGTAGGATGCGGTTCACGTATAGGAAGAATAAACGCCCTTTTCACCCAAGTCCAACAGCTTTGGACCGCAGTTGACTCTTTCGACACCCCTGCGATGCAACCCAATCCGGCTGACGGGGAGCCAGCAACGCTGAAAATTTACCCTCCTCTTTCCCACTAGCGGCTCCTTTTCCGACAACCAGCACGGCGGATCCCTGCCGCGGCGCTGTGAACGCAGCATTTTGATTGGTATCGTTGGCCTTCAGGCTCGTCAGTCAAACAGACCCAGGAGCAGCTCAGCCGGTGGCGCCCGGCTTTCGGGTAACGCCCTGGTCCCGCTGGTTTCGGCTTTGTGCTTCAGGTGATCAAGGATCTGCTTGATCACTATAGGGTCTTCAATGCAGGCGATGACTTTCATGGCGCCGCCGCAGCCGCTGCAGGTCTCGATGTCGATATTGAAAACACGCTTGAGCCGTTGCGCCCATGTCATCGACGCTCGCCGTTGTGCTGGTGTTGCCGGTTCATCAGCCACCCTGACCTTGTTGCCCCTGCCCCGTTTTGCCGGCGTGACCAACGCCCGGTGCCGACTGTTGGGTGCGAACACCCCGTGGAAGCGGGTTAGGTTGACTCTGGGCTTCGGTACCAGGGCGGCCAGCCTTGCAATGAAATCCAATGGTTCGAAAATGACGTGCGTGGTGCCGTCCCGGTACGGCGTCTTGAGCTGGTAGCGCACGTTGCCGCCTCGTGTTAACGACAGCCGCTTCTCGGATACCGCCGGGCGGCTGATGTACCGGCACAGCCGTTCGAGCTTCTTGCGTTCATCGGCCCTGGCCGCCACGCCGGCGTGCAGGCTGGACCCGGCTACCTTGCCAATCCCGTCACCGAACGGATCACCACTGGTCGGCAGAGTTTGCAAAGTGAACACCTTTCGCCCCGCCTGTGAACCGACAGCGATACGGTAAGTGATCGAGTGCCCCAGCAGGGGTGTCATCGGGTCGTCATCCACCGCATCCGAGGCCAGATAGCTGTTTTCGACATCCCGTTCCAGCAGGCCTTGCCGTTCCAGATAGCGACCCACCCGGTGGGCGATGGTGTGCGTCAGCTGGGTGAGCTCTGGGCTGGTCGGCGCCTTGACCCAGCGGAAACGCGCTGAGCCGTGGGATTGCTCGACATACACACCGTCGAGAAACAGCATGTGGAAGTGAACATTCAGATTGAGCGCCGATCCAGAACGCTGGATCAGGGTGACCGCGCCCGTCTTGGCCACTTGGTGGGTATGGCCCGCTTTCTTGACCAGGTGCGTGGCAATGACGCGGTAAACGATGCCCAGCACCCACCCCATGATCTCGGGCCGGCTGGCAAACAGGAAACGCAGCTGAAACGGGAAGCTCAACACCCACTGACGCATGGGTTGTTCAGGCAGTACTTCATCAACCAGCAAGGCGGCACTTTCGGCCATCCGCCGCGCCCCACAGCTCGGGCAGAAACCGCGACGCTTACAGCTGAAAGCGACCAGGTGCTCGGCGTGGCAAGACTCGCA
>NZ_VOYU01000031.1:0-3414 GCF_013420135.1 Acinetobacter sp. YH12023
GCATGTTCCGCGTCCTTGCAATACTGTGTTTACATACAGTCTATCGCTTAGCGGAAAGTTCTTTTACCCTCAGCCGAAATGCCTGCCGTTGCTAGACATTGCCAGCCAGTGCCCGTCACTCCCACTCGATTGTAAACAAGCACACAAAACCCTTTAGTGACAACAATTTGCAAGAACTATCAGGCTCAGTGCCATGAAAAATACCATGACCAGATCATGAGGTTGAACACGGCTTGCGCCGGCAGCGTTCACGCTCCTGGTCGGCGATCTCGCCCGGCTGCAATGCTAGCTCAGCATCGGTCATGCGCTCCAGCACGTCGCGTAGGCGGATGGTGCAAGGAATGGGCGGCAGCTCGAACTCATAGCCGCCGGCGATCATTTCGGCCGCAATCTCCTCGGTGATGAAAAACGGCTCGTCGTCTTGGTTCGGCTTCTTCATGCCCTTTCCTCCTGGCGCTCATCCTGGCCGACAGCGGCCAGGGCATCGGCTTCCGTCAATGCGTCCTCCACGAACGCGCCGTGCTGCTTCGCTTCGGCCTGGCTGACCTCGGCCCATATCCGTTTCACCTGGGCCGCACTGTACCCGGCCAGCTCGGCGGTCTTGTTGATGCTGTAGCCGGACTTGCGCAGCGCGACAACTTGGGCGCGGCGCTTCGGATCAGCACGGCGGCCCTTGTACCGCCCGGCCTGGCGGGCCAACTCAATGCCTTGGCGCTGGCGTTCGCGCCTGTCCTCGTAGTCGTCGCGGGCCATCTGCAAGGCCAGGCGAAAAAGCATGATCTGCACGGCTTCCAGCACGATCTTGGCGACGCCCTGGGCCTCGGCCGCCAGGTCGGATAGATCGACCACGCCAGGGACGGCCAGGCGTGCGCCTTTGGCCTGTATCGAGGCCACCAGGCGCTCGGCCTCGGGCAAAGGTAGGCGGCTGATGCGGTCGATCTTCTCGGCAATGACCACCTCGCCGGGCTGTAGGTCGCCGATCATGCGCAGCAGCTCAGGCCGGTCGGCGCGTGCGCCGGATGCCTTCTCACGGTAGATGCCGGCGACGTAGTAGCCGGCGGCCTTCGCGGCCGTAGTGATCGCCTCTTGGCGTTCCAAGTCCTGCGCGTCGGTGCTGACGCGCAGATAGACCCGCGCCACCATCGGCGCGGCTACTGGCTTCGTCCTGCGCATACTTGCGGGCTCCTTTGGGCATACTCAAATGCACCCATCTTAAACTGGCAGCTAATGTACAAAAGTTGATAGAAGCACACAAGTTCAATTTTGCACTTCTGCCCCACTATTGCAAAACTGCTTGTTAGTAGCCGTTTTTTCTTACTGTTTATAGATTCAATAATTTTTGAAACGAAAAATTGGGACTAAACATTTCGGTTTCGTTTTCTGTCGATTCGTCCTGCGTATCTTTTGCATAAACAAACATTTGTTGTTCGTAGTTTTCGATGGCATTTTCAATACTTGTAAATTCTCCGTTTGTAAGGTTTTCAGACAATATCAAAGCATCCAATAATCCCGTATTTACACCCTGTCCTGCAAAAGGCGACATCAAATGAGCAGCATCGCCAATCATTGTTATGGGTAATGGACGGTTACTTTTCCAATCATTGTTCAAAGGAAATTTCCTTGTGGGCAAGCATTGAAATGTTGATACCGAACGTATTAATTGTTTGTAAACTTCACTCCATTTGGAAAATCTTTTCAATAAAAAATCGGCAACGCTGTTTCTGTCCTGAAAATCTAAGGGAATTTTATTTTTCCATTCATCGGGCGTTTTAAAACTAATTCCTAAATACAATGCACCATTATTATTGGGATTGGCAAACAATAAAATGCCCTGATGTCCCGCCATTAATCGGTTGCCGTTGCATAGCTGAAAAAATCCGGGACAGTTTATTTCCGGTTGAAGAATATCAGCTTGGATGTTGAAAGTACCGGTTTCTTCAACTTGCGTGTCGGTAACAAAGCTCCTTATTTTCGACATTCCACCATTGGCAAGAATAACCAAATCTGCTGTTTCACTCGGTTTATTCTCAAAAGTTAGTGTCCACTTCTTCTTACCAGGTTCAAGCATAACAAGTTTTCTATCCCAAATAACCGTGTCGTTTTCTAAACTATTCAACAAGATAGCCCTTAAGTCATTTCTGTTTATTTCAGGATTGTCAAATCGATTTTCGGGCTTTACATTTTTTGTGGATAAAATATTGCCTTTTTCATCAGCAATATTTACACCCATTGGTAAGGCTAAGTCATAATAAGTTTGTAACAATCCCGCTTTTTTCATTGCTTCCTGACCTGAACCTTTGTGTAGGTCAAGGGTTCCACCAAAAATTCTTGCCTCTCGGTCGTTGTCTCTTTCGTAAACTGAAACGTCTATGCCGTTTTGCTGTAATAATTTTGCCATAGTCAGTCCAACGGGTCCACCACCAATTATTGCAACGTTCTTATCACTAAGTAAATTCATTTGTTTGTCCGTATCTATTCGCATTGTCATTCAAAAATGGCACATAACAAGTGGCTATACGCCAAATGGCGTATATATCCACTATATCTTATTTTGCTAAACCTTTCATTATCAGTGACAAATCCGTTTTCAACCGTTTACCGTTCGTTTCTACTCTCTCAAAAGGATTTATATTCATAGTGCTTTTTGTTAAGTTTTGCTCAAATATACAAATCCTTTCTATATATCTAACAAATCCATCGGACTTTTTAATTGTTCCATTCCCTTGGTGGTAATATGTGTATAAACCTCAGTTGTTTTACTGCTTGAATGACCTAACAACGATTGAATATAACGTAAACTCGTACCATTCTCAAGCAAATGCGTTGCAAAGCTATGTCGTAAGGTATGTACAGTAACTTCCTTTTGAATCTTTGCTTTTAAAACAGCTGCTTTAAAAATGTTTTGAATACTTCGGCTTGAGTATGCGCCACCTTTTTGACCTTCAAATAAATAATCTTTTGGTTTATATTCCATAAAGTATGTTCTTAAAATAATTAATGTTTTCTCAGATAAAATGGTATAACGATCTCTTTTTCCTTTTGACTGTTCTATACGAATTTGCATGCGCTTGGAGTCAATGTCTTTTATTTTCAGGTTTATACATTCAGAAATGCGCAAACCTGCCGAATAAATAGTCATCAGAATAGCCTTGTGTTTCACGTTTTCAATAGCGCGTAGTACCCGAATGGTTTCTTCTTCACTCATCACAACAGGAAGTGTTTTTTCTTTTTTTGGTCTTTCGATGAAATATGTTTTCCGTTGTCCACCCAAAACACGTTCGTAATAAAACTGGCACTGTTGCAAAGTTAGCGATGAGGCAGCCTTTTGTCTTATTCAAAGGCCTTACATTTCAAAAACTCTGCTTACCAGGCGCATTTCGCCCAGGGGATCACCATAATAAAATGCTGAGGCCT
>NZ_VOYU01000003.1:0-468760 GCF_013420135.1 Acinetobacter sp. YH12023
AGGGCGCATAATCAACACTGATTGAGCCAGCAAGAACCAAGCGACCTGTATATTCACCAACACAGTAAAAACTTTCTGCACCAGTGAAAACAATCGCCCAGCGCTCCTGAATTGCACCTTTATTGGTGATCAAGATTGGGTAGAGAGAATCATTGTAATTAGCAGAAACCCCTGAACCCGTTGGCTCATCATTCCAGACACTATTCCAAGCCTGCTGTACAAACTTCCGTGTATAACGCGCCTGCATATCCCCAATGACCAGCGCAGACCCGACAATAGTATCCACCGCATCATAGTTATGGGTTAAAGGCTTAGTAAATGTCAGCTGACCATTAATTTGCACATCACGGATCTGCCCCATATCTTGATAACGATATTTTGCTATTAATGGCTCAACCAATCCCAGCAGCGTGAAATCCCCGCCAAGCGTCACACGGCCATAATCATAATCAACGGTGTATAAGTCATAACCCACCTTCACGCCGTTGGCATCTTCAAGCTCACACCATGCAATACGCTGATCATTTAAATCATATGTCGTGCCGGCAATTGCACTTGGTAATTCCTGCGACTTAGTTGAACTGACAATACCAATACCACCCACACGGAAGATTGGTACACGGCCATCGATGGGTAGGCGCGTGGCAGACAAGCCCAGTAATTCAGAATCAATCGGCAGATAGGTATAAGCAATAGCGTTATAGCGAACGCTTGAAGCATCTACCCACACTGGCACGTTGATGTAAGTCTTACTCGCTTCTTCATATTCAAGCAGTGGATCGTACCAATCTTCAGCTTCTAACTCTGTACGATTATCAACTGTAACTTCAGTTTTGGTGTAGAAATAAATCTGCACAAAACCGTTATCCCAGTTCACCAGGCCATGAGCACGCGATGTTTCAATCACTCCATTTTCATCGGCAGTAAGAGTGAGCTGACCATACTCAAGCGTTCCAACAAGGACAGTCAGTGACTGTACCCGAAGTGGAATCACTGGTGTACGAAAAGCAATCTTATTGACCGGCGGCAAATCCGTTGTCGTGGTCAATGACTGCAACTGAATACTGTTGTCAGCATTCGGCGTCCAGCTATCAATTTCGACAACCCCGGTACCATATTGGATGACTCCTGACTGAATACCTGAGTTATTAGCGGGATCCACATTGCGATACAACAAGCCTGAGCGGTCTAAAAATGTATCATTACCGACTTTGAAACGGGCTGAACCCGTTAAGATCTGCTCATCAAAACCGGAGGATAAATCTAATTTCAACTTATCAGCCGTTAAAGTATGTGTAGCTGAATTTGAACCTGATGTATCACGATAGCGCACATTAATATCCACTGTATTAAATGCTTTTAAAGTGGTTTCGCTGCCGATAATGCTAGATGTTTGCGGACTATAAAAAGCCATAACAATCCCCTAAGCGGTACCGTAAGTAACAGCCGCTTCAAATTTAGTAATAAATTGTTTGTAAACCGTTTGTGGTGTGACTTCACAAAGCCCTGTTGTATAGTTAATTGAACCTTGCACAGCGCCTCGACTATTGACTAAATTTCCCAACGAGCTTGTTACCGGCACATCTGTCAGCAATACATTGGTTTCAAAATTTCCTGTCTCAGTAGACACAGGAATTTCTAACTCAACACTATTGGGTTGAATCGCAGCGCCTGTACCAATTGTGAATACCAGCTTTTGACTAGAGTCTGGGGTAACATCATTCTTGGTTTGCGTAAGCGAAGTACCAAAGTTATAGATCACATTAAAAACGGTAGATTTTTGCGGCAGTTTATTGGGAATAATCTTGCCTGAGCCTAATGCATAATTAATTGAGCCCGTAGCATCACCAGTGAATTTACCTTGTGCATTAGAAGTTGCTGTTTTGGCTTCTCCTTCAAGCAGCCAATTAATTGTCACGCCTGGTAACACCCCTAGATGGCCCAGATCAAACTCAAAGGCAGCTTTTTCAACGCTCAGATTTGATCGTACAAAAGTCACAATTGGCGTACCCCAATTGAGTAAAATCACACTATCCACATCAGGCAATGCACCTGCAGTTAAAAGCCATGATCCTGTTTCATAATTAATCATGCCTGAACCAAAGGAGCTATTTGCTGCTCTTAACTGCCCTGACCCATCATCCTTCAACTCGTAAAATTTACCTTGAGACATATAGGAAATGGACAATGCACCAGGTGCAGGAATCGGAATCAATACGCCCGACCAGTTAGTACCTTGGTTATTCTGAGTCACTGGAATAGCACTACTCTGGTAATACTGATTCGGTGCAGCTGCCGGCTTAAATGTAATGTTTAAACTCATGGTGCCGGTTGGTGCTGCTGATGTCCATTTCACCAGGCCACGCTGATAGTCGATCGTACCGACTTGTGTACCAAGTGAGTTCTTTAAGAGCCCACCTTGGTCAGTAATAGATTGACCTTGGATTGTGAATGCTACTGAACCTGGCATTACCGCAGACCCAATATATAAATTCTGACTTTCATTCACGACTTGCGATGGATAATTCACAGTTATCAAACCATCGCTACCCGGCACCAAAACAACGCTTTCGCCTGCTGCATTCACATCGATAATCGGTGTTTCACTTTGTGCAGATGGGATCAGCTGGGTAAACATGGAATCTGCATTAACCGTGTATTCACCCACGGTTGCATCAGATGCCAATTGAGTAGATGAATAATACAAACCAGTATCAGCAACGATCGTATCGCGAAGGATGGTTTTAGACTGCGTATTACCGGCATACCACTGACGAGCCGATAAGCCTACAAAGTCACGCTCTAAAGGATCATTGATTTGATAAGTCGCTACCTTGTATTCAACAGTTTTTTGATCAACCACCATCACTGCCGTGCGGGTATCAACCTTAGTAATCCGCACATACTGTTCAAATTGAAGTGCTTTCCCTTCATCTGAAATCAACACAATCGTATCACCAACACTGGATTCCGTTTCTTGTGGAAACATTATGACTTGCAGTGATGACATACCCTGCCAATGTGTGTCTAGAGGTGTTCCAGCAATCTGACCACCTTTGGCCAAGTAATTTTCAACTCGGTTTTGTGCAGCCTGACGTTCATCAGTCCATGATTCAGTGCTGAACAATAATGCTGATACGTTTGGATCTTCAGGTAATTCAGATACGAATACCGTTGCACCCATCAATAGATCCGTATCATCCGTGGTCACAGCTGGAAAGATCTTACGCATCGATACATCACCGACGGTACGATCGAGCTCAGAAATATCATTGAACAAGTTATTACTCAGACCATCTACAACAACTTGACCGTTATATTTCCCACCGCCGTCGCTATTGTCGGTGTCACGCTCAGCGTGATAGATTACTAAATCTTTGGTTTCAATTGGCATTACTCACTCCAAAATCTGAGCGTTAAATTCATAGGATCATCAAGTGATACTGGTGGAATACCTTTCACAGGTGTTGCCTCTAAAGCACCATCAACATGATTGAAAACCACGTCAAACTTCCGTGTGTCATGCGCCCACTCAAACTGTAATTCAAATTGCTCATTCAATACTGACCAGGCCTGCAACGTGCGGACGACACTTAACGAAGCCCACCCCCATTCCACTGTCAGCCGGTACTAAAGTGATTGGTCTTCCTGAGAGCTTGGTGCCTTCTTGAATAATCAGCGTACCATCCATGGCATATTCCAAAGATTGCTCTTTGGCTTTCCAGCTAAATTCATCAGACCAAAAAAAACCGTCTTCAATTGAGACGGTTTCTGATGTTGAGATGCGTTTTATTTTCATGTTGATTTACTCAATGTACCCAACTGTTTAAGCATCGCCTCAAGGCTTGATTGACTCTCAGCTGATCCTGTTAGTTGCACTGTTTCATTACCTAGTTTGAGTTCATAGGAAATGGTTTTTGATGAAGAGCCTAATCCACTCGCCTTGGTAGACACATTATTCGGCGCATATTGCTGCATACGCTCTAACTCTGCATTCACTTGCTCCACGTTGCTTAACCCACCAAAAAAGCCAAAGCCTGACGATTTGTAGCCATTTACACCCTTGGTACCTTCATAGATATCTTTTGCATACTGTTTGGCAGCTGTATCTGAATATCCCATGGCTTTAAGCTCAGCTTCGATATCCCCGGCATTTTTAGCCATCTTGCCTTTGGTACCTTTTCGAGTCTCATGCATACCACTCGATGCTGCACTAACCGCTTCTTCCCATGCGCTTTTAACAGAATCCGCTTCATCTCGACCAGTTTGGCCAAGGTTGCGAAATCCATCTTCAGCGCTACTTGAAGCACGGCGAACACGATGAATTGATTCTTCAAGCTCACCATAGCTTTTGACTGATGCTTTACCCGATGAATCAATTTGCACTTCCAGGCCAAGTGAAGCTGCTTTAGCTTGAGTTGCAGCAATGACTGCTTGATCACCTGATGCAGCAGCAGATTGCATAGTTCTCTCATACGCTTGTCGCAAACTTTCAGCTGTAGCTTCTCCACTTGATTGTATGGTATTGAAGTCTGCTAAAGCGCTCTGAGCCGCTAATCTAAGTTGCTCTTTGGTTTTAATCCCAAGGCGTTCAAAAGCTTGTTCTACTGGGTCCAAGTCTGCAGGTAATTGGGATACTACTTGGCGTACTGCCAGCATACCAAGTTCAACTTGTTTCGCAGACATCTGCCCTGTTTTACCAAACTCCTGAAGTTTTGAAATTGCTAGATCTACTTCATTTTGGCTTTGAGCTGTTTCAAGCCACTTTAACCAGGCTTGATATACTGCCTCACCTGCGGCTTCTCCCTTTAAACCTAAAGCTTCGACGTTATTAGCAAAATCATTTAGAACTTTTGCATTACTATTAAATGCTTCGGTAACACCATTCTTTAGCTCATATAGATCAAGTTTTAATGTCGCCGCAGCTTTACGCGCTTTATCTGCTGACAGTACTGCCTTTTCGGCACCTGTAACATTTGCATCCCAAGTTTGAATAGCAACTTTCCCAGCTTCATCCAAAGTGACGATATAACCCTTCGTCATCAGATCAGCTTGCATCACACCATCCATTGCACCGTTATTGGCTGCAATCGCGGCTTCTGCATAGGCTTGAACAGCATCTAACTTTTCTTGTTCAGTTACCTTCTTTCCATCGAGTTCTCGCTGTCCTTCCAAGAGCAACTGGTCAACTAAGCTTTTAGCCTCTAGTAATGTTTGTGCATTCTTCTCTTCTTGGGTTTGTGCAGCTTCCTCTAATCGCTGCATACCCTTGGATTCAAAGGCTACCGCATCTCTATCAGCCTCAGCATAGTACTCTTTTGCCTTGGCTTTCATCACATCGGCATTTGCTGAAAATTGCTTGCTAACATCACCCCATGTGACTGCCGATAAGACACTATTCGCAGCTGATGCTAAGTCGAAGAATGCTCCTGCTAGAAGATTTACACCGATTTTTATGGCCGTTACGCCATCCGCAATAAAACCAAACGCAATAGATAGCCCTTGAAGAATTCGCTCTAGGAAACTAACTTGCTCACCTGCTGCTGTTGCCTCACCTGTAAATGATGAAAGAACAGATAAAGCATTGGTTAGCGATGTACTCAATATATCTGTAATTGTTTTACCCAGATCAGCAGCAACTGCGACTACCTCTTTTATTGCATCATAAGCGCTTGATAGTGCAGATTTAAGACTTTCAAAAATAGATACATCAATAAATGAAAGCTGATCACCAATCCAAACAAAACCAGAGCCAACATCATTAAGTAGTATTTCAACAATACCCATATTATCAGCAAGAGTTACCAACCATTGCGCTACAGTTGCTGATGCCCCGTTCGCCTGATCCATGGTACCGATCAAAATTTGCCATTGTGTCGAAATACGCTGTAATGCATTTCCAATAGTTGTCGGAAATTTCGCATAATCCGCCTCAATAGCCGCAGATTGTTTATGAAGGCCATTAATAACCTTCTCCGCAGTTAACTCACCATTCTCTGCCATCTTACGCAATTCACTGGTGGTCACACCAAGTGACTGAGCCAAGGCTTTGGAAATCCCTGGCGCTTGTTCCATGATCGAGTTGAACTCGTCACCGCGAAGTACACCAGATTGCAAGGCCTGTGTAAGCTGAGTGATTGCAGCATCAGCCGAAGCAGCAGATCCACCACCTGTTTGGATGGCCATATTGATGGTTTTTGTGAGATCTAATGTTTGTTGCTGGGTCATTCCCATTTGCTTGCCAACGTCATTCACTTTCGTGAATAGGCCAGCTGTGGCGTCAAGGCTTGTATTTGTCATCAATGCGACTTGATGAACACCCGCCATGGCCTGGGTAAAATTACCTCCTTCACTTGTCGCAATGTTGATCCGTGCTGATAGATTTGTATATGAGTCCGCTACTTCTGCTAATTCTTTAATGCCAAGACCAATGCCAAGAGCAGCCATAGCACCAACAAGAGCCGTATACCCAGTCTTAAGTCCAGCAATACCTTTCTGAGCGGTTTGAGCAGCATTATCAGTTTCTTTTAAATTATTATTTGCCCTGCCAACTTCAGCGTGAAAATCGTTAAATGCTTGGTCTGCTTGTTTAACTTCCTTCTCAAGTTGATCGACTTGCCGCTGTGCGACTTCAATATCGGCTGGTGATGCATTTGTTTTTGAGAATGACTCAAGGTTTCGTTTGGCTTCAGTCAAGTCACTTTTTAATTGACCTAAAGCTTTTTCAGCCTTGTTCCCAAAATCAGTAAAATTACCCGCTGTGGATTTAGCATTATCCCCTGCATCCTGAATGATCCCAGTTGCAGCTGTTAGAGATTGAGTTAATTTATCAGCTAATTCAGTTGTGCCCTTTGGAATGATATTTCCAACTTGGCTAGATGCCGCCTCTGAAGCTTGTTTAATTCTCTCTGATTCAGACTTAATTGAATTAAAAAGTCTTTTCGTTACATCTTCTGACTGCTTTGCAGCGGATACCAGGCCCTTGCTATCGCCATCAAGAATAAGTTTGAAAGTTAGATTTTTTCCGGACATGGCGACCTCTTTCTACAGGTATAAAAAAAGCCCACATTTTTGTGAGCTTTGGGTTCGAAATTAATCTGTTAGTGCATTAACAATAATCAATTAGGGCATTGGCATTTTTCTGTGAATCAGAGCTGAGTTTTATAAACAAATCAGAAACTAACTCATTTTTTTGCATGAACTGCAGGAATCCATCAATAGCAAAATCATAAGATTTTATTAACTCATTTTTTAATTTTAACTCACAAGTGGTTTCGGTTTTTCTAGCTTCAAGATCACGCTTAATTTGCTGCATATCTTTAACAGGTTGTGATAGCGCTATTCGAGAAGTTGAACCTGCAACTTTTAAAGCATCACTCCATCGGCTCGCTAAATCAGCATAGAATTTTTTACCATCTTTGTTCATCTCTGGTGAATCAATAATGCTTTTAGCTTCCAAGTAATCCATCATGTATTTACTTTGAAGCTCTTTAATTTTGATATCAGTTTCATCTTTATGCTTCTTGGCTTCGATTTTTTTATCTTCAGCATCTTGAGCCTCTTCAAGTTTTTGCTGATGTGCAACCTCGGCTTGTTTAAGCCTTTCAACATCTGCCTTATTGCTCTGATTGATGAAATAAAACAATCCGCCAACTATCAAAACAACCACAGCGATCAAAACTTTTAAGTTCACCCCAACACCCTCAATATTTTATTATTGAGCACATATTAAGTGAAAACCGCAACTTACCTCAATGTTTACTTAGCTCATCTTGGAACGTTGTAAATCCTTTTTTATCTGCATGGTGCGCTACCCGAATAATGTTCAAATCAAACTTTCCTCGGCTGCGTTGATACTTTTCAGCCGCCTTTAAGTAGCCAACAAAAGCCCCGTAAGTCATCTGCAGAATATCTTCATGTCTATGGCCATATGATATCAAGTATTGGAATGAATCAAACCAAGTTTGTTCAACACTACCTTTCTTCTTACGTATTTTAGGGCCTGGCTTAACGTCTTCTTTGAAATATGCACCATTTACTTCGATCACATGTTTGAGCAGATGGCTAAACTCCAAAGGATCTGATTCAGCGAGATCTAAAAGTATCTTTACATCAGTGCTTGTACACATTGAGCAAAGTTGAAATACATGAGCGCCATAATCTTTTACCAGGCCTGCGCCGATTAAATCTGAATAATCACTTTGCTTTAAGCTGTCACGAATAACTGATGCAATCGGTGACCAAATATCAAAGTTAAAAATTTGAAGTTGCTTCACTTCCACATCATTGCCAAGCACTTTAATTGTGATCGAGCGATTATTCGCTAAAAAGAAATCATTCATGATTGAATCTCTAGAATTCAGGCACAAAAAAAGACGCTTATGCGCCGTGGAGTTCTTTGTGCCTGAGTTTGTTAGTCTAAGTATACAATTCGACCGAAGCCACCTAACTTTTCATCTTCTTGGCGCACAACATCAGCTAAGGCCGAGCCATTAATAGCGATTTCACCAGTTTCTTCGTTGATGAAATTCATACTACCGTCAACAGCAGGCTTAAAGCGCCACAGTTCGAGTGACAGACGTTTATCATTAATTGAGTTAATACCTTTGAATAAATAGTAATACTCAGCATCGTCTGGCAATGAGAAAAGCACGGTTGCTTTTGCTTCACCCGTCGTGTAGTCGACAACAAGTGGTTGAGTAATACCGTCTAAATCTAAGATCTTAATCGTTCCATACTCTTTATCTACAGAGTAATGCGTATCCTCGGTAAGCTCAGTCGGAACATCTAGTTTGGAATCACTAACCATTACATCGGAAATATTAAATCCTTCCAACTTAATCTCATCGCCAGCTTTTAGGTCTGGACCTAAAGACACATCCTGAACTGGTGTTGATGTAATTGGCTTAATTTCCGCCTGAAATGCTAATGCAATATCTTCAGGTTTTTGCTCATCCATGGTGATTGATAGAGATACATCGCGAGTCTTGGTCCACTCGCCAACTTTTTGGCGCTTACCTGTTTTTGTTTCATAACGAGCGTACGTCTCTGATGAGATTCCAACTTCAACGTCAGTTTGGTTTCCCAACTCACGTAAAACTTTAGCGCCGCCCGGAACATTGCGTGCTAAAAATGATGCCCCTTGCAGGGATAAAAAATCATAGCCACTCATGGCTTACTCCTAAATAAATTTTTGTGATTCAAAAATAATGGTGATGTACGCAAAGCCAGCACTATATCCATCACGAACAGAAATCAGATCTAATTCATTACGAGAAGACTGCGGCTTCCACCCCGAAAGAAGTTGAATTACTTTTTCAGTTAATAGCCCTGCTTCATCACTGACTGCCCGACCATCATTCTGCTGCGACTGAGCATTGCGACACGCCACTGTCACAGCCCACTGTTGGCCTATCTGATTAATACGCCCTTTACCCGCGCTTGCTTTCTTGTCTATGCGTACAAAGTTGATATGCGCCGATGGAGTGACCTGCGACATTTCTGTGACCACTACTGAATTTAGCGGGATATAAATCTGCTTAAATTCTGAAATTTCTTTCAGTTTTTCTGCAATCTCATCACGTACCGCGAAGAAGGTACTCATCTATAAAACTTCCTACGATATTTAGGATCATTTCTTCATCTGCAGAATTGATACCTAATTGTGTCCTTGGAGGATTAACCACCTGTTTTACTTTTCTGTATTGACCACCAACAGCAAAGGTAATGTATTGGCTTGTCTTTGGCAGGATCGTAGCACCGAAGTGAAGGTATGGCGCATAAAAGACGTTTGTCCCAACCTCAACACCATTCGAAAGAACGTTGTATGTGTAAGAATTCATCAAGCGCCCAGTATCACGTAGCGTTTGACCACCTTGCATACCCTCTCTTCCCTGCATGTTTGCACGCCAAGATATCTTCCATGGGTTACCATCAACATCAAACCCACCAATGAATCTTTCTTGAACACTGGTTGTTAATGCCAAGCCAATGTCTTCATAAAGTCGAGCTTTTTCAGCATCAATATCCAGCAATTGACTCATTACCGCCTCAATTGCTGAACTATTTGAATCAATCTTGATTGCAAACGCCATAATTGCCTCACTTGATGCTAGGCATCATATTTAAGACATCATCACCAAATACCCCACCACGATAAGTACTACCAATAGGTAAAGTACTTGGCTTCTTTGTAGGCTCATCATCAATAATCTCGTCCGATTCCTCAGACTGGATCTGTAAATGCGCCTTGTTTTCAGCCACGCGCTTTAAGAATGAGATTGCATCCTCATAGCGCTTTCGGACTTCTTCCGTTGGTTGCTGGAAATACAAGCGATAGCGTGCAATATCACATGCCATACGTTTCAAGTTACTTGGCACGTTAGGTAGCGGCAAAGAATAACGGCCACCTATGTGACCGTTAATTTCCTCTGTCGCGTCTTGAATTGCATCTTCTACAGCAGTGACATTGGGTAGCATCATTAACAATTGCTCCAACTCACCACCAAATCGCGCTACCAAGTCAGATTTAGTCGCATACATAGGTCACCTACTTAGCTTCTGAAGCAGCCTTCTTCGCTTCGGCAGTTGTTTTTTTCAGGGCAGCTTCAGATGCAGCTAATGCTTTTTCAAGCTCTGCAACCTTCGCTTTAAGCTCACCATTCTCCTGATTTGATTTGACCTTTTCATCAGTCATCAACTTATTTGCTGCAATAAGATCAGTATTAGCTTTTTCAAGCTCAGCTAAGCGTGCGGCTGAACCATCAGCTTTAGGTTCGTCTGGAGCTTTTTCTTCTTCAATCGCCCCAGATGCTAAAAGGGCCTGAAGTTGTTTAGCTTCAAGCCCTGTGATTTCTTGGCCTGGACGAAAGTGTCCAAGCGACTGCTTTGCAATGTACTTCGTCATAATATTTTCCTTATACGAACCCGCGACCGCCTACCAGGCCATTCTTATTGTTTGGAATCGCCAGTGGAGATGATTCAGCAAGCATTTGAATGCTTGAAGGGTTCTTTTCTTGCCATTGGCTTAGATAGAACTCTAGAGCTTGACCAAAAGCCTCTACGTTTTGGATAGCACAGTGAGCGATCCAACCATTAGCATCAGAGATCAGTCCAAAGAAGTCTTCTGGAATAAATCGTTCCGGTGTACCGCCGCCAATACTGTGTTGAACGTCATACGTCCAAATTTCAATGTTGTCGACCGTACCACGGAACTGCGGTTTATCCATTTGATCAAAGGTTGGAGTCAAAGGAACACTAATACCCGCATATGGTGCAATGAACTTCTCTTTAAACTCTGGATCTTTGATTAACGTGTTGTACACCTTAGATGTTGTAAGCGCCATTATTGGAGAGGTACCAGAATGTTCTACTGATAGATCAATCATGGTCTGGATATCTTTAACCGCTGTTGCACCAACCTGCCCCCATTTGATCAATGGAGCAAATGTACAAGCTGCATTACGCTCATAATCTACTTCATACATTGGGAAGTCAGCAGAAGCGAATGTTGTCTTACCATAGAGCAATACATCACGAGCAATCAGCAACTTTCGATTTTCAATGGACTGGCGCAGGTATAAAGCCTTTTGAGCCTGATCAATCAATAGAAGATCTGCATCACTTAAACGGTTTGAGCCTGTGGCAATCACACCAAATTTACGCAACTGGGTAATCAGTGCGGTATTTTGAACATCGCTTGGAAATACCGTCATCATCGGCTTTAAATATGCCGGCTTAACGAATTTAACGTTACCAGACTCACCTACTTTAATTTGGCGACCAGCAGCTGTAGGCGTTACAAATGGTGCAAGCGGTGTCGCTGTATTTAACTCACCTACAGGAACTTCTTTTTTAGTATACGAGACACGTTGAGGAAAGAAGCGATCCATTAACCACGTGTCTACCTTCTGAGTAGTATCTGTTAACAGCACCAACTGAGGCACATCCAGTAGTTCAACCGGTGCATTCTGAAATGTAAAAGTTTGACTCATTGATTATTTCCCCACGACTTTGCGAAGTTCGATTTTGTTGATTAAGGCCTGGGCACGTACCGCGTCATATTGGGCTTCCGTTAACGGCGTACCATTCACAGTTACCACAGCAATATCAAATGCACCCTGTACGTAAATTGGCATTTCCAGACCATTGGCTGCATGGTAAGTAGCCTGCTCTACAGTCATATCTGTATTAGCAATGGCATTCCAATCACCAACCACACCTTCTGTTACCATGGGGTGATCTGCGAGGTTGTTTGTAGCCACCTTCAACAAATCACCGCGTTTATATGCAGTCGCCGTTTTTACTTTGGCGTTTTCTGTACGAACGCCATCACCCACTACAAGCTGTGTAGTCGTGATTGTTTGAGTAATGGTTCCCATTAATTTTTTGCTCCTTGTTGCGCTGCAGCAAATTGGTTAAACGCATAATCTAAGGCTGTACCTTGCTGATCGCCTTTGCCTTGTTGCCCACTTTGATTGCTATTCGCTTGATGAGTGAATAAGTGTGCGAATTGCAGTGGGATCTGCTGTTGTGGCTGGCCAGATGGTGGTTGCTGGCTACCTGCAGAAAATTGCTTTAATTGCTGTGCCATAAATGCGAATGCAGAATCATCCATATCTGTATAGGATTTCTTTTCTTCAGCACTGAATTGCTTATTCATTGCTGTTTCAAGCGACTTGATGTCTTCTTCACGCTTATCGGCTTTGAATTTTTTAAGTTCGGCTTGAGCTGCATCACGATCAGTTTCAGCCTGCTTTAATTTGGCCTGGGTTTGCTCTAATTCGGTCACGTCGGTGTCCTCTTTGGTTGGGTTTGGATTGGCTTTGCCTGAGAAGGCTTTAATTGAGGTATTGCGATCGGCACCAGTCGAGCAGATCGTGAACTCACGAATGCGGTTTTGACGGAAGATTGTGATAGGACCTTCAAATACTTGACCATTCACAGTCACTGTCTTGCCTTGTGAGACTTCTTCAATAGATCCAGGATCAATCATCATTGACATCTGGAATGGAAAGCCATCATCAGAGTCCTGAACGATTTCCTGCGCCTTAGCATTCGTAAGAAAATCGCCTGAAACATCAATCTTTCCGTTTGTATCTACTGTCTGAACAACACCAATTCGACTTGAGCTAAAGTGTTCTTCAAGTAAGGCTGCTGGCTTATCAATCTCAATCCCATCAAGATCAAAGACCACACCAGAACGGCCCCAATACCAATGACCATCTACACGGCCACCTGCATAAGCAGTGCCTTTAAATTTTCGTTTTTGCCCCTCTTCAGCCTTCGGGACTTCAATAGCTGCAGCATTGAATAGATACTTCAATCGCTCTTCATTTGGATCTGGCATTTTCATGCTCCATAAAAAAACCGCCCTTTCGGACGGTCTCTAGTTAATTTCAATTTAATTTACCAATGCCTTCAGTGTATAAACCATCACCCCTTCAACCATCTCCATCGAAACAACTTCAAAAGAGACTCCCAAAGGTAGCAAGACTCCTTCACCAGCATTTAGTATTTCAAGATCAATCCCCAGGCCATTAGCATTTTCAATCTGAATCATGATGTTTGACTGACCTGCCAAAAGCATTGGTGCATCTAGAGTCACCACCTTGCCTACTTCGAGTGAAGCGGCATAAGCCAGTGTGGTTGTGCCGGTAATAACATTTGAGGTGTTCTTAGCCACAGCATGAATCGCCGCCATATCCTGAACCAACCATTGCTTAAGCACTTCGGCAGCCTTAGAAATAGCTTTGCTATTCAAATAGCCTGTAATGGCCTGATCATTGCCTTGTACATAATCCAACAGTGTTTTGATTGCACTTGGTCGAATCGATGGATCTAATGGAATAACGGTTTTGGCCACCGTATCGAATAGGTCCCGAGTCTTATCATCCATAGGAGCAAATAGGCTCGTAAGCTTTTTCGATGCAGTCCATTCGGCCTTGATAACTTCTTTCTGCTCGAGGAGGTATTCCTTATCCAGCACTGATACATTGATCTTTTTATCAACCAATGCTTCCAGTTCCCCAAATTGCAATGGATGTGATGACCAGTCCAATGCCTCAGCAACCTCCGGCAACTTATCATCCGGTGTAATACCGTATATAAGTGCCTGAGCCTCTGTGAGTGCGATAACAGTACAGCGACAACGAAAGCCCAAAGGCGGGTAATAAGTCAGCCAGAATGGATGATCAATCGGTAGTACAATTCGATTCAATACTAAATGTGCTGGACGTACACGACTATCATCGATAGCCGAGTACATCAGGTAAGGGCGTTTATCCTTATTTCGATTCTGCTGCTGCCATCGCCCATGACCATAAGCACTTTGGATATTTGTGCGAAACACAGTATCCAAGTAATGCTTTGGCAGAACAATTTCAGACTCAGCAATGAGCTTCTGAAAATCGTTAAACGTTCCACCATTGGCCAATGTTTTATTCAGTGATTTAATCACTGTCTCAACTTGCTCAAGACTCGATAGAAAGCTCACTGTAGTCGCCATCTGCCGAGTTTTTAAGTCCAATGAGTAGAACTCATCAGGCAGCACAATCTTTTTATCATGCGCGTATTGAAGCGCTTCAAGGAATGTGACTGGTTGCATCTATTTCCCCTTAGCAGCAGTCGCATACCCCAATATATCCGCCGCATATAAAGCTTGATCTAACTTGGCGGTAAACTCGGTTTTAGTGGCTTTTGGAATAAGCTGCATTAAATTGAATGCCAAGCCTTCAGGACTATCCGACTCAGCAACAAGCTGCTTAATCTGCTCATTACTTAAAAGCTGCAGATCCTTTTGGCCATCGGTTAATTCCTCAACTTCTAGCTGTTCAGCAGAAAGTTTATTGGCCTGGGCTTTAAAGCTAAATGCACGTTTGGGTATAGCGGAGAATTGGGTGTTTAGAAAAGGTTGGTTTGACTCAGCGATATCACCATCCTGAAGCCCGTACTCACGCTGAAAATACTGTGGCGTTAGGTTTGCACCAGCATTCTTAAGATGAGCATCACGCTCGGCTTGATCCTTATTGAGTGGTTTAGGTTTTTCACCGAGCATAACCTCATACGCACGCCAACCATTTAGAGCGCATAGCGCATTCACCACTGCTTGCAAAGTAGGCGTAACCAGTCGAATGTCAGATTTGAGTTTATCCATCCTTACATTTTCATGGACTTGACCTAATGCCCTACTACCAACACCATCAGTCCCACTAGTAAGTGTTTGCCCTAAGATGACTTTTTGAATCTGTCGTACAAGCTGATTATTGAAAGACTCAAACGCAGCTCCAGCAGTACCACTCGCACCAGATGTACCCAGTACCTGAACATCGTCTTCAGCATCGATCGACAATACACTTTGAGCATGAGCATTTAATAATGCTCTATTCATGTCTTCAGTTTCGGTATCTTTACATTTACCTAAAAGAATTGGCGTACCAAAACGCTCTAAGAATTTAGCCCAAAATTTGAACCCATTCTGCTTAAAGAAAAATAGCCAATACAGTGTTGCTAGCAATGCTTTTCCATAAGGTTGTTCATATGAAGCTTTACGACGCGTTAAGAAGAATTTAAATACTTGATCGACCTCCTGCTCATTAGCAGTTCCTTCCTGACGGTAAATTAGTCGACCATCATTTTTAGGTTCAAACCATTGCATTGGCTTTTCACCAATCCATTCCAGGCCGATGTAACCCTCTGGTTTAATTTCATAAACAGCTTCTTGAACCGAATAACCAAAAAACAAGGCATTCAAAGAACCGGCAGCAATCTCATGAAACCATTCTTTGAGAACAAGTGTTAATTTTTCGGCCTCATCTGTATCACTTGGCTCAACTCTTAGCGGTGTAGCCAGTAGTGCATCTATGCGAGTCTCAACGGCCTGGGCAACTTCATCATCATCTAGCAATACGCGTAATCTATGACGTGTAATGCCAGCCTTACGAAGCACCTCATCGGTATCTGGTTGCTTGCCAAAATTAACTAAAAAACGCGTCACCGCTTCTTGAGTGTATAGGTTGCCAAGAGACAAAGCCTTCTTTGACGCTTTGTCTTTTTTAGACTTTGCCATGTGTTTTCCTTATCAATAAGTTCGACTACCTGCACCAGCAGGTTTTTTGCTGCTTCGACCCTTAATCAATGGCTGTAAGCCATAGCGAATACCATCCATATGATGGTTGTTGAGATCCAAAATATCCGGCAGTACATCACCTGCACGATTGACCTTGTATGAATACAACTTGAACTCTCTAGCTGTTTCAGGGCAATCAGGGTGAATAATGATTTGCTTGAATTTCTTCATATACGTCACACCGTCTTCTACAGATCCAGGCCATTTGTCTGCTGCCTTAATCTTGAAACCTTGGCGTTTCATATAGCTAATAGTTTCAGGTCGCGAATTATCAGCTCTGATTTCGTGAGTACGTACGCCCGGCACTTCATCAAAAAGATTCGGAAGATGATCAATCTCACAACCCACTTGATGAGCTTCATTACGTATATAGAGAATATCGTCATGAATAAAAATACGGTTTAGTGTTGTTGGATCTTGTGAGAACCCCCAATCGGAACCGTAGTACACTTCTGTCCAGTCAGCATCAGGTTCAAACTCATCAACCACATAACGACCAGAGAAGATAATGGCCTGGCTAAATTCAAGGTAAGCACCATGCCAAACATGCTCAAACATAGGCCATGCATTTTCATCACCTGCAGCCTGCATCCTAATTGCACGCTTACGATCTTCCTCGTATTCGTCCAACAGTGTTTGCGGAGCAAATGGGTTGTTGTTGATGTTTACTTCAATAACGATGGAGTCTTCAGGTGCAAACTCACCACGTAGAAAATCATCTATAGGGTCGTCTTTCGATTCGGGGTTCCATGTCGCCCAAATTTGTGACCCCTCAGCACGCATTGTTGGACGTAATAGTCTGAGGGATTTTGCTGAAAGCCTATTAGCTTCTTCAATCCAAGCTATCTGAAAACCCTCAAGGGATTTGATTGAATCAGCTGTGTGGTCTTGCATACCCTGAAAAAGAATTACTCCCTCACCACCCTTTCGCTTGATTAGGTCACGTTGCACATCAAACAGATGTGATACGCCTAGAGCCTTAATCTTGTCCTCAATAAGCTGCTTACTTGAGTACTTAATCGATTTCTGAATCTCACGAATACATACAGCGCGAAGATCTTTATCAATGACGCATTCCTCTACCAGCTGCTCACCTACAAAATGTGACTTACCTGATCCACGCCCCCCATGAGCACCCTTATATCGTGCTGTCTTAAACCAAGGTTTTGACCAACGTGGAGTTTTGATTCTAAGCTCCACAGTGGAATCCTTCTAATCTATAAACTCTCGAATAACTTTGATTTCCAAGTCAGCACCATCTTTACCAGTGTGCTCCTGACGAATTGTCCTGCCATCAGTTTCTTGATGTGCAAGCTTTAATAACTTTTGTTTTGCGACTTTGTTCTTCCCAGAGTCGTCATACATCTTTTGGATTTCTTTCAAACGGTAGAACTTGTTCGCAATTGGAATATCGATTAATCCAGCATCGAAATCCTCACGGGTTTTCTCAAACAATTGGACATATTTCTTGCTTAGGTTTTTCCCACGTCGCTTGGTTGGATCGTACAAAGCCACCTGAGATCGATCGAGAATCAGGTCAAATTCTTGCTTCACAAGATCCGCGACTTCTTGAGGGGTGTCACGGCAAGCAAGAGACTGAATTATAAAAATTTTCACAGGCTCTTTAAGTGTTGCCATAAATTCCTCTTTGTGTCGCTACGTGTCGCAAGATAGGCAAAAAAAAGAGCCTTTCGGCTCAGTTAATCACACAGTTTCCGCAACACGCTGCAATGTTTGTCTCCGATACAAATGGAGCATTTTTAGCAATATTCAATAGTCGTTGTACTGAGCTATCGATTCCGTGCTGACGTATTTCACCAAAGAAAACTTCAACATCATGGCCAGCTAAGTAGTGCTTGGGTAAGCCAGTTACATCGCTATAAATGATCTCACCGTCTTCATCGCGCTCAACCCCAATGTGGTAAAGCTCATGTTCAATCAAACGGCAGAATTCACGATCAGAGGTTTG
The DNA here is from genome assembly GCF_013420135.1 of Acinetobacter sp. YH12023. Lineage (NCBI taxonomy): Bacteria > Pseudomonadati > Pseudomonadota > Gammaproteobacteria > Moraxellales > Moraxellaceae > Acinetobacter > Acinetobacter sp. YH12023. The sequence continues at coordinate 18,096 of NZ_VOYU01000003.1, forward strand.
CTCACAAAATGCAGCATCAATCGTGATTAAGTACTGAGGTACAAAGCCAAACCAGTCTCGCATTTGTTGTTCTTGACGAGCTTTCTTCCACCCACCTTGGTTAAACATCACTTTTTCACATTGACCGAGTACCATGCGCTTTTTAGCCATTGCAGCAGACGATGCCCACGCAAATGCCAAAAACTCTTCATTATCATGAATCAGCTCAGCAATATGGTCATGGTCTGGATTATGCAAATCACTACCCAAGGTTAACCAATTCTGCATTACCCAGGCCTTTAGATCCGGAGCTGGCGCTAGACGTATAGCGTCCTCTTCCCCAGCTTGATCAATCAAGTCTGTCGGTGGGAATGGTCTGATCTGTTCCATAAAGCACCCATAAAAAAACCCACAACTTTGGGGAAAATTGTGGGTATTAAAATAACAGGTATTGGGGAATACCTATTCCGAGTATTCTGCTAGGTTTTGCTAATACTTGGAATGGTAAAATATACCAAACGATTAAATTTAATCAAAAGCATGTCTCTTCAAATTCTTTAGCCACTGCGATGCAAGATTAGCCTCTATCTGTAGTGGGCCAGACTCATCTATCTTGTATCTGCTAGCCGATTCTAAGCGCACAACGGTGTATCCCATATCAACTGCGACATCATAGCGATCCATGCTCCAGCCTTTATTTGCTAATTTTCCGCTGCGACCACCAGACCAAGGTCCGCCAGATATCTCAACTAAAATTCGATGCTCAATTAAATGAAAATCAAAACGCCAGTGTTTGGTCGTTTTAAAATGAAAATATTCTTCGTACTTGATTTCCATTCGATTCAATATTTCTTTCAATCGATCAAATGCTTCCAAGTACCTTTCCGAAGCTTTAGGTAATGGCTTGGTGCGGAGTTTGAGCTTGTATGGCTTTTTATTGGTTAGAGCCTTGTATTTTTCAACGTCCATAATTTTGAGCTATAAAAAAACCTCCAGAAGGAGGCTGTATTAATTTTTTAGCTTAAGTTTTTCAATACTTAATCTACTAATTCTGCTTCCTGCGCTTCAACAATCCCATCATTTAATTCATTTTTTATATGATCAGGCATATCTGGGAAAAATTCGTTAAAATCATTATCTGTGATAAATCGATTAAACGCTAAAACACGCCACTTATTGTCATTGATATCTCGCACAAAAATATGATCAATTAGCATAGCTTCAACCACAACAGTTCCTGAAGTATTTAGACTTTCTCCTTCATCTACCTCCACCTCAAGAAATGCCTGAACTGGCACCACACAAATTTCACCAGACTTACTTAAAAGATTAGCTTTAGATGGTAACAACTCATGGATGTAAGGATTTGAAGAATCTTTGACATTGTGCTTAGCAATTTCTTTAATTCTTTTACTATATTCCCTTCTACTTATCCATTCATTGTTACTCCAGGAAGGTTTTGCAAAAGACAAATGCTTATCTACCCAAAATTGCTTATCTGGATGATTTTTACTAAATATGTATGTGTAATCATAATGCTGAATATAGTCATGTATATCATCTATACCACCAGTGTTCTCAGCATCTGACTTTTTCTGAATTATTTCTTTAAATAATGGGTAACTGTTTTCACAATCTAAAGTTGTAGCATTGGCAAAAGCAGCTAAACAACTAACAAGACCAACTAATATTTTTTTCATAAATTTATAACTTATAATTTGCAGGTAAGAAATCAATGTACATCAATTTTTAAGCTTAAAATTTGTTCTGAGTTATTAATTAATATCGATATTGTCAACAATACTCGAAATAATATCTTTACTTGTATTAACAACAGACTTTCCTGCTTCTACCAAGACTTCGATCACATCCACCGGGTTTGCGTGACCTATAGTATCAACAATAGAGTTTGATTGATTATTTTCTTGCTGAGGGTTTTGTTCAAGCTCGTTGTTTTCCAAAATATTACACCCTTCTTTTAAAATTAAAGCCCACCATTTGGCGAGCTTTTAAACTTAGTGAATTACTATAACTTCGCCCACTATAGCAGAAATATGCCATATCGCTTGTACAGGGTCAATATCACTCTTGAAAACAGTCTCTAAAATTTTTAGCAGTCTGTTTTACATTTTCAATAACTCTTTGATCACCAGTGATAACAGCTAGCATATATGTAGCCAGATGCATTAAATTGTTTGACTGTCGAACGATCGTGAATACAAGCTCATCGGGGTAACCATTATTACTTCTATAAACAGCATGCACTCCCGAATGAACAAAAGAGTTTAATGCTTTCCAAGAAATTTCTTTAAATTGAATTAACATTTCAATCGCTTGTTGAGCTGGTGAATTTGCATTTTTAAGCTCAATAAGCATTTTAGAAATAGAAGGCAATTCCTTATTGTTTCTTTCAGCCCTTTCATTACTCAATTCGCCAACAATTAAGTCTAACTGCTCATCATTAGCTACGTATAATGACCAAAAGCCCTTTACCAAAGCCTCATACTGTAGCCTAAACAATGCAAATGCAGAGGTATTGCACTTCGCATGCGCAATTAAGAATCTCAAACTTGCAGCATGCTCCATTGAAATGAATCCCAATGAGTCCGCAGCTTTAATCTTTGGCGAATTGTCGTACAATGGAGTTGACGTAATTGGAAAGATAAATTGCCCTTCCAATAGATGGGATGATTTAAGCAAGCCTGCAATAATGTCCTCATTAATTTCCATTAATACCCTTTTTACAACAACCAAAAGACATATAAAAATTAATAACTTATTGCAGTAAAGTCAAATTCTATTAAACCCATACCGCACATGTAACGCCGCCAGACCACACTTAACATCCATACGGGCATCCATCTGTGTACGTTCTTCATTTGCCATAGCAGACCATGAATTCCCATAAAAATAACGGCAAATGATGGCGTCTAGCCATTCATCCAACACTTCTGACTGACCTTGCATGTCCAATATTAAACGCTGCACTGCGCGAGCTTCATTGTCATCAATCTGGCAAGTGATCTTTGTGCGTGATAACTTTGGCTGAGCATCAGATAAGAAATGAGCCGCTATAATCTCCTTCTTTTGCTCCTCAGTAAGTTTCTTGATTTTCTGCTTCACTACGGCCTGATCCATTGCCACTGCAATAGGATTGACGGTTTTCCCACAAGTACCTGACACAGAATTCATCCAAGCCCCAAACTGGTAAAGCCACCCCTCTAAATCAAAACGTGTCCAATCTACCGACTGCATAATCGATACTGCTGCATTCATCCCAAATCCCCTACCATCTTCTCAATCTGCTGAATTGCTAAACCTGACTTCACTTGCTCTGTACTAAACCGTATGACTTGATAACCCAACATCGTTGCCGCGTTATATTTCTCCATATCACCGATATACCCTTTACCCCTTGTATGCCTTCCACCACTCCAAATACCACCTTCAACCTCTACCAAAATCATTCTGCCCTTTAAGTGGAAATCAGCTCTCCATTTACGGCTCGGGTGAAACTTAAATTCTTGTTCAAAATCGATTTTTAAAGCCTTTAGTTCTCTTGCCAGTTTCGCCTCAAACTCATTGGGTACCTTTTGACTTTTAACCTTAGTTCTTTTGGTACCTCGTTTAGGTTTAGCACCACCGATCATTTGTTTGTATTCAGCAATTGAGTAAGAGTTCAAATTAAAAGACCTTTCTCATATGCCGATTTAATTTTGTTTTTATTTTTAATACGCTCCGGTCTATATCTAAGGTTGTAGCAACATTTACATGCTGCTTCATAACCAATAGTTCTTTCCCCGTTTTTGTTGGGTTTGTTGCGGTAGGTAAACCAAAATTCATCATCCAAAGGCCAATATTCATCACATTGGATGCAAAGCTTTTCTTTACCCAATTCGGTTTCAATAAATTTGGGCTTTAAATTAGATTCGTTTTGGGTGGTAAGGTTTTTAATAGCTAGAGTCATGCTGCACCGCCCAAAGCCTGAGCTTTCATTTTTGCTTTCATAGCTGAACGCTGATTACTTAAAGACTTTGCCTCAGAGCAAAATTCACAGCGACATTTGTGCTTGTTGTACGCGTAAACGGTGCCATGGTTAATTAGGGGGGCATAAGCTAAACCCTCCAATTCTTCACACCAGTCCATAGTTTGGTTATCTCTCACACCCCACCTCCCAATACACGATTAAATCCATTCGCCATCATTGATTGATATTCACTTGGGTTTTCAAATGGATCTGGCCATTCGTTTTGAATCACTGCCTTTGCTTTATTTGCCTCTAATTTTTGGGGCTTCGGCACTTGGCGATTTCGAACATTTATTTTGGCTTTCAGATTGGCCAGCTGTTGTTGAGCTTCATCATTCGCAACCGGTACATGTTTTTTCTCAGATTCACTCCAGGCCAAACTTGGTCTTTCTTGATACCACTCTTGAAATCGCCCCTTGATCTGAGCTTCCAACACATAGGCCTCATACAAGCGAATAAATTCTTCTTTAGCTCGGTACATTTCACCATCATTGATGAGAAGCATGACTTGATCTAATGCGAACTTGGCCAAGGTCGTAATGTCTCGGTATTGAGAACTTCCATCTGCCAAAATAACCGGTTTAGGCTTCGTAATTTTTGTGTACTCACATGCTTTGATCCAAGCCTTTTGAGCATTCCACCAATCTTCGCCAATACACATTGTTCGGAAGTCAGCAAAGCTCGGCATGTACTTATTTCCACTGGTACTCAACAAGAGCAAACCACGTTGAAACTGTTCCGTAGTCACCCCAATCATGGCCTTAGCAACTCGGTCTTCAACAACTTGCATTGGGATTGAGTTCTTACCCTCTGCTGGGAAGTTTTTATTGAACTGTGATGCGTAGAGTGTTCGCAAAGTTGCAATCAACTCATGTACGTCGTCACGACAAACCAAGTGATTCATCTCAATATCCTCCCACCAAAGCGTAATCATCGGGTGTTACGTCGATAATGCTCGATCCACCTTGTTGATCAAAAGACTGAGCGAAATAACTCGGCTCCTGAATTCCAGTTAGATCTTGCTGCAGATTCTGCTGTTTTGGAGGGAAAACCCCTTGGTAGTTTCCAATGATTGAGTTTTCCAAGGATTGGTCTGCCAGAGATCCGTATGACTCGAGTTTTTTCAAAATGAGTTTTACTGCGTTTTCAGTGAGTGGTTTTTTAGAAGCTGTTCGCATATCCACAAATTGGTTCCATAAATCCTGATTTACCAATCTTGGTAATTCACAAGATTTCGGGTCATAAGATTTTTGAGTTTCAACTTTTGTTTTTTCAGTCGAAGGTTGTTCTGAAACACGGGATCTTTTTTTATTTATTTTTTTATTTTGATTAGTGTCTTTTGATAGTGTCTTTTGTGTGTAAAAATTTTTTACTAGCAATGGTAAAAATTCTTTACTAGCGGGGTAAAATTTTTTTACTAGCAGTGGTAAAGAATCTTTACTAGCAACGGCTGCTTTTTCACCTAGTAAAAATTTTTTACTAGGGAATTTCACAGTCCAACCAACACTTGTTTCGTCACCAAGTTTGAAGGTATTTCCATAAATCGTGCTCGGCATTTCTACCAACAAACCAACCTGAATTAACTCGTTTTTAGCCTTGATCACTGTTGGACGGCTCTTACCCGTAATTTCCTCTAACTGGCTCAGTGATATCGAATCCATCACTTTGTTCCATCCACGTGTTTTACGACACACCACAAGATAAATCTTGCATGCGGCATCCGAGATTTGGTTAAGCACTTCGTCCACAAATGCGTTTGGCACTTGAAAGCTATTGGGCGTAAATTGGCTCATTTTGAGTTCACCCCTTCATTAATCTGTATAAAACGTCCAAACATCAAAATCATTTCTGAACGCAGTAAGCTTGAGATAATTTCACCGGCATACCAGGCCGAGATCCGATGTTCATTGGTGAGCATTTCGATAAACTCATCACGTGTGACTGCAGCATTGGCTTCATCACGATTGATCTTGCGTAAGTTGGCCTTACGGATATCCAGTATTCCATTAAGCGTGCGTAGCGCTGGGTCATACCAACTATGAACGCCCTGCAGGTGTTTATGCTCAGGCTGCTTTTTGATTGCCTTGTTGGTGATCATGGAACCTCCGCAAGCGCTTGTTCAGCAGCAGTCAATCGACGTTTAGCCAAGACTTCAGTAACCGTTGCCGGACGCACTAAGTGACTCAGTGCAAAGTTGTGATTTCCATCCAGTAGCACGCCATCACCTTGGACTTTATGTACGGTCATTAGATGGCCTGGTTTAATGGGGTCTGTGAAGACCACGACGTCGCCATTGAGGAATCCATCGTTTGCCATGTCATTGTTTTGTGGTATATTTGGTTTCATATTCATTTGTGATTTCCCTCATAAATTGAATTGAAAGCCTGATGTTCGAGATCAGGCTTTTTTATTGCTCGACGCATTTGTTTATTTGCATTTCTAGTTCTGCCAAAATTTCGTGCAGCATGTGAATGACCTTCGACATATCTATCGCTTCACCTCGGGTGATCCGACCGTCTGCCATCATTTCTTTGAACTGCGCACATATATCCCCACCGCCCATTCCAATGCTCAGCACTAAGTCAGTGAGCGCTGTATCTCGACATTCGGGTATGCATGGCAAGTTAATGGCCACTTTTCCGTGATGAGCATTCAGTCTTTGCAGAATTCGGTAATCCCCTGTTAGCTCCATAAGTTTTGAAGCCTCAAGCAAGGTGATGTGGTGTGTTTCCGTATTGGGATTCACTTTACTATTCAGTACCGCAGGGCTTTTTATGCCCATTCGTGGCGCTAATGCATTCGCTCCACCTTGGTAGTCGTGAACAGTGTTGTAAGCAGCATCCAATATGTTCATATCGGTGTCCTTTGAACGTGGTTATTGGAGGGCTGGGTTATTACTATTTTTAGTAGAACGCTTTATAGGAATTTGCCCTTTTGCTAAATCACGAATTTGATATTCACGCATTAAAGGAATCTTTGTTTCAGGCCATTGGCTAATAGCCTGAGAACTTATTTCTAACTTCAAAGCCAAATCCGCGACATTACAATTCAAAAGCTTTAGAGCTTCTTGTTTTGTCATTAATTTTACTCACAAAGGTAACTTTTCTTACCTTATTAAACAGCATAAAACTTACCTAGTCAAATGGTAAGATTCCTTACATTGAATATGGGCTTAAATTATGGAAACTCTTGGTACACGCCTAAAAGCATTAAGAAAAACAAAAAAAATAACTCAGCAACAACTTGCTAACGCAATCGGCGTATCTAAAACTTCTGTAATTTATTGGGAGAAAGATGACAACCTCCCTAAACATGAAAGCTTGATGGCTTTATCTAAAGCACTAGCAGTATCGCCTGATTTTTTGCTCAGCGGTAAGGCACTTGGGGGCTTAGAATCAAATACTTCCGTGCCATTCCCACTTGCAGGTCGATTAGTTCCAGTTATTTCATGGGTACAAGCCGGCTCGTGGACGACTGTAGATTCTGTACCAGCTGGTACGCAGTTTGAGGAATGGTTACCTCCAAATCCTAAATGTGGAAAAAATGGCTATGGTTTAGAAGTTGTTGGCGAATCTATGCTCCCCGACTTTCGGCCTGGCGATAAGATTTATGTAAATCCTGACTTTCAGATAACAGATTTAAGAACAGGTGATTTAGTTATTGTTTCCTGCCAAGGCGATAGTGAAGCGACTTTTAAGAAGCTAATTGTTGAAAGTGGAAATATGTATTTGCAGCCTTTAAATCCTGACTGGCCTGAGAAAACTATTGCTTTAGAAGATGGTTGTAAGTTGGTTGGTAAGGTTGTTGGGTTGTATCGGGATGTTTGATTTTTTAATAAATTAATATAGGGGTAAAAAAATGACAGCTTATATTTTAAAATATTCGCATAATATTATAGAGCACTTGGGTTTTAAGCTGTATCAAAATAAACCGACGAATGCTATTGCTGAGTTAATATCAAATTCTTGGGATGCTTATGCCACTAAAGTTTATGTTGATCTAATAACAGATAAGGCAAAACCAATTGCAATATGTGTTGGAGATAACGGCTATGGTATGACTAAAGATGAAATTATTGAAAATTGGCTTGTGATAGCAAAACCAAAATCTGTTGCGCGCAAAGCAACTTCATCAGAACATCGCCCACCAATGGGGCGTAAAGGTATCGGAAAACTTGCCCCTTTTGGTATTGCGAACAATATTGATTTAATTACATTAAAAGATAACAAAATTACTTGGTTACGTTTAGATTACAGTCTAATTTCAAGTATTGAAAATGAGCAAATAGTAAAAGAATACAAACCTGAAGTAATCATAGATTCAGAAATAGTCAACACACTTGACAATTATAAAAAGTATATGGAGTATTTTAAAGATAAGGAAATGTATAATATTATCAAGAAGCGACTTGAATTTATAATTAAGGAAGAGAAAGGCACTATTATTTTCTGTCACAATCTAAGTATCAAAAGAATAATTAATGAAGGGCAACTAAAAGAATCTCTAGGCAAAAGATTTACTGTCAGCTTAAGACCAGATTTTTCTATAAATATTAACGAATTGGAACTACAAGAAAAAGACTGTTTTCCTGAGTGGAGTTTACGTATCCCTGAGATTGGTTATGAAACTATTAATGTGCCTATTACTTTTACAGATGTGAATGGTCAAACAATTACTGAAGATAAAACTATTAAAGCTTGGATTGGATTTGTTTCAACTACATTGTGGGCACAGGATGAATCAGGTATTGGAATTTATGCTCATGGGAAAATTGCTCAAGATCGCCCCTATACCTTCCAGCTTAAAGGTCGCGAGATCCTAACGCGCTACTGCTACGGCGTAATTGAAGCAGACTGGATAGATGAGTTTGATGAAGATATTATTTCTACGGATCGTACCTCTATTAATTGGGAGCATGAAGGTATGGAATCTTTTAGAGAATGGGGTGAAAACTATTTAAAGCAGAGAATTAAAAAATTTGAAGAATTCAAAAACGAGAACGAATTGACTACTAATTCTGTTTTAGTAGACGCACTGTTAGAGAAAAAACCATTTTACAATATTAGATCTTCTGAAAAAAAGCATTTAGTTGACCTAGTTTCTGAAGTAACAACTAAAATTAATGATACTGAACAAAAGGAATTATTTATTGAGGCGGCGGCAAAAGCTTGGATACATGAGCCTGCTAGAAAGTTAATTCAAAATCTATGGGAGAAATCCAAAGAAATTCATCCAGAACATTTTGCAGAATTACTCTATAAACTATCTGATGAATTGGTCCCTGAAAGCCTATCTTTAGCAGTAATTTTCTCCCAAAGAGTCTATGCTTTAACCCAGCTATATCAGCGTATCGGGTTAAAAAAAGAAACTGATTTACAGAAATTACTAGAGGAGTTTCCTTGGATATTAGGTCAAGATTACGATCAATATTATGCAAATCAAACATTAAAAACTCTAGTAAATGATGCCATTAAAGATGGTAGCCTTGTCCCAGAAAGATATTATGGTGTTGAAGATGAAGACAAAACTAGACCAGACTTTGTTTTCCTTGAATCACCAAATAAACAGATTGTTGTTGTTGAATTAAAAGGCCCTGAGATTACAGTTAAGGCTAAAGAGATACAACAAATACAATCATATATTTGGTATTTACAAGAAAGATTTAGCACATCAAATATTACAGGAATGATCGTGTCGGGTTTTTTTGATGAAAGATTTAAAACAATGGAAGGTATTAGTAAAATTACCTGGGATGATATTTTAACTAAATCAAGAAAAGAACATACTCACCTATTGATTGGACTTTTAGCTGGTAGTGATGTAAGTGGCAATGATCATAGAGTTCAGCAAATAAGATCTCTAGGCGGACCAGTTATAGAGGAATTTCTACAAAAAGTAGAAAAAAACCACCCAGACTATAAATTAATAAAAATATAGCTTTTTCTAAAGTAAAAGGAGTTTTTTTAGTAAACAATAAGCTACGAGGGGAGGTAAAGCCTCCCCTACCATCTCTCGAACCAAGTGCATTGATTTATAAAATATTTGCTCTGGCCAAATAAACGTGTCAGGAATGCTTTGAATTAACATACATTCTCTAACACTAAGTACGCGATTTTGGCTTGGGTGTAATTTATTATCACTACTAAATGCATTGGTATTGGTTGTAATTGCAGACGACAACCCATCTGGATGAATTCTCTTATAACTAGTTCTAAAGCCTTTTATACTCCTAGTTGAGCCATTATTTTCAATAATATGCGGTCTAACTTTTATTTCATTACCACATGATGAACATTTTATTTCAAACATTGGTGTGGCCGCACTACCACAATGCTCACAAGAATTCATCCATGCCGACTTACCGCTATTCGCAGGTATATTTGCTATCCATGAATAATGCTTATCGCTTAACACAGGCACATGATGAAAAATATCTTTAGGATAAGTATTAGTGTCTTTCGATTTACTATCTAATGATGGTAAATGACCAATTGCATCCATAATATTTTCTGGGAAATTTCTAGGTTTATTAAAGGCAAAAAACTCAATATCTTTTGAATGAATGTTTTTTGATCTAGCAACATCTTTGCGAATATAAATACTAAAACTTCTTTTCCTAGATTGTGGAACGCCAAATTCAGAAACGCATTTAACAAATGTTTGGCCTATATAATTACCTAAAATGACATCAATGAACTCTTCAACATGTCCAACTGTTCCATGTTCATTACGCAACAAACGTCTTCCAAAGTTTGGAACATTTTCAATCACAATAAATTTTGGTTTTAACTTACCACATATCTCCAATGCTTCGAAAAATAAAAAATTTCTAGGATCGGAGCTCGCGCTATGAGTGTCCTTAAGCTTTCCTCTCCTTGAATTAGCTGTACTAAAGCTCTGACATGGCGGCGTGGCAAAAATCAAGTCCAAAGTTTTTCCCTGAGAGAGGACATATTCCACTAATTTATTCTTATCTTCTCTAATATCACTAAAGACTTTTCCAGATATATTTGCCTCATGAACTAATCGTCTATTTGCATCTAGTTCGCAAGCTGCTAAACACGTACCACCTAAAAGTCGTAAACCAAAATCAGAAATTCCAGCACTTGAGAAAAGACTTACATAATTGAAATTAAACTCAGGTTGTACAGATCCGCACATAAAATTCGCATAATTAACTGTGCTGAGTTCCTGTGAGTTATTAAGTTCTAGAGCTAGATTATTCAATTCAATTTCCCAATATTGCCATTGCATCGGCGCCATTATCATAAACAATTTATGCCCCAAGAGCATTCTTTAAAAAAATTTTTCTCTTAGAGAAGTAAGTCATCTTCTGCCTACCAAAAAATTAAAGGTAAGTTTAATTACTACAAACTATTGACTATTTAGGTAAGTTATCTTACCTTTATCTCACAGACAACAAAAAAGCGCACCGACCTGAGAAATCTAATGCGCTTTTACAGAAAACTGCGAGATAAGTATGAACAAAACCTTAACCCCTTTCAATAGCCTCAAGGTAACACTTGTCGCTGCAACAGTAACAATCGGTGTTTTAGCATGTGCCTATAAGCCTGCTTTAAGTAACACTCAAGTCCTTCATAAAAGCATACCTGAAGTTACTACCGTCGCTGCAATGGAACTCACTTCCAAAACTTCAGGTAGTGCTGTTATCCGTTTAGACAACTTCACCCTAGACGTAAGCTTTGACTTTGAACCATTTGAAGACAGCTACGGTGTACCCGGTAGTGAATTTGATACGGCTGAAATTACCCAGCTCTCTGTAGATCACATCACCGATGAATACGGTAACCCTTTCCCAGACTTCACGGACTACAACGACCACCGCAACATCAATGAAATGTTAGTGCAGCACATGATTAAAAATCGTTTGTTGGGAGAAGTGTAATGACTATTAATATTATTCCGGCAGACCAAGCACTAAATGTCAGTGCCATCATCACTTACATCTATGCAGATCCAGGCCTCGGCAAATCCTCTTTAGGCTTTACTGCTGATAAAGCTGTTTCCTTTGACTTCGACCGTGGTGCTCATCGTACCGGTGAACTTCGTCGTGGTGCAGTAATTCCAGTTCAACAATGGGCTGACGTTGCAGGTCTTACAACTCAAGACTTAGCACCTTACAACACTGTCGTTATTGATACAGTAGGCGCGATGCTTGAATGCATTAAAACCCACCTACTACTTCATCCTAACAACCGGCAGAAAGATGGCGCTTTAAAACTTAAAGCCCAAGGTTTGGCCAATCAAACATTCAAGCAGTATGTGAACACCCTAATCAGCATGGGTAAGGATGTTGTTTTTATTGCTCACGCCTCTGAGGACCAAAACAATGATCAGATCATCTACCGTCCTGACTTAGGCGGTAAGAATAGAAATGAGCTGTACCGTATCGCAGATATGATGGGCTACATGACTACTGTCACTACTGGCGAAGGTAAGAATGCTCGTGTCATCAATTTCAAACCATCTCCTACTCACCATGCAAAAAACTCAGGTGCTCTTGGTGGAGAAACTGGTGAAGTTTGGGTACCTGACTTAAAAACAGAACCGATGTTTTTAGCACAATTAATTTCAGCAGCTAAGGCACACATCAATACATTAACCCCTGCGCAATTGGCTTCAGCTAAAGCACTTGAAGACTTGGAAAACTGGAAACAAAGCTGTGATGAAGCACTATATGCCAGTGACCTAAACCAGTTAACTGAGTCTCTTGATAAGAGTCATATGTATTACCAAAACATGCGCCAATCCATGCTACTCAAAGCCAAAGAACTAAATTGTACCTTTGATAAGCATAAAGAAACGTGGATCAGTCCTCCTGAATTTAATGGCATATCAGATGCGCAACGTGATGATCTATTAGCATTCATTGATGAGCGTGGATTAGATACAAAAACTGTATGCGAACATCTAGGTATAGATTCGCTGATGCAGATCGATGTATCGAAAATTCAAGAAGTAAAACAGGAAATAGATCAAATTGCTAAAGCGGGAGTAAATTCATGATTATCTTAAACGGACAAGAAGCATTTGCTGCCATGGCTGCAGGCCAAAATATTGAATGTCGTCATACTGGATCTGATTTAGATTTTGATAGCATTCGCAACTTCCCTGCGACTGTTTTCTTTGACCCTGACCATGAATTCCGCATTGCTGTCGTATATATGGCCATTGGTACTATGCAAGTTCCAGAAGCCATATCCGAAGCACCAGCAAAAGGCACACCATGTTTTGCTCCATCACTTTTAACAGCTGAATTGAGTAAATCATTCAAATGGAAAAACTCTGCATCTGACTTGGAATTACTCACTCGTGGCTTAGTTCATCTATATGAAGATAATGCAGTAGTTCACGCTAAGGCATTGATTTCAGTGAGTGGTGGCTCTTTAAATAAAGAAGAACCTGTCTCTGATACATCATTGCCTTGGGAAAATGAACTAGCTACAGAAGCTGAAAATAGCCAAATTCAAACATCAAATGATGTTGAAGAAAAGACATTCGAACAATCTGCAGTTGAAGAAATTGAAACAGATCCAGTGAAACTGGTTGAAAAGTTCACTATGCAAATTAATGCCTGTACCACTAATGATGCGGTACTAGCATTACGTCCGGTGTTCATGGCAAATGGTCATTTAGAACGTGAACACACTCAGCACCTATGTAAGTTAACTGAGGACAAGCTGCTTAAACTAGATCCTGAGCAATATACACCTAAGCCAGAACATACCGCTCATAACTTGAGTGTAGAAGAACTCAAGCGTTTGCAGGTTGAGGCTGAAAAGTTAGTAGCAGATAAAAAGTTAGCTAGTGAATCAATAGATGATGAATATCAAAATCTTTTGAAAGATTTAATAACCAGTGCAACAAATGCTCAAACACCTAAAGAAGCCACCGCCCTTACCGGCTATACACGCAACTGGACAGAAGTACAGCGTAAACCATTGTTGGATGCTATTCATAAGCGCCTACGTGAGCTTGCACCTGCAGAAGCTGAAATTAAAACTCCCCCTTCACTGATGGTTCAGATTCAGAATGCACCAGACTTAACTGCATTGGATGCCTTGGAAATTGATGTTTCCGCGCGTAGTCCTGAAATACAACCAAAGTTAATGGACTACGTTAAAAAGCGCCGCTTCGAGCTTGAGAATCAAGCAAGTGAGGTTGTCCAATGAAATTCAACTACTCGTCTATGACTCGAATACTGACTGTATACGGGGCAAAAATGACTCACATATTTAACAATGTAGGTGCTGGTGAAATTGAAGAGCTGCTTACTGATGCGAAATTTAAAGAAGCGACATGGAGAAATTAATGGCTCTTAAAACGTTAAATAAAGCTGATGAAAATGACCGTCAAGAAGTATTGAAACGCTTTATTGCCGCGCCATTGGAACAAAACTTCCCTCAAGAAGTTGTAGCATTATATTTGGATTGCTCACCGTGGACTTTGGCAAAAATGCGCTGTGAATCAAACACCTTGCCATTTAAAAAGATTGGACGACGTGTTGCATATAAAAAGTCAGATGTGCTGGCTTTTGAGGAAAGCAAGACAGTAAATTCCACAGCACAATATGCATAATATAAAGGCAGGATTACCCTGCCTTTATTTGTTTTAGTCTCTCACTCCAAACGCTCTCATAATTGAAGCAATCGATTTTTCCTTGATATACAGCCTCAACCATATTCATTGAAGCACGAAGTTCTTCCATTGGAATTTGAACATAACCACCAGTTACATCAATTCTTGGCTTAGCTGTATGGTTAAGAAGACGTTTTGTTACATAGATGTTGAATCTTAATAGGTTGCAGATCGTCGCAAAGGTACGTCGGAAGTCATGCATAGATACATAGAAATCCACTTCATCTCCAACTCGCTTCAATAATGTATCCACCTTAGTGGCATGAACATTTGAAGAAGTAGGCATTTTGGTTGCAGGAAAAACCCAATCATTTTCTCTTAGTAAATATCGATCTTTTAGGATTGACAGCAAGTGGTCACCTATTGGAAAAAGATGGTCGGTACCATTTTTAGTATCCCGGAATAACACAGTACCATTCTTGAAATTAACATCTGCCCAGCTGAGACCACAAACCTCTTGGCGTCTACAGCCTGTGTACATCGCGAATAAAATAATATCTCTATTGGTATTAGAACGAGCCGTATTTTCTAAATTCAGTTCATCCTGATAATTCAGCACAGCATTGTAATATTTAAAAATCACATCCTTATGAAGATATTTTTCTCTACGCTGAAGTACATTCCACCCTTTTGTTACAGCAATGACGTCTACAGGGTTAGATTTCAGGATGGGTTTTTCATCTGTCGAATAAACGACGTGCATATATTTCCATAGTGTACCCAAAAGAGATATTGACCCATTTGCTGCAGAAGGACTTTTTTCAGAGACTTCTAAAAATTTATTCAAAAGCTCGTCTTTGGTAATTTCAAATAACTTTCTATTTGACCAACCCAAATATAGATCAAAGTACTTTTTATATTGTCGTATCGTCTTAGGCCTAAAATCATTTCGGCTGATATAAATGCTTAATGCTTCTGCTACTGTAATGTCTAATGGATTATCTTTGACTGCACCCTTCAAAGTTGCTTTGTACGTTCCATTTGCAATCTGCGCCAATATAAGCTGAGCCTTTGCACGAGCTGCAGCGGCTGGTAAGTCTGAAGTTTTGCCTAGTGTAACTCGGAAGAGTTCACCATTAAAACGTCGTTCGATAATGTAAGATTTACTCTTTGTTGTAGCGCGAACAGCGAAACCTATTAGATCTTGGTCACGATAAATTTTTTGACCTTTTTCTGTTAATGTTATTGCGTCAACATTAGATTTATTTAGCTTCATGGTTGCATCTAAAATTATTGATGCTTAATTTAAACACCATTTGCAACAGTCTACAAATAGTCTACAAGCCAAGTTTTTAAGCTATAAACACCCTGTTATTTTAACTATAACTCATTGTTTATTATTGATATATTAAATTTAAAAACCCTACAGGTGTGTTATAGAAAAAGTAGAATCCACCGAGTTTGGAATGGATTGGAATGTTAAGCATCAAGCTGTATTCCTTTGTATTTACAATAGGTTATAAACTTTTCAGAGTTGTATACTTTTGCATCTAAAAGGCTTGGTTAGGATATGGCGAGTATACAAATTTATTTTAATTAAATTATTTCAAAATTTGTATACTTTTACAAAAAACTAAGCATTATTTTATTTTTTTATTAATAAACATGTGTTTATTTTTATCTTTAGAATTATCACATATTAGTAAAAAACCGCCCGCAGGCGGTTGTTATTAACGATAAAAGTTATAAAACTTTTTGAACATTCATTTTATTGACGAGCTAGAGATGGAAATAAACATTCAACAATACGTTGGGTACTCCATAAACCAATTTCTTGATGATGCATATGAGGCGCTAAATACTTTAGAAGTTTGTTGATCTTATATCCTGTATTCGTATTTCCATCAAATTGTTTCTTAAGCTCAGCCATTTCATAGTTAGCTAAATAATTAAATGAATTGGTCTCTAGGAAGTTTTTCACATACTCATTATTCACTTGATTTTGCTTAGGATCTATAGATTTGCCAGCAATCCAATCATAAATAAAAGTTTTTTCAACAGCATTAAACACTCCAAACATTTTACCATCTTCGTCGTGAATCATCTGCCAAAATCTACTCTCTTCAGGTGGTCGATTCAATTTTATCCAGCCCATACGTACAAGCTCAAAAATAAACTCTTCAACACTATCATCTTCAGACAGCCATTCATTCGTCGTTCTATTGTTAAACATACATTTATTACTATGCATATGTTTACCAACGATCGCCTTTTTCTTAAATATTTCTAGAACCATCTTTTCAGTGCTTAAATTTTTAATTATCTGAACTGAACTCATTCCTTTGTTATTTAGGAGATAGCCGATTTTGAGTTTACGAATGAACTCTTCTTTAGATCTGTACCTTGTAGAAAGTTTTTTAATGGCATTGGTCGCAAGCTGCGCATGCCCATTATCAAAATTATCTATCGTGATATGAACATTAAAATAGTGTGCATCAATTCCAAGTTCTTTTAACTCGTAATTGCTAATTAGCAAATGTAAAGGAAGTTGTTCATAGCCTAAATTAAAACCTGCTATCTCTGGTATAAACTCTGAAGGTGCATATGCAAGCGCAAGCTGTATTGCTGCCTGATGGTAATAGGCATCAGATAAGTTTAAAGATAGTTGATTCAAACCATGTGCCAGTAGTAGGTTGTCGTACATTCTCACGTGATTGGCTTTTTCTGAACCGAGACCAAGTTCCTCTAAATATATCTGAATAAAATCTCTAAATACTGGATCATTCCAATACTGAGTAAAGCTATATAGCCATGAACCATCCACTTTTTTTGTGGGTGCAACCTTGTATAAAAACTCATAAGCTTTACTAACTGATGAAAAATACTCTCTTCCTCCACCTTGCTTTCTTCTATCTAGATATTCTTTATAATATTCACACTGTGTACGGTTATTATGATGAATCCAATCGACAAGATGGTCTATCTCATTTGGCATCTCATCAATGTGTTCGAGAGTTATAATTTCATTCTCTAAAACCTTAAATGCCTTTAATTCTTTGGCAGAATTAGGTATTGAAGCATCTAAGAAGAACTCAACAATTTCGAAATATTTCTGATGATCTTTGGTTATTAAATTTAAGATTCTTTCTTTTACTGCTGTAGGCATTATAATTCTCACGCGGTAAATGATTCTTCTTAACCATAGTTCAGAAAATAAGTAGTATTTGTTAATTTTTTTTAATAAAATTTAACGCAATGTATATTTTAAAAATTTTAATATATAAAACACACCTTTAGCATAATTTTTAACAAGTTTTTAAAAAGTAACATTTTTTTGATGTGACTTAATTCACATATTCATATTTAAATATCAATTATGATTCTTTTATAAAATATTCATAGGATAATTTATATGAAATCAATTTTTGACTTTATTTCTAAAAAATCCCTATCGATAACGCTATTTGAAAGTGCGAGTGCAGGTTATTTAGCATATAGAATTTCACAAGATAAAAACTCTGGAATACTTCTGGATGGTTCTATTGTTAGTTATGACTTACTATTCAAGAAGCGTATTTTAAATATAAAACAATCACTTATAGATAAATATACTGCTGAATCCCCAGAAGTAACCACTCAAATGATTATAAATGGAAAAAAATTATTTAAATCAGATATTTATATTTCTTGCACTGGACTTTTAAAGCGCGGAGGATCCGAAAACAAAAAGAAACCTGTAGGTACTTTTTTCTATTGCATTTATTTTAAGAAAAAATTTTATAATTTCAAAATTTTAACTAAAGGTAAGCCTATCAAAAAATTAAAAATACTATATAAAGCTCTATGCAAGTCACTCACTAAAATATTAAAAAATTATTATTGTTAGTTTCATGTAATTAAAAAAAGACTATTTATGTATATAAAACAGCCCCTAAAGTTTTACTTTTAAACAAATTGAAACTTAATAAAGATTATGTAACATCTTTAATAATCATATTAGCAATATTCATGTTAATAATAAATGATCTACTGTAATTGAGTAGATTATCTAATTAATCTTTAAAGGAACAGTATTATGTCTAATTATAACCAAGATCAAAATAATGATACTCGCTTACAGCACCAACGTGGCGATACTCAAAAACCTCAAAACCAACAAAATCAGCAGTCTGATCAACAGCGTCAGCAGAATGATCAGCAACAACAGCAGCAACCCCAACATCAACAAAATCAACAATCTGATCAGCAGCGCCAGCAGAATGGTCAGCAACAGCAGCAGCAACCCCAACGCCAACAAAATCAGCAGTCTGATCAACAGCGTCAGCAGAATGATCAGCAACAACAGCAGCAACCCCAACATCAACAAAATCAACAATCTGATCAGCAGCGCCAGCAGAATGATCTGCAAGACCAATAGTCAAAGTAACAACATTAATTTTTATTTGCAGAAGTAGCTCAGGGATCACTACTTTTGCAATTTATTAAATAATTTATCGGAGTTATTACTATGAACGACCATCAAAATGAACATCCAATACATCATGACTGGCGCACGGATTACTCCAATAGACCGTACTATGGGGATCTGCAACGCGAAGTGCCAGATATAGATTATGACCGTGATCTAAGGTCAGCTTATGAGCTTGGTGAGCGCGAACGTCATTTATACGGTGAAAATGCGCGTTTCGAAGATTCTGAGCCGGATTTACAAACCAAATGGGAAGAGTTTAAAGCAGATTCTCGCTTGAAATGGGAACATGCTAAGCATGCAATTAAGGATGCTTGGGATAAAATTTAACCCTGTATGTATGTAAAACTAGAATTAATAAATTGTATCAAATATGGACTTCATAAAAATAATTCTGCATGACACCTCTTTTAACTTTGCATTGGAAATTATTTTCCGATGCATCATTATGTTTATCTTAATTATTATTTTTTTAAGATTTTCAGGTAAAAGAGGTGTCAGGCAACTTTCAGTATTTGAGTTAGCTATTATTTTAAGTTTGGGATCTGCAGCAGGCGACCCCATGTTTAATGATGATATCCCCATCATTCAAGCACTCATTGTATTTGCAGTCATTATTCTTCTCTATAGATTAACTACATACCTCATCATGAAATCAGATTCATTTGAAACCATGTTAGAAGGTAGGCCAATGTATATCGTTAAAGATGGCTTATTGATTGTTGAAGATATCAAACAGGAAAAGTATTCATATGACGAATTTTTTGCTGAGTTAAGGCAAAACAAAATAGAACACTTAGGGCAAGTCAAATCAGCCTTACTTGAAACAGATGGGTGTCTAAGTGTAATCCCTTATGCCAAGGATAATATTAAATGGGGACTACCAATTTTTCCTGATCACTACCAAAAAGCACAGCGTTTTGATTCTAAAACATACTATTCGTGCATGCTGTGTGGTCAAACACAATTTATTAGTTCTCTAAATGCTCAGTGCCCCCGCTGCAAATGTGACCGCTGGGCTGAATCTGCTTTTTATTGTGAAAGCAACTCTATTCAACCCTCAGATTGAACACAAAATAGACAATTTTTTTACTTTAAATTTGCCGAGCATCTTTATTGTCTATATTAGCTTTATGCAATAGCAAAACCTTATCTAGCACATGTACTAAATAACATCAGACAAAGGGATGTAGCTCATGAAAAAATCAAATAATCCTAAAATTGATCAGTTTGAAAAAGAGGCATATGTAGACCCTAAAGGTAAAACACTGACCTCATCTTTGGGTGTACCTGTAGCTGACAATCAAAACAGTTTAAAAATAAATCAGACTGGTCCTACTCTGTTAGAAGATTTTCTCTTACGAGATAAGTTAATTCACTTTGACCGTGAACGTATCCCTGAGCGTGTTGTGCATGCTCGTGGTGTTGGAGCGCATGGTTATTTTGAAGCTTATGAAGGCAACGAAAAATGGACTAAGGCTAAATTTTTGACTAATACTCAAAATCCAACACCAATCTTTGTCAGAATTTCTACAGTACAAGGCGGACGCGGCTCAGCTGATGTAGTCCGTGATGTACGCGGATTTTCTATCAAATTTTATACCGAAGATGGAAACTACGATTTAGTCGGTAATAACATTCCTGTATTTTTTATTCAGGACGCAATCAAGTTCCCTGACTTTGTCCACGCTGTAAAGCCTGAAGATCCGAATGAAGTTCCAACCGGTCAATCTGCGCATGATACTTTTTGGGATTTTATTTCTTTAAATACCGAAGCCTCTCATATGACAACCTGGGTGATGTCAGATCGTGCTATCCCACGGAATTTACGATCGATTCAAGGTTTTGGTGTACATACCTTCAGATTAATCAATAAAGAAAATCAGGCGCATTTGGTTAAATTCCACTGGACACCGAAACAAGGTGTTGCCCAAGTCGTTTGGGATGAGGCCTTAAAGCTTAATGGTAAAGATCCCGACTTCCATCGTCGCGATCTATGGGATGCCATTGAACGTGGCAATTATCCTGAGTGGGAATTAGGGGCACAGATCTTTACTGAAGAAGAAGCGGCTCAATGGGACTTTGATGTTTTAGATGCTACAAAGCTGGTACCTGAAGAGCTCGTACCTATTACTCCACTAGGTAAATTTACTCTAAATCGAAATACAGATGATTTCTTCGCTGAAACAGAGCAAGTTGCTTTCAGTCCAGCCAATATTGTTTCAGGAATTGATTTTAGTAATGATCCTTTATTACAAGGTCGTTTGTTCAGCTATACAGATACCCATTTGCACCGTTTAGGTACTGCAAACTTTAATCAAATTCCAATTAATAAACCGGTCTGCCCTTTCCATACCAATCGACGTGGCGGCTATGCAAACCATGAAGTCTATAAAGGTAAAGCGAATTATGAGCCTAACTCTGTAGATGAAAATTGGCCTAGAGAATCTAATAATGATCCGCATGCATTTCGGACCCATCCTGAACAAATCCAAGGCAGCAAGTTAAGAATTAGACCAGAAAGCTTCGCAGATTATTTCTCGCAAGCGACCATGCATTACCAAAGTCTTGCTAAGCACGAACAGCAACATATAAAGGATGCCTATGCATTTGAACTCTCAAAAGTGAAAGCTGTTGAAATTAGGGAACGAGTTGTAAATGAGGTGCTTGCAAATATTGACTTGGATTTAGCTCAATTTGTAGCAAAGGAATTGGGGTTAGATGCTCCGACTAAGCAAAATAAATCGGTTAAGAAAGCTACCGTCGCTAAATCTAGTCACTTAAGTACATTGGCATACCCTGCATCTGATATTAAGCAACGAAAAATTGCTCTGTTGGTGCACAACGGCGCTAATGCTTCCTCTATCGATGCAATTAAGACTTGGGGCGAATCAGAAAGCGCTGTAGTAGAAGTATTAGCACCAAATGCCGCGCCGGTGATATCTAACGATGGTAAAGAAATTGCAGTTGATGGACGTCAGAATGGCGAACCTTCGGTTACCTACGATGCTGTCGTTGTTATTGATGGTGATAATCTAGATGAATTTCTGAATGATGGTGTAGCTAAACATTATGTAATGGAAACATTTAAGCATCTAAAACCTATAGTTTTATTGGGTGATAAAGAAGCTTTAATTAAAGAGCTTAATCTGACTCAAGATGCTGCGCTTTTCACTTCACAAAGTTTCAAAGATGTCAGTGATCAATTTAAAACAACGATACAGAATCACCGTTATTGGGATCGTGAAGATAAAGTTGCTTCTATACCTGCTTAATTTAACTAAGAATAAAAAAACCGCCCTTCTGGGCGGTTTTTTTATCTATTGGTTCTTGGTTCGAACTAGATTTAAAAAATGTAGATGACGTTCGTATTGATCAATAACATCTTGCAAAATATCTTCTTGCGTCCATTCGATGATGTCATAATTTTGACCACCTTCTCTCAAAAATACTTCAGCTTGATAATCTTGCGTAATTTCTGCTGAATCAATCATAAAGCTTGGTGTATTTTTTTCTTGGACAACCACTTGGTAGATAAAGTTAATCTCATCTTGATGGTTTACACGTAGCTGCAAGCCATCATCTATCGTGTTTACCGTCACATCTAAATGACGACGCTTAAACTCTTTCTGTAGATTTGAAAATGCCTGGCTTACCGTTGTATCAATATACTGTTCAACTTCTTCACGTGTATGCGGATAATGCATAATCAATCCTAAACGTTGCTGCCAACTTCTTGGATTATGAATTGCTCTAGGTGTAATACGTGCATCCTGTAATGCTTGCATCTTGGTTGCATCTAAATGTAGAGCCTTGACTAAGCCCCAGCAAATTAAAAGCATTACGAAGGTGAATGGTAATGCACTCAACATTGTTGCAGATTGCAAAGCTCCTAAACCTCCTGCAAACAACAAAACAATCGCAAGTACAGCCATTAACGTTGTCCAAAACAATCGCTGCCAAGTTGGAGAGTTTTCAGATTTTGCAGTTAGATAGTCTGTAACTAAAGCCCCAGAGTCTGCCGATGTCACAAAAAACAACATGACCAGAATGGTCGCCACAAAACTCATCACACCTGAGAATGGCAAGGTCCCTAAATATTCAAATAATGCAACGGATGAATCTCGTTGCACTGCAGAAATCAGCGAGGTGTTCGCTTCGTTTAAAATACTATAGAGTGCAGCATTCCCCATGACTCCCATCCAGATCAGCGTGAAGCCTGTTGGAATAAGTAAAACCCCTACAATAAACTCACGAATAGTACGTCCTTCAGACACACGCGCAATAAACATACCTACGAATGGCGACCATGAAATCCACCATGCCCAGTACATAATTGTCCAACCACCGATCCAACCATCAGACTGGTAGGCATATAAATTAAAGGTCATATTGAACAAATTTGAAATGTATTGCCCCGTGTTTTGGATAGTCGTTTGCAATATAAAAATGCTTGAACTAGCAAAAAATACAAATAGCAACAGCACTAAAGCTAAGCCCAGATTAATCTCTGATAATCGTTTAATACCCTTGTCTAAGCCTATAAATACAGATAAAGATGCCATAGCTGTAACAATGACAATTAAAATAAGCTGCGTCGTCGTTGAATATTCAATTCCGAATAAATAATTTAAGCCAGAGTTAATTTGGGTTACACCAAAACCTAATGTTGTTGCGACACCAAATACTGTACCGATGGTCGCAAAAGTATCCACACCATCACCAATTGGACCATAAATTTTCTTTCCAATAAGAGGATATAAAGCAGAGCGAATCTTAAGAGGTAGATTATGTCTATATGCAAAGTAAGCTAAAGCTAAGCCCACAATTGTGTAAATTGCCCAAGCATGAAGTCCCCAATGAAAGAATGTTACACGCATGGCTTGCTGCGCTGATTGAATTGTTTCAGGCTCACCAGTTGGAGGTGAAACATAGTGCATCACTGGTTCCGCGACACCGAAGAACATTAAGCCAATGCCCATACCAGCTGTAAATAGCATAGCGAACCAAGAGCTATTACTAAACTTTGGCTGGCTATGGTCTAAACCAAGTTTAATTTTACCCATATTTGAACAGGCAATATAAATAAGCACTAAGAGAAAAATGGCTACAGATAGTACATAGAACCAACTGAATGAGTTTGTAACCCATTGATTCAGTTGTTTAGTTATTAAATCAAAAGCATTGGGAGCTAAAAATACAATGGCAATAAAAATGCCGATAATAACAACTGTGCTAATAAACACATTTGGATTCACATTGGAATACCATGACGGTTTCAATGAAGACATACCTTCCCTATTCCGTTTTATTTGTAAGACAGATCTAAATTGATCAAAGAGATATCCGCTACTTGCGAAAGAAACAGGCTTTTATTGAAAAGTGCTGGCATTTTCATTTTCGTTTGAAAATTTAAAGCTGACTCGTTCAAAGCCGTTGTTTAGAGTTTGAGCATGTTATCATATTTTTAGATATATAATCCAATATTAAGTAGTAAAGCAAATTAAGACCATTACTAAACTATTTATTTCGTCAATTAATTTTCTTATTCAATACTCTCTTGAAGTGCTTTAGAAGTAAGTGAGTTCTTAGAAAGTAATTATAATTTTGCTTAATGTAAGCATTTTTTCACTTAGTTTTTGGGCTTATATAAGTAATATTATTTTATCTGTTAAAAATGGTAGTAAAAGGATTAATAAAACTTGAAAAGTTAAACAATGATTAAAGATCAAATACTTAATACATAAAAAAACAAAATGACCTTAAAAGCAATTTATAGTAATTAATTCACTTTCAAATTAAAGTAGGCTTATAACATGAATTCAAAAACCCGTAAGCTCCTTTTAGCTGGTGGTGCAGTACTTATAGCTGGTTCAATGCTCTCAACTGCAAATGCAAACACTACGGAAGTCCAAGCGGTATCAAAGGTAGATTTAAATAAATATCTTGGTACATGGCATGAAATTGCACGTAAGCCGCTATATTTCCAGAACAAATGTGATTACAACGTCACTGCTAAATATTCTTTAAATGAAAATGGTAACGTGAAAGTAGATAATAGTTGCTATAGTGCAGACGGCAAACTTAACCAATCAATTGGTGAAGCATATGTTCAGAATGCGCCAGCCAACTCGAAACTTAAAGTGAGCTTTTTACCAAAAGCAATTCGTTGGTTGCCAGTAGGCCGTGGTGATTATTGGGTTCTAAAAATTGATGATGACTATCAAACTGCATTAGTTGGGTCACCAAATAAAAAATATCTTTGGGTACTCAGCAGAACTGCTAACCCTGACCAGGCCACAGTTGATGAATACTTAGATTATGCAAAATCCATCGGTTTTGATTTATCAGATCTGATTAAGACTAAGCATAAGTAATAATCCAATAAGTCCCCATCATGGGGACTTATTTCTAAATAATACAATGTAATTTATCTGGCCATGAACGTAAGAATATAAGGCCCTTTGTATCCCTTCTATTTCAATCCCTGATATCAGCGTCTATTTACTATAGGCTGAATGCTCACTCACATTGAAATAGGATAATATTCTAATGACTACTATTAATGTTGAAAATATTAAGAGCCATGCAGATGTAATTGCTTCATGTGGGACTAAAGTTGGTGAAGTAGACCACTTGCAAGGTTCGGATCAAATTAAACTGACTAAGCATGGTGATGGTCATCACCACTTAATTCCAGTTTCATGGGTTGGTGAAATTACAGACAATAAAATTGTACTGACTAAAGACTCTCAAGAAGTTAAAGATAATTGGATTGAAGCTTAAAACCCTAATCCTAAAAAACCCTCTTAATGAGGGTTTTTTCATATCTGCTGTAATAATCATTGGAGGAAGTTAGTCTTTATCTAATGTATGAGGTGTTGTCGTCTCTTCATTTTCATTGCTGTCTTTTTGCTGGCAACCTACCAGCCCCAATACGAATACCACGCTTATAATGGCTAACGTTTTCATACTTTAGGCCTATATATGTGTTAAAACTCTACACTAACAAAGCATGACGATTACTGTGTAAATTTATGAAAATCATTGATGAGATAAATAATAAGAAAGTCCTTAAATAAAGATTTTCATAAATTAATGATTGTCTAGATTATGAAGTTATCCCTACATACAAATAATTAAATTTCACGCAGGCCAGTAATTCTTGTGCTGGCGCTAGACGTATAGCGTCCTCCTCCTCCTCAGCCTGATCAATTAGTTCTAAAGGTGGGAATGGTCTAAAGTATTCCATAAGTTTAGCTCCTATTATTGAGCGTGACTTAATCCTGCTCTAGCTTCGATGATGATTTTTTGAATTTCTTCCCGTCGTTGTTTCTTCTTTTCATGGTAAATCCACACAGAAGAAATCAACACACTTATAATTAGTCCGCCAATCAGTACTTGTAGTCTTGTAAAGGCCATTTTTTATTGCTCTTATCATGTAGTTTTCATTTAATTAAATTAAGCATTTAAATATTAAAACTTAATGGCAATTAATGACAAAAACCCGTCAATTATTGACGGGTCAAGACATGACATGTCATTACATGTTTAGTAAATATTTTTTTAGAGAATTTGGATATTGCTGGCTTGCTTGCCTTTCTTGCCATTTGTAATTTCAAACATTACGCGCTGACCTTCCTCTAGTATTTTATAGCCATCGATTCGTACTTCACTATAGTGTGCAAATAATTCTTCACCAGTATCGGAAGCAATAAATCCAAAACCTTTTGTACCGTTGAACCACTTCACTGTCCCGTTTGTTAAATTAGACATTCATATTTCCTTTAAGTAATTATAAGTTTAGAAATTGCTGTAAATATTAATTAACAAGCATATTCAATATAACCAATAATCCTTAAATATGAGGATACAACTGTTAGATCTATGTGAATCAAGTTCTTGTTTTATTTCGCAATTACGCACAAAAGTGATAAATTTCTCTCATATTAAGGTAATAATCAGATATAGATTGTAATATTCGATCATTCACACTTTCCATAAATTGAATGAAAAAAGCCCCACATATACATGTGGGGCTTCACCCAATTCATTTGCGCTGATATGAGCCAGTAAATTATAAAGCACTTTAATCAAAATATGTATTCAAAATATATCTTTAAAGCTAATTAATATAAACTATCGATTCAACTGCGTGTATGCCCATTTTAAAAATTTATCTTTATCATGAAAGTTTGGTACATTGATTAAGTGAATAAAACTCACTGCTCCAAATTTACCCGCAATCTTTTTAGGATCAACAATTTCAAAATCATTGTCATTACCTAAATTAAGTTCTTTGAAAAACTCCAGAACCTTGTTATGCAAACCTTGCTGTGAATGTTCAGTTCGCTCTATCAGAAAATCATAAATCTGGCTTAAAACATGTAATTCAAAATTTTTATTCATGACTTTCTTCTCATAATTGTTAAGGTTGGAATCCCAAACTAACGGTTATTATGAGAAAATTAAAGTAATCTAACATCCTGAAACAATATGCTTTGAAATATCTAATTTAAGATAACTCATGTTTTTTTTAAGCTTTTAGTCAGGCCTTTGCCCGCCCCATATTGATATCTGCAAGTTCAAATCTGTGAAATCGATACCCCAATTCTTCAGCATGGTCATAACGATCCATACTCCAAGCCTTTGTTGCTAGTTTACCCTTGCGACCTCCAGACCATGGACCAGTTGCTATTTCAATTAGCATGCGATGTTCGATGAGGTGTAAATCAAAACGCCAATGTTTGGTACTTTTGAAATGAAAGTACTCCTCATACTTCATTTCCATCCGGTCTAATATTTCTTTTAACCTCTCGAATGCTTCTAAGTATTTTTCACTGGCTTTAGGTAAAGGCCTGGTGCGTGGTTTCTTTTTGGGACGTATCTTTTTGGTTAGCGCTTTATATACATCAGGCTCCATATTTCACCCAATAAAAAACCTCCCGGAGGAGGTTAATTTAATTGCATGTAAAAATTAAAATAACTTAAATATTTTTCCAGTTTTATCACTGTAGAAATGCATATCAAAGCTAGGCTTAATTATTTCATCATCTATATTTAGATAACGGACGCAATCCCCAAAACTATTTGGCTCATCAGATGACTTTTCGCACATAGCTTCTAGTGTATAGACAGCGCCATGTTGATCAACCACATCTAACATTACTTTGTTTAATAAAGTTTCCATGTATTAGCCATCAATCCCAACGATTTCACTCGCTTGGAAACCACGTTGACCTCTTGATACGCTAAATTGTACACGCTGACCTTCAGCAAGTGATTTGAAACCACCTGAAATGATTTGAGAAAAATGAGCAAAAACTTCTTCGCCGTTATCAGCCGCGATGAAACCGAAGCCTTTAGTATCGTTAAACCACTTAACAGTGCCTGTAGTTAAATTTGACATAATAATTTCCTTTAATAATATTTAATATAGAGTTCTTGAAAAAATTAAGAAAATAAATAATTAATTTATAAATAATTTAATTAAAAAATTTTAGCTCTAAGTTGTTCAGGTTTAAGAGTGAGAGTTTAAAAATACAATTTATATAGTTTATTTAGTTCTGTATAAAAAGATTTACCATCAATATTTAAAGTTAGCTTTTGTCCTGACTCTAGGACAACTTGTTTAGCAACTTCAACTAAAGTTTTACCATTCAAATTGCTTTGAATTTTTTTTAACGGAATAATATTCACACGAATTTCATCGCCGTTAGTTGCTGAAGCAGTAGTCCAGCCGTTAGATATGTTCATTTATTGACTCATATAATGAGCTTTTGTAAACAGAATAGTATTAAAAATAAAACCAACTTTAATTTTGGAGATTGTTCACTTAAGAAAAATTTAAACTTATGATATTTACAGTAGCTATGAAATTTAAGAAAAGATATAAAAATTAAATCATTATCTTAAAAATATGATTTAAGGAAAACCCACGGATAGCTGCAGGCCTCCCTTGATCGGCATGATGCGAATTCATGCTATGCGTTAACTGTTTGAATTTGATGCTTGAACATCAGAATGGAGGGAATACGCAATTCCGTTAACAACTCAAACACTACCGTTCCGCTTACGGATTCGATCAAACACACTATATCAGATATATTAATATTCACCTAACCTTATTTCAATTTTATTTATATTTGTGATTTTTATATTCTCTTCCTGCTAGCTATCCAATATTTGTGTGATAATCATTGCAATACTTTATGTAAATTTCTAAGTCGTGTTTTGCCTGTACTTTGTCTGTCATATAGTCAACAAAAAAATCCCGCTACTTCCTAGCGGGATTTTCTGAAACTTTAAATTATTTTGAGTCGTTATTTCTTTACTTTTAAACAACTCTGACAAAAAAATTAAATTTCCATCAAAGCACTTTCGTGTAACCATCTCACTATGTATACTAATCATACATTTTATAAGTTGTAACATTTTAATGGCCCTTGATATATTAAATTAATTATTTAAATTTAATAACATAAAATATTATTTAACCAATCGTTTCATTTCACTTAACCTTATTTCCTTGTTTTCCGTATGAACTACAAAGCAAATAACGATTAAACTAAAGAAAAATATTGTAATAAGTATTTTGAAGCTTGTACCCATGTGAACAAAGCTCAAAAAAATTTTTACGGCTAAATTTTTATGTTTATTAACTGCGGTTAACAACCCAACACAGTTGCCTTACACAACTGTGATATTGCTAGCTTGTCGGCCTTTTTTTCCTTGAGTAATTTCAATTTGTACACGCTGGCCTTCTTTAAGTGCTTTATAGCCGCTCATGTTTATTTCACTGTAGTGTGCAAATAAATCTTCACCACTATCAGATTGTATAAATCCAAATCCCTTACCTTCATTGAACCATTTCACTATACCACTGGCATTGTTAGTCATTTTTTATTCCTAATGTTTGAGTTTGTTATTTCATACTCTTTAGTAATACTTAGTATTTCATACTCTTTAGCAATACTTAGTAAGTTATTTAGTTAGTTTAGTTGCTCATAAGCCCATTTTAAGAACTTATCCTTTTCTCGAAATAAGGGTACTAATCTAAGATTGATTTTAGATATGCTCCCAAATTTTCCATAAAGGATATTTGGCTCCGTTTGTATGACGTCCGATTGATCTCCTTGAGAAAGTTCTTTGAAAAACTCCATAGCTTGGTTATAGGGTGTTAATTTTTCGAATCCTTCCCGTTCGACTATAAAATCATAGATCTGCCTTAAAACATTATGATCATATAGATTGGGCATTTTGATTGCTCGATATAGAATTGTTGTTCTATAAATCTAACTAAATTGTATAAATTTAAAAAGTGCGAAATAGTTCAAAAAATAAAAAATTAATGTAAATTAAAGATATTAATTTTATCCATTTTAAATATCTAGCTAAACCATTGTTAAGTTTAATTAAAATACATAACCTAAAAGTCTTAAAAGTTATTTTTTTACAATTTTAAAAAATTAAAGTTTTTATATCGTTAAAGGCTTTGTTGCACAAACCTACCGGTAAGGTCTTATTCCGCAATATAATTCCTAGATGAACAAACCTACGTCCAAAATCTTTCGTACGTGGCGCTTCTTCTTTCATAACATCTTGCACAGAAAAACTTTGCTATCGTTTTGGCTTTACCCATACACAAATGAATTAAAACCATCAGCTCTATTTTAAATTTATTCAAAAATTTATATCAATATTTTTGATAAAAAATTTAATTATGTAGTTTTATTTACTAAGCTTTTTATTTAAAGCCAAAGATGTTGGTAACCAACTTAGATCATTTTGGATTAATAAAATAGAAATACACAACTAAGCATACTAGCGAAATCGTTGAAATTAAAAGATAAGTGCCCGTTGTATTAAAGCTTTTTAGAAATTTAAATAAGTCCATCATTTCTTCCCCCCATGAAAAAACAGATAAATTATACTAAATAATATCTGGGGGATTAAATAGCTGTTAGTCGAATAGCGAAGACGACACGATCAAGTGGTCATTAAAAATACATATCTCCTTTAAATCTAGATTTATATATAAATTTGAGTCTGTCAAATACAAAAAAAACAGCTCCCAACTCAATGAGAACTGTATTTTTAATACTACAAATTGATCGAAATTAAACGGCAAGTACTTTCACAATAATGGTTTGCATGTCTTCATTTTCTTCCGCCAAATAAACACGCTTTAACTCTTTGCTTTTCACTTTGAATTGATGATTTTGATACTGAATTACAGCCGGAATTTGATCAAAATACAGGCTATCTGCGTCTAATTCTTCTTGAAAAAGTGGCGTGCCCAATTGATAGTCTAGGCTTTTTAATACTACATATTTAACAGTCGTTTTCATTGAAATAAACCTACTTTTGTTACGCTCTTTATTTTAAGTTTTAACATCGTTTTCCTTCCGAAGAAACCTTTATTTCATATTTTCGTACAGCTTCTAAACAATCACGCTATTTTCGTGAATTCCACAACACACACAGTACCAACTTAGACTTTTAGTGAAATTACAGACGAGCGAAATCAATGCTAAAATTTTAAGAATACTAATGATCATTCACCATTCTACTTTGGGGTAAGCACGTGCTTAAACAGTGTTGCGATGCTTTAGAACAAAAATCCATGACCATCGCGTTTATCGAGAGTGCAAGCTCTGGTTATTTATGTAGTCAATTTTCAATTTATAAGAATAGTGGTGCAGATATCTTATTAGGTGGACTAGTGAGCTATGATCCATCGATCAAACGTGAAATTTTAAAAGTAGATCCTTTACTAATAGAAAAATTTACGGCCGAATCCGCAGAAGTGACTCAAGCGATGGCTGAGCAAGGACAACAACTATTTTTACATGCGGACTTCGTGGTGGCCTGCACTGGATTACTCAAACCCGGTGGCAGTGCAACCGTAGAAAAACCCGAAGGAACATTTTATATTTCAATTTTACATGATGGTCGTATCTATAATTATCATTATTTTATTTTGGGTACGGCTTTAGAACGCTTAGAGCAGTTAACTGAAAATGTTGCTCACAGTGTATTAGACATCTTAAATGCAGAATAAAACATACATAATCTTCATATTTAAATATCATTTTGCATCGCATACTGTATTGAGGAATTTACTTATCAGGACAAGAAAATGCAGCTACGTCATTTCAATGCATTCGCAATTAGCACCCTACTTTCCTGCTCTGCTTTCGCGACGGTAGGCGGCCCTCAAACCATTGAGGTTTTAGGTTTTGATAAAAAAGACCAAAAAATCTATTTAATGCGTCATTTTGAAGATGGTCGTGGTCGTTTACCACAATTATATTATTATCAATTAGATAGCAAAAAACCGACGCAATTAATTACAGTGAAGTCTTTGTATATTAATCCAAAGACAAAACGGATTGATTACGATCAAGACAGCACCCAGTTTAATAAAGAAATCGCGAAAATAAAAAAACGTTTAGTCAAATTAACACCAGTAAATAACAATAATGCTCGAATACAGGTATTAACAACCATGAATGGCACTGCAAAATCATGGTATGACCCCACTGAAACCATTGATAAATGGACCTATCAATATCGTGTTAAAAATTCGCAGTATAAAAGCGCTGTACAAAAGGCTGAGACCTATAAAGAAGGTTTAAAAATCTCTAAAACTTATCGTGTAGTGCAAAAGCCTTTTTATTTAGTAACTGTTAAATATCTAGGGATTCCATTTGAAACAGGATATAGCGTTGAAGATCCAGTTTTACTAACCAAATAGATTGTTAAATTAAATAACAAATAATAAAAAAGCCTCTTTTGAGGCTTTTTTATTACACTTAAAATTATGCTGCAGAACGCTCTGCAATTGGCACAACTTTACGTAATTCCGGACCTGTATAGTCCGCACTTGGGCGAATAATACGATTGTCCGCACGCTGCTCCATTACATGCGCAGCCCAACCTGTTACACGTGACATTACAAAGATTGGCGTGAACAACTTGGTTGCAATATCCATGAAATGATATGCAGATGCATGGAAGAAATCAGCATTACAGAATAATTTCTTCTCACGCCACATCACTTCTTCACAGCGCACTGATACAGGATAAAGTACAGTATCACCGACGTCTTTTGCTAGGCGTTCAGACCATTTCTTGATAATGCCATTACGTGGATCGTTATCTTTGTAAATCGCATGACCAAAGCCCATGATCTTTTCTTTACGCTCAAGTTTGCCTAGCATTTCTCGCTCAGCTTCTTCTGGAGACGTCCAGTTTTCAATCATTTCCATTGCAGCTTCGTTTGCACCGCCATGTAATGGGCCACGAAGTGAACCAATTGCACCTGTGATGCATGAATGCATATCCGACAATGTTGATGCACATACACGTGCTGTAAATGTTGAAGCGTTAAACTCATGCTCTGCATAGAGAATCAGTGATACGTTCATCACTTGCTCATGCAATTCATTTGGTTTTTCGCCACGCAGTAAATGTAAGAATTGAGCACCGATTGAATCATCATCGGTGTTTTCTTCTACACGTACGCCATCATGGCTGAAGCGATACCAGTAGCAGATGATCGCAGGAAGCGTTGCCAAAATACGATCTGCAACATCTTGTTGTTCATCGAATGATTTTTCAGTTTCAAGGTTACCTAACATTGAAACGCCTGTACGCATCACATCCATTGGGTGTGAGTCAGCAGGAATACGTTCTAATACTTCTTTCAATGCTTGCGGCAATTGACGCAATGATTTGAGTTTGGCTTTGTATGCTGCTAGTTGTTCTGTTGTTGGCAATTCACCAAAGAAAATGAGATACGCAACTTCTTCAAACTGACAGTTTTCTGCCAAGTCTTGAACGTCATAACCACGATAGGTTAAGCCCGCACCACTTTTGCCTACAGTTGACAATGCAGTTTTACCAGCTACTTGTCCGCGCAGTCCTGCGCCCGTGAGTACTTTTCCTTCAGCCATTTTTATTTTCCTTCAGTGAACAATTTATCTAAGGTGTTTTCAAAAGTGTGATAATCGAGGAATTGATAGAGTTCTTTTCGTTGTTGCATTTTATCCAGTACATTGACTTGTGTACCGTCATTGCGGATCGCATGCATTACTTCTAGTGCCGCTTTTTGCATTGCACGTGTTGGTGATAATGGGTAAAGCACCATTGAAATGCCTTGCTCACCTAGTTCTTCTTTGGTGTAGTAAGGGGTATCACCAAACTCTGTAATGTTTGCCAGTACAGGGACACCGACTGCATCGCAGACAGTTTTGTACATGGTAATATCAGTCATTGCTTCAGCAAAGATCGCATCAGCACCGGCTTCTACACATGCACATGCACGGTCAATCACTGCTTGCAAACCTTCTTTTTGCAAAGCATCTGTACGTGCCATCACTACAAAGTTTGAATCAGTTTTTGCATCGACAGCCGCTTTAATACGGTCAACCATTTCCTGCTGCGTCACAATTTCTTTGTTCGGACGGTGTCCACAGCGTTTTTGCGCGACTTGGTCTTCGATATGAACCGCTGCTGCACCCGCAGCAATCATTTGTTTCACAGTACGAGCAATATTAAATGCACCGCCCCAACCTGTATCGATATCGACAAGTAATGGTGTATCTACACGTTCAGTAATACGACGAACATCTTCCAAAACATTGTCTAAACTGGTCATGCCTAAGTCAGGTAAACCATATGAATAGTTCGCAACACCTGCACCAGATAAATATATGGCTTTATAGCCAACTTCTTTTGCCATCATTGCTGCATAGGCATTTACTGTGCCAATGATTTGTAATGGTTTTTCGATTTCCAATGCTTGTCTAAATCTTAAGCCTGCAGACGTTTGTTGTGTCATATTCCTTTCCACGGCATTTACTTTAATTTTCGAAGTTTGAGTATATCCATATTTTTTTCCAACTCTATGGCTTTGTAGAATATTAACTCTAAAACTTTAGTCAAATATTTCACTTGTCACCTATCTGTTGTTATTCTTTAGTCAAAGATCCCTTATTTATGAGCAAAGCAGAAAAGAACTGATTTTTTTGCTATAATTATCGTCAGCTCAGATCTTTTTTTGTTAAATATTATCACTTTATGCAAGATTTAATACACATTGAACCTTTAACGCATGACCAGCCACAAACGCGGCGCGGACATGAACGATGTGTTGCGCTTTTAGAAAGTGCTACGGAGCTTTTTTTAAAACGTGGTTTTGATGCAGTTTCATTAGATGACATCGTGAATCATGCAGGTGGTTCAAAAGCGTCAATCTATAAATATTTTGGTAATAAAGACGGATTATTTAAGGCCATTTGTGACTATCGTCGCTGCTTATTTTTCAAAGATATTTGCCTACCATTTACGGTGAGCCCTGACACCGATATTCGTGCTTATCTCATCAATACTTTAAGTGACTTTCATCAGCATATCGTGATGCCTGAAAATGCGGCATTTATGCGGTTAGTCTTAGAACAAACAGGACGTAATCCTGAAATAGCACGTTATATTCATGAGCAAGGCCCAAAACAAATTCAGAACACCGTTGCAGAAATTTTGTATAAAGCACATCAACACGGTTTGCTGTATTGTGAAAACCCACTATTTTCGGCTCAATTTTATTTTGGAATTTTGCGAAATTTAGAATGGCGCGTTCTCATGGGCATCAGCATTGACGAAAATGATCAAGAAACCATCAATTACATCAGTTATTGCGTCGATCGTTTCCTAGACGGTCACCAAAAGCGCTAGATTTTTTGCATTTTACCTCTCTTATAGTATATTAATCGATTCCTTTTTCTCTAACCAACCAACAACTAATTGTTGTTTTGTTTTTTGATTCAGCAATTATTGTGGAGTAACAATGGCTCTACGTCACTTTCTAACTTTACGCGATTTATCGACTTTAGAACTTAACCAAATTGTACAGCGCGGTATCGAACTCAAGCGCAAACAGCATAACAATGAAGTTTTCCAACCTTTCGTTGGTAAAGTCATGGGCATGATTTTTGAGAAATCGAGCACCCGTACACGTGTATCGTTTGAAGCAGGAATGAGCCAATTTGGTGGTAGCGCAATTTTCCTTTCATCTCGCGACTCTCAATTAGGTCGTGGCGAGCCAGTAGAAGATTCTGCACGTGTGATTTCAAGCATGCTTGATATTGTGATGATTCGTACTTTTGGTCATGACATTGTTGAACGCTTTGCTTCTTATTCAAAAGTTCCTGTCATCAATGCATTAACAGATGATCACCACCCTTGCCAATTACTTGCCGATGTTCAAACATTTGTTGAACACCGTGGTTCTATTGAAGGTAAAACGGTTGCTTGGATTGGTGATGGCAACAATATGTGTAACTCATATATTGAAGCTGCTCATATGTGGGGCTTTAAATTAAAAATCGCTG
The DNA here is from genome assembly GCF_013420135.1 of Acinetobacter sp. YH12023. Taxonomy (NCBI): domain Bacteria; kingdom Pseudomonadati; phylum Pseudomonadota; class Gammaproteobacteria; order Moraxellales; family Moraxellaceae; genus Acinetobacter; species Acinetobacter sp. YH12023. The sequence goes on from NZ_VOYU01000003.1 coordinate 54,565, forward strand.
CACCTAAGGGCTATGAACCTAAAGCAGAATTTCTATCTGAATTTGCACACTGTGTGGAACTTGTTGATTCTGCCGAAGATGCTGCAGTTAATGCAGATTTAATCGTTACAGATGTTTGGGCAAGTATGGGCCAAGAAGAAGAGCAAAAAATTCGTGAAAAAGCGTTTGCTGATTATCAAGTGAATGAACGCCTGATGGATCTTGCTCACGCTGACTGCCTATTTATGCACTGCTTACCTGCGCATCGTGGCGAAGAAATTTCTGAAAATATGCTTGACCACAAAAATGCTGTGGTTTGGGATGAAGCTGAAAATCGCTTACATGCACAAAAAGCACTTGTTGAATTCTTAATTAACGAAAATCTTAAAAAAGACTAAGGTTTTACTTAGATAAATGAAGCACCTTCGGGTGCTTTTTTTGTTTTTGCATGCTTTAATAAAACCATAACTTTTATAAGTGATTAAGATTATGCGTTTAAAAAATATTTGCTTATTGGCTCTTGGATTGAGCTTATCTACTTTTAGCTTTGCTGGTGAACCAAGTGAATTAGATCAATACTTGGTGAAAAATCAGATTTTAGATAGCAATTTTAAAATTAAAAATAAAACAGCTTTAAACGAAATACTGGCTGCCATTAGTGATGAAGATTCACGCACTCTTCCCTATCAAGTTGATCAGAATATGTTGATGGAAAAAATGGAAATGGAAGCGGATAAGATTGAAATTGATGGTATTATCACCACCCCTGATTTTGCGCAATTTGAACAATCAGTCGGTGAACATAAGGTGAAGCAACTCATCAAGCATAATTCACTCCAAAACTGTGAATTACTATTCGAGCATCAATTTCAACGTGTTAATCCATATAAAATTGAAATGGATCTAAGCTCGGGTAGCAATCAATACGAAATTATCATTAAAAATACAGAGTGCAAATTTAAATAAATATCTAATTTCTTACAGCTCTTGGTTTAACTTTTGCATTGTTTAACTTAACGAATTAAACCTTGAGGCTGTAATACAATCACAGCTGCGCCCACCAACACAATGACGCCACCTAGCATATCCCAACGTGTTAGAACTACGTGATCGACAAAACGCAACCACAGCAATGCAGAGAAAATGTAGATTCCGCCATAGGCTGCATAGATACGACCCGAAGCTGCTGGATGCAACGTCAATAACCAAACAAATGCAGCCAATGCAAGCGCTGTTGGAATCCATAACCACTGCGATTTTTTCTGATTTAAAATCAAATATGGGAAGTAACAGCCTAAAATTTCCATCAGTGCTGTCAGTGCAAATAAACCAAATGTGGTCAGCACTTTTGTTAATGGTATGTCCATCATTGAGAAACCCAAATCTAGCGTCGAATAAATATAAAAAACCCGTGCAAGCACGGGTTTTTCGTTAATTAAATTACTTAAGCAGGTTCAGCGGTTTGGTCTTCAAACACTTCGAGTTTTAAGCCCACAGCTTTGCCATTTTCTTTCTTCACTGAAACACCAACATTACCGCCATGTTCCGCAAGCTCGCCAAACAAAATCATTTCAGCAAGCGGTTTCTTCAAATGCTCTTGAATTAAACGCTGCATTGGACGAGCGCCCATCAAGCGATCGTATCCTTGCTCTGCCATCCATTCGCGTGCATCTTGGTCAACCTCAAGAACCACTTTTTTGTCATCTAACTGTGCCTGAAGCTCTGTTAAAAACTTATCAACCACACTTTCAATGACAGTTGTTGGCAATGCTTTAAATTGAATAACACCATCTAAGCGGTTACGGAACTCCGGAGAGAAGGCTTTTTTCATCGCGTCTTGGTTATCATTACTGTTATCTTGATCCATGAAACCAATGCTCACACGTGAAATTGATTCTGCACCAATATTGGTAGTCAGCACTAACACGACGTTACGGAAGTCAGACTTACGACCATTGTTATCCGTTAATGAACCATGATCCATAATTTGTAATAACAAATTAAAGACATCTGGATGTGCTTTCTCAATTTCGTCTAGTAAAAGTACGCAATGCGGATTCTTATGAATCGCGTCGGTCAACAAACCACCTTGATCAAAACCTACATAACCCGGAGGCGCACCAATTAAACGAGATACGGCATGACGTTCCATGTATTCCGACATATCGAAACGTACAAGTTCAACGCCTAATAATTTTGCCAATTGCTTAGTGACTTCAGTTTTACCCACACCTGTAGGACCAGCAAAGACAAAATTACCCACTGGCTTATCTGGTGCTTTAAGACCTGCACGAGATAATTTAATCGCAGATGCAAGCGCTTCAATCGCTTCATCTTGACCAAACACCACACGTTTCAGATCACGCTCTAGATTTTCAAGAACGCTCTTGTCATCTTTAGAGACAGTTTTTGGTGGAATACGCGCAATTTTCGAAACGATATCTTCAATGTTTTCAACTGAAATGACTGTATCATCTTGCTCAGCTTTTAAACGACGCTGTGCACCCGCCTCATCAATCACATCAATAGCTTTATCAGGCAAGAAACGATCATTGATAAATTTCGCAGATAGTTCTACCGCAGAAACCAACGCTTGATCTTCGTATTTCACATGATGGAATTCTTCAAATTTGCCTTTTAAGCCACGCAGAATATCAATCGTTTCTGAAATAGATGGTTCATTGACATCAATTTTTTGGAAACGACGAGATAATGCATGATCTTTTTCAAAAACTTGACGGTATTCTTGGAAAGTCGTTGAACCGATACAACGTAAAGTACCATTCGCCAAAGCTGGTTTGATGAGGTTCGATGCATCCATCGTGCTGCCCATACTTGAGCCTGCACCGATGATCATATGAATTTCATCAATAAATAAAATTGCTTCGGGCTTTTTCTTCAATGCATTTAACAGTTGTTTTAAACGCTTTTCAAAATCACCACGGTATTTAGTTCCTGCAACTAAAGCACCAATGTCTAAACTAAATACTTCTGCATTTTCAAGCGGTTTAGGAGCTTTACCATTTACAATGAGCCAAGCCAAACCTTCAGCAATAGAAGTTTTACCTACACCTGGGTCACCTACCAAAAGCGGGTTGTTTTTACGACGGCGGCATAGAATTTGAGCTGTACGTTCAATCTCTTTTTCACGACCAATTAGTGGATCTGTTTTGCCTTTTTGAGCTTCAACATTGAGATTGGTCGTATATAGCTCTAATGGGCCAGAATTTGAAGACGTGGTGCTTTCACCATCGAGCTCTTCGATTTCTTCTTCGGCTTGAACTTCATCTTTACGTGTGCCATGTGACAAATACTGCGTTAATGTCAAACGGTTGATTTGATGGCGTTTAAGTAAATACACCGCAAATGAATCACGCTCTGAATACATCGCAACTAAAATGTCTGCACCTTCTACAGTGCGGTCATTACCACTCGATTGCACATGGAAAATTGCACGTTGCAAAATGCGATCAAAACTTTCTGTAGGATGTGGTGCTTGATCGCTATTTTCGCCAAGCTTAGGGGTATGTTGTTCTACGTATTCTTCAAGTTCTTTGCGAAGCACAATAATGTCTGCGCCACATGCTTTCAATGCATTAACAGCGGAATCATTATCCAGTAAAGCCAATAATAAATGTTCTACCGTCAAAAATTCATGTCTCTTTTGACGAGCCATGCTGACAGCCAAACGTAGTGATACTTCTAATTGACGACTGAGCATGTAATCCCCTTATTAATCTTTTGGCTCAATCTGACAAAGTAATGGATGACTTTGCGACCGAGCGTAATTATTGACCTGATTTGCTTTAGTCTCTGCGATGTCTCGCGGATAAACCCCTGCAACACCCTTTCCTTCATAATGTACAGTTAGCATTACTTGAGTGGCTTGGTCAAGATTCAAAGCAAAGTATTGTTGTAAAATTTCAATTACAAAGTCCATTGGGGTGTAATCATCGTTCATTAAAACGACAGCATACATAGGAGGACGCTTTAACTCAGGTGGCGCAGTCAATACTTGAATGTCTGAATCACCATCATCCTGCGTACCTTGGCTGAGAGTCGGGTTTAGATGCCAGTCCACTAAACCAGATTGGTAAAATGAATTTTTAATGTCAGATAAACACGTTTGACGCTTATTGGTTCGCATAGGATTTAGGTTTCACACTTAGTTTGCACTTGCTTCAGTTTGAGGAATTTCTGAAAGGAAGGCAGATTGATTTTCAACAGGCTGACCTTTCGACCAGCTAAAACGGCGAATAACTGGTTTAGAACCTGTTAAACGCACTTCAATAAAGTCTGGACTAAAGCCTTTTGGCATGGTCCAACGTCCAGTGAGTCGTTCACTTTCGCCAAAGTTAAAGTTTTTGTCCTCTAAAGGCACTGCAAGTACTTCTGTGCCCTTAATTAGACGCAGCTCAACACTTCCAGATACATTACTTTTTGACGGGCTAACTTGAACAAGATCTAGTTGGTATTCATACGCATTTTCAGGTAACGGTTTAATCGCTAAATGTTGTACTGCAAGAGGCATACCACCACGTTGGCGCAATACTTCACGATACAAAACACCTAAATTACCGGTTAATTCTTGATCGTCACGTGCTTTTTTAACAGCCAAATATAAATCATTTGAATTACTTACAGCGACATCACGCTCTTGAATTGCCGCATTCAAACTTTTATTCAGGCCTGCTAATTCAGTTTTTTGCTTTTGCACCACATCAACAAGTTGCTCTGCATCTGCATCATAACCGACCACAGTTAAGCCCTGACGATGACCGATACTATATCCGAGCAAACCGCTGCTCAATGCAAGTACAACTGCACCAATCGCCAGTGGCATATTCGTCTTCATAAAAGGCGTTTTTTCACTGTTTTCAGGTTCTGACTTGAAATTAGATTCTGTATTCGACATCGTCATCTCTTATTTTTAGTTCACTCAAGGCACACATTTAAATCCAGTTTTAAATGTGTGTGAAGTTTTAAATCGTTTCTTATGGTAATAAACCAATGCCTTGAAGTCCTGCATTTTCAGCAAAACTAAACATCAAGTTCATATTTTGTACGGCTTGGCCTGCAGCACCTTTCACCAAGTTGTCTTGAGCCACCAAAATCACCAATTTTTTCGGTTGAGGCTTGCAAATCGCAATACGTAATTGGTTCGCACCACGCACAGTACGTGTTTCAGGTGAGCTACCTGCAGGCATCACATCTACAAACTGCTCATTGGCATAGAACTGTTCATATATGCTTTGTAAATCCGCAGAAGCACCTGCGTCTGTCAAATCAATATAGATAGTGCTGAGCATGCCACGAATCATCGGTACTAAATGCGGTACGAATAAAATTTCGTTAAACACACCTTTTTGACCTGAAATATTTTCTAAGGCTTCTACTATTTCGGGATGATGACGGTGACCCGCTACACCATATGCTTTAAAGTTATCTGCATTTTCAGAATAGATCATACCTAGGCTGGCTTTACGACCTGCACCAGACACACCTGATTTTGCATCAATAATAATGCTTTCAGGTTTCACTAATCCTTCGGCTTTTAATACTGGCGCTAAACCGAGCTGAACAGTTGTTGGGTAACAACCTGGGTTACCAATCACTGAAGCCTTTTGAATTTTTTCACGGTTTAATTCAGACAAACCATAAACTGAATCTTTTAATAGCTCTGGACAGGCATGGTCTAAACCATACCATTTCTCAAATTGAGCTAAGTCTTGCAAGCGGAAGTCTGCTGCCAAATCGATCACTTTCGTATTTGCAGCGACCAATTCTTCTGCATGCTTCATTGCTACACCATGCGGCGTCGCAAAAAATACAACGTCACATTGTTTTAGTTCTTCAATATTTAGATCTGAATAGCAAAGGTCTGTATGTCCACGCAAGCTTGGGAACATATCATCCACACGGCGGCCATTTTCAGTACGCGAAGTTAAAACTTTCACTTCCGCATTTGGGTGTCGCAGTAAAATACGCAGTAATTCAACACCTGTGTAACCTGTACCGCCGACAATACCTACTGAAATCACGCTCATTACCTCTATTCAAAGTATCCATTTGATGACTGCGTAGTATGACAGGAAGTTGAGGATTTCTGAACTGTTTTGGTTGGGTTTATTTCTTCATACAGGATAAATTTATAAAAAAACAATAGTGCTCCATAAACTGCTTCAAGCTAGGATTACAGAAACTAAGTAGCGAGTAGTAAATATAAGTTATCTAGTCAAAATAAAGTTTGATACGATCTACCTTTAAACTAATTATTTTATTGTCTAAATACCCGTATTCACTTAATAGAATTTCATCTTTAAAAAAGATATCTCCTACTGATAAAGTTCCGTTATTTAACATCCCAATAATTTCATAAGCAAAAGACTGATCAATATTTCTAAATTGAGGTGAGTTATCTGTTATCTTGGGTACATACTCATCAAATATTTCATATTCTAATTCAACATGATAAACACTATTAACGTTGAAAACAAAATTATAATCACTACAAAAAACGTTTAATATTTTTCCATCAACTTCAATCCAAAGTGATTCTTCAACATGCCCATCTTGAGACAGTATTTTAATTTTATAACTCATTTGTATACCCCCTATTTTTCCACCCACCACCAAGGCATTGCCGTCATTTTTAGTATTTTTCGATGCTGCTGAAAATTTATATCATGCTTTTGCACTTCAGCCCAAAAATTTAGACTATGATCAAAGTGCTTAGTATGCGCTAACTCATGTACAGCCACATAACGCGTGATTTCCAACGGAAAAAGTACCAGCCCACTATTCAACATAATGTCATGCTTTGCAGAACAGCTGCCCCAGCGAGTTTTGGGCTGACGAATTGAGCAATCACCATATTTCAAGCCTGTTTCACAGCTCACTTGCTTTAAATAAATTGGTAAATACTCTTTGGCATAAGCAATCACAAAGCTTTTTAAATATTGCTCAGGCTGCCGAACACTGATGAAAAGCTGATGCTTTTCTTCATCTAAGATGAATGAGTTTTTTTGTACTTTATAAACAATGCTCAGAGGCTGCTCTAAATTGAATAGTTTTAATTCTACTGGTAGAGTTTTATCAATCTGCCCTGTTTTTTCCTGCTGCTTCTGCCATGTCTCAATCATCCATTGTTCCGATTGTTTAAGAAAATCTTGAACTTGGCGCTGTGTACAAAACTGGGGAACCGTTAATTTAATTTGAGTTGGTTCTACACGCAGTCTTAGGCGTGTGGCACGTAATTTTCGGGTGATTTGAATTTCAGGAAGGTTGGGAGTCATATTTTTTATTAATTTTAAATCCTCCCTAACCCTCCTTTTACAAAGGAGGGAAAACCACCTAAATAAATTCAGGTGAAAAGTCCCCCTTTATCAAAGGGGGATTTAGGGGGATTCTAATAGAACAGATTAAACCGCAGTACGCTCTTCAATACCGTTATCAGTGGCTACAACAGCAATATCCGCCTTGTTTAGAGCAAAGATACCGTTACACACTACACCCGGAATGTCATTCAAAGTCTTTTCAAGCTCTAAAGCATTTAAGATATTTAAGTTGTGTACGTCTAAAATTACATTACCGTTATCAGTTACTACGCCTTCACGGTACACAGGGTCGCCGCCTAAAGAGACAATTTTACGCGCAACAGCAGAACGTGCCATTGGAATCACTTCTACAGGAAGCGGAAATTCACGTGCCAACTGATCAACCCATTTAGAATCATCTACGATACAAACGAATTTTTTCGCAATTGATGCAACGATTTTTTCACGAGTCAACGCAGCGCCGCCGCCTTTAATCATGTGCATATGACGGTCGATTTCATCAGCGCCATCCACATAGGCATCTAAACCACCAACATGGTTCATATCAACCACTTCAATGCCTAATTTTTTCAAACGTTGTGCAGTTGCTTCAGAACTTGCAACAGCAGCTTCAAGTTGAAGCTCTGGCAATAATTCGATGAGGAAGTTCACAGTACTTCCTGTACCAACACCCAAAATGCCGCCCTTTGGCAAATGCTTTAACGCAGCTTTTGCGGCAGCTTGTTTCTTTTCATCTTGGGTAGCATACAGACTCATAACTTGGCTCAACTATTTTTTGACATTTGTTGCTGATTTTACAGCCCAAATGTACGGGTGTTTGTTACAATGAACGCCTATTTTAAACTGTTAGATGGAAAATTAACATGCTGTCTCGTTTGGTTCGACAAATATTACAGGCAACGGTCTATGACGTTGCAATCGAAACCCCACTCGAAGCAGCGCCACGAATTAGTGAAAAACTAAACAATAACATTCGCTTTAAACGCGAAGATTTACAACCTGTCTTTTCTTTCAAGCTACGCGGTGCCTACAACCGTATTAGTCAATTACCGAAATCTCAGTTGGAACGTGGCGTTATTACTGCTTCTGCAGGTAACCATGCTCAAGGCGTGGCATTATCTGGTAAAAAGTTGGGTATTCGCGCCATTATTGTTATGCCTAAAACCACACCAGACATTAAAGTACAAGCGGTTAAACGCTTAGGCGGTGAAGTGGTTCTGCATGGCGATTCTTTTGATGTAGCCAATAAATACGCAATCCAATGTGCAAAAGATGAAGGTATGACCTTTATTCCACCTTATGACGACGAACTCGTTATGGCCGGTCAAGGAACCATTGCCAACGAAATTTTGCGTCAATGGCGTGATGTAGACTATGTATTTGTTGCTGTGGGCGGTGGTGGTCTCATTGCCGGTGTAGCTGCTTACTTAGGTGATGTGGCACCGCATGTTAAAGTCATTCCTGTTGAATATGACGAATCAGCATGTTTAAAAGCAGCCTTTGAAGCTAATGAACGTGTCATTCTTCCATCTGTAGGTTTATTTGCCGACGGTACAGCAGTTGCTCAAATTGGTGAAAAACCATTTGAAGTGATTCAGCTACAAAAATCAGATAACTCAGGCCCTATTGTTGAGCGTGAAGTTGTACTGGTAAATACCGATGAAATCTGTGCAGCGATTAAAGATACCTTTGATGAATGCCGCAGCATTGTAGAACCGTCAGGTGCAATGGCGCTTGCAGGTATTAAGAAGTATGTTGCTGAGCATGGCCTAGAAGATAAAAATATGGTGTCGATTGTTTGCGGTGCAAACATGAACTTTGACCGCTTACGCTACATTGCGGAACGTACTGAACTCGGTGAACGCAAAGAAGCCATCTTTGCTGTGACCATTCCAGAAGAAAAAGGTTCATTCCTCCAATTCTGCCGCGCACTACAAGGCCGTAATATCACTGAATTTAACTACCGTGCAAGTAACTCAAGTGCCGCTCAAGTCTTTGTGGGTATCAGTCTAAAAAATGGCGAGAAAGAACGTCAGGAAATTTTTGAAACCTTAAAATTCCAATACGATGTAGACGATCTTTCTGATGATGAAGTGGCTAAACTGCACATTCGTTATTTGATTGGCGGTCATGCCGATATCGAAAATGAACGATTATTCCGCGTGGAATTCCCTGAACGTCCGGGCGCATTGCTGACTTTCTTAGAACGTCTTGGCCCGACCCATAACATCACCCTATTCCATTACCGTAACCACGGTGCTGCTGAAGGTCGTGTATTGGTGGGTATGGAAGCAACGGATGCGAAACAAAACCCAGATGGTTTAATTGAAACATTGGAAAATATTACCTACCCATATGTTGAGATTACCAATAACCTCGGTTATCAACGTTTCTTGAAATAAATAAAAAGTCTATATGAAAGCTGGGATCTAGGTTCCAGCTTTTTTATTTGTATCAATTCTTTTCTGCATCAAAATAAATATATTCATCTATTTAATTCATCAACGCTGTGATTGTTGTTAATTCAACCACACCCTATAATCCATTGAAATAAAACAAAATGGATTATTAAAATTGAATTTTTATGCCTTATTTATGATCGCTATTGTGGGTTTAGGTGGATATTTTTATGCATATCCGGCTTATCAACTTAAGCAAGAGGAAGATAAGATTCGTCAAAGTATGAAACAAATTCCAAATCAATCCCGTACGCAAAATCTAGAAAATATTTACGGTTATACCGCGCAGGCTGAAATGCTGAATCAATATCCAAATTACATTGTATATATTCGCTTTGATGAGCTAAATGATCAAACCGCTCCAGAACCTGTTCAAGCCATCATCCGTGAATTTTCATGCGATGGCTTAAACCGCTTAAAGAACAATTCTGAGCTTGTTCGTAAAGCCACTCTAAATGTCATTAAAGAAGATCAACATCAATTTCAATACATTCTAAAAAATAAATTAGGCTATGAAATTTTTAAATATCAACAAGTTATGGATAATTGCCCCAATATTGCTGAACTTTATGCCTATCAAAACACTGAAGAAATTAAAAATTAGAGCTTTTCGGTTTAGATGGATTATGTAAATTTTCATAGCCGCTCTAGGCTGAACAAGCTAACATCAACATATTCAATAACTTTAGAATAATTTAGGAATACGGCATGGCTCAATTCGCTGTGATTGGCTTAGGAAGTTTTGGCGCAACTGTAGCCACAGAACTCATGGGTTTAAAACACGATGTCATTGGAATCGATAGCAACAAAAAGTTTGTTGAAAGTATTTCGGACCAACTGACCCATGCAGTGATTGCTGATGCAACAGATGAGCACGTTTTACAAGAACTCAATATTCAAAATTGTGAAGCCGTCGTAGTCGCAATTGGTGAAGATATTGAAGCCAGCATCTTATGTGTGCTCCATCTTAAAAATATGGGGATCAACAAAATTTGGGCCAAAGCTAAGTCCAAAGCGCATCACATGATTTTAACTCATTTAGGTATCAGCAAAATCATCCACCCTGAAGAAGATATGGGCGTCCGTGTTGCCCAGTCACTGAGTTATCCGATGGTGAGTCGCTACATGGTGCTCGAAGATGATCATTATTTGGTGAAGGTTGAAATTAAAGAATCACAACAAGGTACGCGTTTAAATCAAATTATGGATCATGTCCCTGAAGTGAAGACGATTCTGCATAAACGTGGCACCGAGCTTCAATATAGTTTAGATCCGAACCTGATCTTACAAACTGGTGATATTTTAGTGGTTGAAGGTTTACTCGAACATTTACGTCGACTGGCTAAACACTTTAAAGCAACTTTGTAATCAGCGTCGTGTCTATTTGCACACAATCGCGCAAGATGACAGTAGAAAAACATGAAACTGCACAATAAACAGCGTAATACCATTAATCTTAGCCCACCCAGTATTTTGGCATTGGGTTTTCTTGGGCTTATTATCATTGGCACCTTGCTGTTAAAACTCCCTTATTCACATCATGGCGATTTAAGTTGGATCAATGCCCTCTTTACAGCGACCTCCGCCGTAACCATTACAGGACTTTCAGTTGTAAATGTCGGCGAGGCCTATACGGTATTTGGTAAAGTCGTGATTATGGGTTTACTACAATGCGGCGGTCTCGGCTTTATGACCTTTGCGATATTAGCCGCTATGAGTTTGTCCCCTAAAATTGGGCTAAAACAACAAATTATGGCTCAAGAAACCATTGGACAGACCAGCCTTGCCAAAGTGACCATGACCATCAAAGGCGTACTGCTGTATTCACTATTTTTTGAAATGGTGGGAACGGTAATTTTGACCATCGCTTGGATGCAAGAATACAATTTTAACCAGGCCCTGTTCTATGCTGCCTTTTATAGTGTTTCAGCATTTAATAATGGTGGATTTTCATTATTTCCCAATAGTTTAATGAGCTTTGCTGACCGTTATTTCATTACGTTTACCATCAGTATGCTTTACATCATTGGGGGTATTGGCTTTTTGGTACTGATGGACATTAAGCGCAATAAAAGTTGGAAAAAACTCAGTACCAATAGCAAGTTGATTTTATCGACTATTGCAGGTTTAAATGTCTTTGCCTTCATCACCATTTGGTTATTAGAAGCCAATAATGCTGCGACCTTAGCCACGATGTCACTTGGTGACCAAGCCCTCAACGCGTGGTTCCATGCAACGGTTCCACGCTCTTCGGGTTTTAACAGCTTACCTATGGAAAGCATGAGCGATGCATCATCACTCGTCACGATGTTACTGATGTTTATTGGTGGTGGTTCTCTCAGTACAGCTGGTGGCATCAAAGTCGGGACGTTTATTATTGTTGTACTCAGTGTGGTCAGTTTTTTAAGACGTGAAGATGAACTGCGTGTGTTTAACCACTCTGTTTCAGAAAAAACCACCTTTAAAGCATTAGCGGTAATTTTCATTACAGTGACGTTGATATTTATTGGTTTTTTCAGTCTATTGCTTCTCGAACCTGATAAACGCTTTTTAGATTTGCTGTTCGAAGCGGTATCCGCTGCTTGCACCGTTGGTCTATCTCGTGGCATCACCAGCGACTTACAACCCGCCAGTTTAGTCGCCCTGATGTTATTAATGTTCGCAGGCCGCCTTGGACCCTTAACACTGGCTTATCTGATTGCCACACCGAAGAAGAGTCGCTTAAAACACCCACCTTCTGAGATTCAGATTGGTTGATTTGTACATTTTCTCACAGTTATAAAAAAAACCACGCCTTAGCGTGGTTTTTCTTAAATTCGAATCTTTAGAACCAATTCATTAATGACACACCGACACCGACATAGGTTGCCCGATGGTTATAGTCAATCAGGCTTTCACCATAGCCATCAAACAATTGAACTGTGCCGCGCAATTTACCATTGATTGGGAAAGTCCAATCAAACTGCACAGCACCATGTGAGTCATCACCACCTTTCAGTGAATGACGTAACATCAAACTAAAGTCATGATCTTTATGACGATAAAATGCTGTTAAATCCCCACGTCCCACATAATCGGTAATATCTGGGTTGTTATCATCTTTGGTATCTTCTTCGAAACGATACCAAGGACGTAACATCAGTGCAAAATTGTCACGTTCAAATCCTAGATTTAACATGACACGGTTCCAACTCCGCGATAAGGGATCAGAACGCCCATTAGACTGATGGTTAAAAGTTAAGCCCAGCATACGCCAGTTCAAACCCAAGAGTTCATAGTTGGTACGAAAAACCAGACTGGCTTCAGGTTCATAGTTGGTTTCACGAAATGGTCGAGATTCATCTTCGTTGTAGACTTGCCAACGAGAAGACTGGGTATAGCCCAACCAGATATCACCATTATCACCAAATAAGTTTTCAACAGCTTTGGTTTTTAATGACAATTGGAACTTGGCTTCCATCGATTTCAGGTTTTGTTCCTGATCGGCTTGTACCGTGTTGTTTTCATTCGGGCTTGATGGACGTTCATTTTTATCTGAAGTCCAGTATCCCGGCATTAAATACACAGGTTGATAGCCACGAATATTCCACGTCCCTAATTTACTCTCTGGAGAAAGTTCCCAACGACTATCCAATAATGAAAGATTTGGATTGAGGTTCGGTGCTTCTACAGCAAATAAACGGTCCGTAAACGCATGACTGACTTTTTCTTTGAAAGTTAGCTTCTCTGTCGGTTCAGGCTTAATTTCTTGTGCGGCTTGACGCTCAGAAACCAAGATTTCTTTTTCAGCAGGTTGCACTTTAAACAAAGCGTCATAACACGATAATCGCTCTGCATTTGACTCAAGTGCCACACATGCTTCTGCGGTTGCAGGCTTAGCAGCCACATCCGCATTTTGTGCATTTACAGTACTGACATACATTGAACTGAGCGCAATGAGGCTCAGTTGCAATGTCGTACGCTCAAGAGATTTGAACGCCATAAAAACCCCTTTTTTGTTTTAATTCACTTGTTTTATTTCGAAACCAAGCTCAACCAAAGCATCTCGCTTAGCCACCGGTGCAACCACAGCTTTTGTCGGTTGTTGTTCAACCAAATACGCCACAGCAACACGTTTTAGATCTTCCAAAGTCACACTCAACAGACGTTCACGTAACATTTGACGGAAAGCTGGCGTGCGTTTATGCAATAAAGCATAACAAGCTGTAATAGCTTCACCCGCTGGTGACCCCGGTTTATCCATGCTAGCAATTAGACCCAAAATCGCTTCTTCTAGCTGATGAGGTTGTTGTTCAGCATTCAGTAGCCACTGCACACTTGCGTCAAAATCTTTAAACGTTTCAGCTAAACGTGGGTCACGGTAGCTATAGAAACGGAATGAACATGCATTGCCGTCATAGCTTGCTCCGCCACCATAAGCACCACCTTTTTCACGAATCGCACTATGCAAGAAGCCATTACGTAAATAAGCCGCCAAAATCATCAAAGGTGCTGCATCTGGATGCGACACTTCCACCGCAGGATATGCTGAAGCGCAGAACTGAACATTGGCTTGAATGAGCCAAGCTTCGTCATTGTTGCTATCTGCAAAATTCACTTGAGTTAAAGCATGCGGGTTATCGTCAATTGCCACTTTATCCCAAATGGTTTGAACTTCCTCAACCAATCGGTCTGAATGATGTTCTTCACACACCACCAAGAATTGTTTTGGTGCTTTAAGCAAACGGTTATGAATTAACTTAAGCTCATCAATCAAGGCATTATAAGCCGTGTCGTCTTGCTCAATTTTGCTGACAAGTTCTGACAACCAGTTCAGCGCGCCTAGGCCTGTATTATGATAATCACGTAACGCCAATGCACTATGTTGACGACCTGCAATTTGCATTGCATAGCTATGACCAGAGCCAGAAACACGTGAATGCCAACGTGCTTTACGTTGTTGCAATAACTCTACGATACGATTTTTTTCATCAAAACGTAGCTGTTCAAAAGCCAATTTCAATAAGCGAATTGCTTCAAGATTATTCACCAATGATTTAGTGGTCAACGTTAGCCAAGCACTAATTTGACCTTTATCGTCCACTTTTGAACGCAGGGATGCACCCATACCTAAACCGCCACTCACAGCTGTTTGCAACTGTTGTAGCTCTAAGTAGTCGTATTCACCTGCACCAACTTCACCCATCAAAATCGACAAGAGGTTGAAATACGGCGATTGCACCACTTCATCAGGAATCTGAATCAAAACTTGTTGGTAATAAAGACCATTGGTGCCTGCGTGGTAAAGATTTAACGGTGTATCTAATCCATTACTGATAATTTCGCGTAATTGACCTTGTACAATCTGTAATTGTGCAGGAACGTCTTCTAAACCTACTTTAGGCAATAGGTTCAAATCATCTGGGGTATCTTGACGAATGTTCAGTGCTTCAGTCTGCGCAATAATCTCTGCTTTTTGCGCTTCAGTTAAGTTCGCAACAATTTCTTTTAAACGTGCTTTTTCTGCTGCCGCTTCCAACGCATTTTTTTCAGCATCTGGAACCAAAGTTAATTGCACACGATGTTGATTATCAAGCAAGTAAGTTTTGATTAAGTTAGATAACCACATTGGGTCTTTCAACTCTTCCTTCACTTGTTCAATGGCCGTATCCACATCCCAAACATCCACAGGGTCTGAATGGTGAATCGCACTGCTTAAACCATTCAGAATTAAGCTTAGGCCATATGGTGTACCATCACCATTGATTTCACGCTGATGCAATTCAATTTGATGCAAAATCGCCTCAACTAAAGCCGGGTCAACAGGCTTAGCCGCAACGTCTTCTAATACTTTAAACACGCCATCTTTAAATTGTTCTGCATGCTCAGGGTTTGAACCTTGAATTGCACAGTAGAACGTCATTTCATAGTTTGAGTCATCTACGCCCATGAATGGACCAGTCGACTGTGCATAACCACAGGTTTCTAAGTAATGACGTAATGGCGAAGCAGAATCTTCAAGCAATACCCCCTCAACCAAACGCATACCTAAACGTAATTTGATATTACTTGCTTCAGGCAATAACCAAGAAAGCACATGATATGTTTTGTCTTTGAGGTCTTCAGCATCAACTGCATACGTTTCAGTTACAGTTACAGGCGCAGTTAAGCGGCGCTCAGGTTTTGAATATAGCGTTTGACCTTTTTCAAATTTTGACAAAGCAAGCGTTTCAAACTGTTCTTGTAAATTATATGCAGGCTCATTACCAAAGGTCATGAACACGGCATTACTTGGGTGATAATGTGATTTGTAGAAACTCACTAGCTCTTCATAGCTTAAGTCAGGAATGTCTTTCGGATCACCACCTGAGTTGTAATGATATGTCGTTTCTGGGAATAAATGATGGGCAAGTTGGTGATACAACTGATCTGAAGGTGAACTCATTGCACCTTTCATTTCATTAAATACCACGCCTTTATATACAGCTTCGCCATTTTCTAGCTCAATACGAATCCCTTCTTGCGCAAAATCAAGCGGGTTCAAATTCGCAGCAAAAGCAGCATCCATATAAACTTCTAACAAGTTTTGGAAATCTTTTTTGTTTTGCGTTGCAAATGGATAAGCCGTCCAATCCGCAGCGGTAAACGCGTTCATAAACGTATTGAGTGAACGACGAATCATTAAAAAGAATGGGTCACGTACAGGGAACTTTTCTGAGCCACACAGTGCCGTATGCTCAAGAATATGCGCCTCACCTTTTGAATCCATAGGCTGCGTACGGAAGGCAACTAAAAATACGTTTTCGTCATGGTTTGTGGCTAAGTGATAATGCACCGCGCCAGTCACTTTGTGTTTATATTCAGACACTAAAATGTCTAAAGCTTCAACATGATGTTGACGAATCAACTGAAACGCGGGATGTACAGTTTGAGAAATGGTTTCAGTGACATCTACAGTCATGTGTGCTCCTAATCTATTCATTTAAATTAGGCAAAGTATACCTTAAAAAATCACAACTAGATTCACCGAAACGACATTTCCAACTGTTTTAATCAACTTGAACTTTAATTTTAAAAATCACTTGTTTTCGCACTAAAACATTTAGACTGGTTTTATGGATTGCCTATCATTTCGTGTTGACCAATAGACACAAATCACAATCGCCAATAACAATACAAAGGAAGCCATAAAGCGACTTATATCCAATCCACCTGAACTGATTGGCTTATCTAGAAAATCGCCGACAACTGCGCCCAATGGACGTGTCAAAACAAAAGTAGCCCAAAATATAAACGTCTTTGAGACCCTACTAAAAAAGTACAACAACGCCATCAATAGAATTAAACCACCAAATAGCCAAATGCCACCGCTATAGCCTAATCCTGCACTATCGGAAGTCCAGTCCCCCAAAGCCGTACCTAATGTTTGAGAAAATGTAATCGTCAACCAATAAAAGATCTGTGTTCGCGGCAAATTCACTACACTTGGATTGATCGATCCTTCGACTCGATACCAACTAAAAAGCGATATGAGCACCAAACTCAGCAACAGCAAACTACCACCCAAGTAGCCAATCCCTAAAGAACGATCTACAAAATCCGCTAAGGTCGTACCGACCGTGGTACTGGCAATAATCGTGGCCCAATATAAATAAGGTTTATAGGCTTTGGACTGTATTTGAAAATACAGCATACCGATAAATATGCCCGCAAAAATAAAGGTACTAAGTAGATAGCCCAAATTTAAGGACATGGACAATGCATCACCACTGGTTTCACCAAAGGTGGTCGCAAAAATTTTGGTCAACCAAAACAGTGCGGTAATCTCAGGGACTTTTTTAACATAGTTTTGTAGCTTATGCACTTGCATATACTTCACTCTATGCAGTTATTTTGATGCTTATATCTTCGATAACTAAAATGAATTTTTGCTTAAAACTTTGCTTAAAATAAGGCGCTCTTTTTTAGAATTATCACAAGAAAAAAGCATCCGATATCGGATGCTTCATTTACAGTATTTAGAGTCTATTTTGGTATTTAAAACTAAACCAGATATTTAAAATAATTATAATTTGGATGACTTTCGACATAGACATAATTCTGTTTTTGATAGAATTTGGCAGCATTTTTAAGCTCTGTATTTAAGCACAGTGCAGAAAAATGCTTTTTCGCACCCTTTTCCAATTCCACCAATAGCTGCTTACCCACGCCATGCTGACGGTACTGCGGATGCACATAGAAACGGCGAACTCGTCCAATCCGTTCTTCTACACCAGTATCACCCCATTGCTGATTTAAACCGCCACAAGCAATCAATTTATCGCCATCATAAGCAAGCAATAATTGCTCACCCGTTTGGTCAAAACGATTTTTACCACTTTGATATTCTTCAATTAAACGGTGTATAAATGTATAGCCTTCATGCTGCGCCAAAGCAGCAATATTTTCGATTTGAGCAGGAAGTTGCTCTGCTGGACGAATCGTAATTTCCATATATTCACACTTTTAATCTGTTATCTATTTATGATGACCAAATCATCTTGATTCAGTCTGAACACCCTATAGCTCTATAAAAGTAAAAATTTTCGATTTGCACAATAGCAAAGCTGATTAAAACGGCAACTAATTCAAAAAAAAATGTAAAAATATAATGGATTTGCCCGATTTTTATACACACCTGTCCTTTAATTGAATTTTCTTCAACAAACTACAGCATTCCTGAGCATTCGTGTAAACTTAGCACTTTCATTTTTTTGATGTGATTATACAACATGGCAACTGTTGACCTTTTTGCAATTGGTAATGCACTTATTGACCAAGAATTTAAAGTCTCTGACGAATTCCTAATTCAACACAATCTGCAAAAAGGTACGATGCAACTGACTGATGGTGATACTCAAGCAGCCCTTTATAACAATCTAAAAGCGACTCAAGAATATAAAGGTCAAGCTTCTGGTGGTTCTGCAGCAAATACTACGGTTGCTTTTAGTGCTTTAGGCGGAACTGCATTTTATGGTTGTCGTGTCGGCAATGATGACTTAGGTCAAATTTACCTAAATGGTTTAAACGACGCAGGTATCCAAACTGCAACTCAATCAATCAGTGAAGGTGTAACCGGCACATGTATGGTATTGGTCAGCTCTGATTCTGAACGTACGATGCATACTTACCTCGGTATTACTGCGGAATTGACTGATAGCCAAATTGATTTTGGCAGCTTAAATACTGCGAAATGGTTATATATCGAAGGTTATCTTTCAACATCAGATAGCGCGCGTCTTGCGGTAAAACAAGCACGTCAAATCGCCAAAGCCAATGGTGTACAAATTGCATTGACCTTATCTGATCCAGCAATGGTGCAATATGCACGTCAAGGTCTAGATGAGTTACTCGATGATGGCGTGGACTTATTGTTCTGTAATGAACAAGAAGCGCTGATGTACACAGAAACAGATCATTTAGATGCTGCACTTGCTAAATTGCAATCACTAAGTAAACACATTGTCATTACATTAAGTGCCAAAGGCGCCTTAATCCATAATGAAGCAGCAACATTTACTGTGCCAGGTCGTAAAGTTACCGCAGTAGATACCAATGGTGCTGGTGATGCATTTGCGGGTGCTTTCCTATATGCACTGAATGCAGGTCATGACTATCAAACGGCTGCTGAACTTGCCATCTTGATTTCAAGTGAAGTTGTGGCTCAGTTTGGTCCACGCCTAGCAGTTGAAGACTATGCTCAGCTTTTACAATCATTTCAAAAGGAATGTGCTTAATGTTTAAAATTTGCATGACGGATGATGTGCCTGAACGTGAAGCACGATCATTCGAAACGCCTGATGGTGAAACGATTTTTATCACCCAACGTGATGGCATGTTTTACGCTTATCAAAATAACTGCCCACACTTGCACGTAGAACTTGAGTTTCTAGAAAATCAGTTTCTAGATCGTGACCAAGAATTTATTGAGTGCTCAACACATGGCGCCCTGTTTATGGTCGAATCTGGGGAATGTATTTCTGGTCCATGCCAGGGTCAAGCCCTTGAAAAAGTGAACATTAACGTGCATTCTGATGGTGGAATCTACCTCACAGAAGAATAAACACTGGAATACAACCATGTCCGCATTTTTAACAGACTATAACTTAATACCCTTTCATTTAAGTTTATTAGCCGTACTGTTATTGGGCATGGTTGAAACCATTGGCTACTATATCAATATTAGTCCTAGCCAAGTTTTAAAAAGAATTGCCCCTCAGCGCATACAAGAATTGGCATTATTGAATGTCAAATTTTCTAAGACTCTGATTTTGTTCTTCTTACTGATGAATTTTAGCTTTGCAGGCTATGTACTTCAGTTCTGTATACATGCCAAAGAAGGTCAATTCGTACCTGCTTATTATCTTATTTTACCTGCGCTGATTATTGCCATATTCTTTACGGTATTTATGATCCATTGTTTGGATCAGGTTGTCCCGCCCAAATATAAAAAACAAACCGTTAACCTACTGGGTCGTCTAGCCACCATTTCAAGTGGAAATGCCCGTCCCGGCTTTTCAGCTCAAGCCCGTGTGCGTGATGAGTTTGGTCAACTACATTATGTGCAAGTTGAGCCAGAGTTTGGTGAGTTAGAATTTCAGTCGAAAATCATTTTGATTCGTCAAAAAAAATCACACTATATTGGCAAAAAAATCAGTGTGTCGAACCGTTTATTTAATCCATCTTAGCGTCACATTGTTATCATTTTTCAAATCATAAAAAAGCCAGTGTTCACTGGCTTGTATTCAATCAAATACCTAAATCGATATTTTGATTAACGCTTCAGGAAACCTGAGACCAAATTCATCACTTGTTGAATATCAGCATTCGCTTCTTGCTGATTAGTTTGTCCAGCTTGTGGCGTCAATGAGTCAATAATTTGCGGCAATACCCTTGAAATTGCGCTATATACATCTTGTTTCTGAGTTTGTGTTTCTTGTGCAACTTGCTCCACTTCGGCATCATCAAATAAATTTTGTACTTGTTGATTAGTCACAGCAGCATTATCACCAGGGCCTGTAGATACCCAATCATCAACCTGACTGCTCAAGCCCTGTCCACGTAATTTATCCAAAGCACCTTGTAGGCCACCTTGTTTTTGAATCCAAGCCAACACTAGAGGTAACACTGCAACTAAAATAGTTGATGCATTACCACCACTACTACGTTGCTGCGACTGCGCTGCACCGCCCAGTTGACCCAATACAGAGCCTAAAATTCCACCTAAACCACCTGCTTGGTTTTGAGCATTAGTTTGGGTATTTTGAGCGCCTGCATTTGCGCCCAATTGACCCAATACCGAACCTAAAATACCGCCCAAGCCACCTTGTTGATTTTGATTGTTTGCACCACCAAGGGCCTGCTTTGCTAAAATCTCAACAATATTATTTAAATTTGTCATTTTATTTTTCCCAGTGAAACCTAGATAAACTTAATTACAGCATACGTGGGAAAAGACAGTTTTATCATAAATGTTTGTTAATTTTTGCAATTTCTCGCAGGCTAAGTATTTGTTACCAACGGAATTTATCCCAGTTTTCAGGATTTGCCCAAAATTTAGAGTTAAACCAATCTGGAATATGTTTATAAGTCAAAATATTAAACTGCCATAAAGCAAAATCACTTTCATGCGTGGTTTTATCAATGAGCTGAGTAAAGCCTAAAGCACGTAATAATTGTTCATCGTGTAATTTACTCACCACCACGATGCGTTTGGCAAATAGGTCACGCAATTTTACCAACATCTGCGTTTTCTGCTGCTGATCCAAACTCAACATCGTTTCAGTATCAAGAATCACAAATCCAAGGTCAAAACGCTGGGTAAAAGGCAGATTTAAAAACTCAGTTACGTTAAAATGTTGCCATTGAATTGGATGAAATTGATTGTATTGCTCAAGATCCTGACCAATACAGATTGCGGTTGAAATGGGCTGCTCTTTTGACAAATCGTCTAGCATAGAAGTGATGACATTTTGTTCAGCCATTGACCGCATCCTTAATAATGAAGTGAGTATTCGTATGGAACTACAAGGCATTTGCCATAAAATGCATGCAGGTCTTAAAGACCTTAGTGTAACTGATCAACATACACACAAGGCAAATGTTGAGTATAAATTTATTCTAGATCGCTCAGAAGTTGATCTACCGTTTAGCCTTGGCCAAGAAATTGAAATTGAAGCCACTGGAAATATCTACTGCATTTCTTGCGGCGCAAAAACGCCTAAATCGTATTCACAAGGTCATTGCTTCAAATGCATGAAGACTAAGGCTTCTTGTGATATGTGCATTATGAAGCCTGAAACCTGTCATTATCATCTCGGGACTTGCCGTGAAGATGATTTTGCCCATGAAGTTTGCTTTCAACCGCATATTGTCTATTTAGCCAATTCGAGTGCCTTAAAAGTGGGGATTACTCGACTTGGTCAAATGCCTACACGTTGGCTGGACCAAGGTGCGACGCAAGCTTTGCCTATTATGAAAGTTGGTTCACGTCGTCTATCTGGTCAGCTTGAAGTCATGTTTGGAACGCAAGTGGCCGATAAAACTGATTGGCGTAAATTGCTAAAAGGTGAAGCAGAACCCATCAACCTGATCGAAATTCGCGACCAATTGGTAGAAGAATTCGCACCTAAAATTCAGACCATTCGCGAAGAATTTAGCCAAAATTTAGAGTTTAATGAAACCGTCGAACTGTTAGAAGATGAGTTACCACGCCAATTTATCTACCCGGTAGAAGAATATCCTGAAAAAATCAAATCGCATAATTTGGACAAAACACCGATTATTCGAGGAAAATTACAAGGGATTAAAGGTCAGTATCTGATTTTGGATACCGGTGTGATCAATATTCGTAAATACACGGGCTATGAAATTAAAGTACGTACTTAAATCGACTTAACGTGTCTAATTAAGCTTAAAAAAGCGAGATATTTCTCGCTTTTTTTTCACACACTTTACCGATTTGATTCATTGAACAGTTGAAAGAAACTTTAAATATGGCAACGCCATTAACTGCTCCGCTTCTAAGATAGGCATATGACCAACATGGTCTAAAATCAGAGGCTTTTCGGCTTTTTTAAATAAGCTTCTCAGTTCTTCTGCCACTTCAACATTGATAATCTGATCTTGCTTCCCCCAGATAATAAACACAGGTGCATCAATGCCTCGTGCAGCCAAAGCAAAGGACTCTGGCGTATACAAGGTCGCCATTTTTTGCAGTTGCTCCACCATTTTACTGGTTTGTTTAGACTGAACTATCATCAACTTTTCTTGCCCAATTTTTAATTCTTGTGGAATAAAAGGCGGGGATTGCATCACGATCTTCATCACGCGATCAAAATCACCAGTTTTTCTGACCACTAGCTCTGCAAGCTTTGCCGTATCTTTTAAATACACTGTATTACTCGAATTAAAGACACCTGCCGAATCCACCAACAATAAAGATTTCACTTCTAAGGGATACTGAGCGCTATAGAGCATGGCAATTGCACCACCCATCGAATGCCCTGCGATATGTAAATTTGGATCTAACTTTGTAGCATCAATAAATCGTCGTAATTTTTCAGTTAAATTTGGAATCGATAGATCAAATTGATCTGCGACAATAGTTTCTCCATGTGCTGGCAGATCTGGAATAATGACATGATAGTTGCCCGTTAAATAACGGGCAACGCGGTTCCAATTATCACGCGTGCCTGACAAACCATGCAGCAACAACAGCGTCGGTTTTTGTGGATTTCCGCCTTCACTGTATGTCCATTCGATTTCATTATTTTTGACTTTTTTACTGGTCAAGCCCGCCCACGCTCTTTCCTGCTCTAGAACATTTTGAAAGTTTAGTTCTGCAGCTTGAATACTACTGCAACGCAAATCGTTAGTAGCATCTGTATCATGTGTTTAAATAATGATCCATCCATCGCAATAACGGATTCTTTAAACGTTTACATTGAGGCATATACAGAGATATCATCCGCTTAATCCTTTGTCGTGATGAGTTATTTCGTCTTCATATTATTTTTTTGAGAACACCAATCTACGATGCTAGAGTCGATATTTCATTTGCCAAATCTTTTAAATAAAAATTATATCTGTCAATTTAAGTCAAAAAAAAACCAGCTCGAAAGCTGGTTTTTTTAAAGCTGCCTAAATTATTTAATTTTGGCATGATCTTTTAGATAACGTGTGTAGTCATCAAATTCTTGCTGACCACGAAGCTGTTGATAAAGTTTTTTTAACTCATCTAACTGCTCACCCGTTAATGCCGCATCAGATTGTTTGTTCACTGCAGTCACAGCAACCACAACCAACTCATTTGGTAGATTTGTGGTCGTAACAGACCAATGACCTGCTTTCGGCGCTTTTACACTAAATGCAGCACGTTGAATTTCGCGTTTCAACAAACCATCAGCACGAGTGAAAGTACCCGCATTTTCAAAGTTTAAATTGCCTTTCGCGACTGAAGCAGCAGGTTTTGCAGCAAACTCTTTCAATGTCGCTTGAATTTGGGCTTTTGCAGCATCAGACGCTTTCTTTTCAATCAGCTGAGTTTTCACATGCGCTTTCGCTTCAGCTAAGGTTTGAACACCTGCAGCATGATAGTTACGCACTTTTACCCAAACTACATCACCGTTTTTCAACTGAATGCTAGATGAAACATTACGTTCACCATTTTTAACATCATCGTTAAACAATTTAACTTTGACGTTTGCATCACTTAAAACTGGATGTTGCGATGCTAATGTTAAGCCATTCAATGATTGAACTTTTACACCTTTCACTTCTTGACCCACGACATCAAGGGCATCACTGCTCACAACCATATCATTGAGGCTGTTTACAGTGTCAGAAAAAACATTGGCTTTTTTCGAAGCAGCGACTTCTGCTTGCAGACGTGCTTTTTCTTGTTCAAATGAAGCCACTTTTACAGCTGGCGCCACTTTTTCGATCAAGTGATAACCACTGTCTGTTTTCACTGGAGCAGTCACTTGACCAGCTTGAGCACCTTCAACTGCTGCATCAAATGCATCACCAAATACACCTTTTTCATAAGCAACCAGTTCACCACCTTTCGCTTTAGATTCAGGATCTTCAGAGAATTGCGCAGCAGCTTGGTTAAAGCTTAAACCCGCTTTAATTTTAGCTTGAACACTTTCAGCCAGTTTTTTAGCTTCGGCATCTGAACGATTGTCCGCAGTGATCATAATGTGCTTAACGATAGGTTTAACTGACTTCTGTGCATTCTCAACAAAGCTGTTATACGCTTCTTTCAGTTCAGCATCAGTTGCAGCTTCTACAGGTGCAGTAATATTGGCAGGTGTTAATACGACAAAATCTGCATCAACACTAGTTGCTTGCTTAAATTTGTTTTTATGCTGCTCATAGTAAGCGGCAATTTCTGCATCAGATACTTTTACATTTTTCTTGTAATTTTCAAGATTAATGCTTGCCAACTGAATACTACGTTGTTCCGTTTGTAAGTTCGCAATTTGCAAGATATCAAGCTTACTCACCAATGCATATTCCATAAATGTTGTAGACAACATTTTTAAAGCATGGTCTTTACGTAAATTATCAATGAATGTGCGATTCGTCATACCAATCGATTCGAGGTATCGCGCAAACGCTTCATCAGAAAATTGACCATTGACTTGAAAGCTTGGCTGCTGATGAATCATTTGCACAATTTGTGCATCACTCAAGCTAATGCCTAATTTATCAGCTTGTTGCAATAGCAATTGGCGTGAAACCAAAGTATCCATCGCTTTATTGCTAATGAAATTTTGATTCAATAATGTTTCATCACCCTGAGCATATGCCAGATATTGTTCTTTTAATGAGTTCGTCAGTGCCTCGAGTTCTTTTTGAGAAATTTCAGTACCGTTTACAGTCTTTGCTGCATCTTTAGATCCACCACTAAAATATCCTTCAATACCTACAAGTGCTAAAGGGGTCAAAAACAAAACGAGCAAGACCTTGCCCAGCCAACCCTTAATGACTTTACGAAACGATTCCATAAGTATTCCAATATTTTATTTGCGGTGAATTTTAACCGAAAACCCGAGATGAATGAATGCGATATATCAATTAATCACATTTACCAATAAAAAACGCGCCAATTTATGGCGCGTCTCATGTGCTTAATAAGATTAAGCTACAGAATCTTTCAAGCCTTTACCCGCTTTGAAGCTAGGAACTTTGCTTGCTTTGATTTCTAAAGTCGCACCAGTTTGTGGGTTACGACCAGTACGTGCAGCGCGTTCTTTAACGCTGAATGTACCGAAACCAACTAAAGTAACTGTATCACCAGCTTTTAATGCATTGGTAACTGCAGCAATTGTAGCATCTAAAGCTTTACCGGCATCGGCCTTAGATAATCCCCCATTTTCGGCAATTGCATCAATTAATTCTGATTTATTCATGAAAATTACGTCCTCTTAATATCGTTTATTTAAGGTTCAAGAATTTGTATAAAACGCCATAACGCCTTTATAGCAATGCTTTAGGGTTAAACGCAATACTCCTCAACCTCTTTTTATAGAATTTTTTGACGAAAAAAACCTTGAAAATTCGATAATATTAAAAAAGTTAGTGTTTTTTTAATATTTCGGCCCTCAGTTGGGCATTCTCTTCGGCTAATTGGTCAACTTTAGTATGTAATTGAAGTATAAGCCTTTCTAAGTGCTGTAAATCCTTTACAGTCACCAATCCTAAACGGTTTAAAGAATGATTAACACCATTATCTAAAATTTTTTCTACTTTATCTTTCGTATCGGTTACAGATTCCTTGGCTTTTTCTGAAACTTTTTCGACAGTTTGATCTGCAATATCAATCGTTTTGGACTCAAGCTCCTCTCCAACTTTGACTAAAGAGTCAAAAAGCTTATTTCCCTCTCCCTCAGCACGTGAAAAAGCACCTAATCCAGCCAACCAAATCTGTTTGGTATATTTACGAAAATCCATTTTAGAGCGCCGATCAGAATGACTACGTACCCGAGGTTTAGCCAGCTTTTCTGATGTTTCCTGTGCATCGTCAATTATGCTTTCTGTATTTTCCATAATCCGCACTTCTCCTGATTATTTTATGTGCACATCAACATGTGATTCTTCATTTTAACAACATAATAGCAAACATATAACTTGATAGATTGATTAAACTGTTCTACAAAGCTAGTGAATTACCAAATTTTTGGTATATTCTAAGTTCCTCTAGAGCAGGACGCTCAGTTTCCAGTGCTTTCAGATTTTAACAAGGACATTTTTTATGAGCGATACGCAACAAACACAAGCTCAACCACATTTGTTGCTTACTATGACCCTGATTGTTTTAGAAACGATTTTTACCTTCATTTTAAAACATGACCGTGTTGTAGCATTACAAGCTAAAAAATTTGTTGATCAAAAAGTCGCACTAAAAATAAATAGCTACATCCCTTATTTTGACTTTTATGTTCAGTTTACTGAGCACGGCATTCTGTTCGACACAAAATCTCCAGATAAAGCCATCGACCTTGATGTCCGTACGACATTAATGGATTTGGTAAAAATTTTTGTTTTTGGTAATCGCAAAAGCATCAAAACCATGCGTATCGATGGCGATGTAGTTTTAAAAGATGAATTTCGTGATTTGGTTTCTTTATTTAGTGTGCCGAAAATTTTATCTGACTGGAAACACTGGTTGTCTGAACCTGTCGAAGAAAACGATATCGTTGCATCTAAAAAACGTATTGCCCCACTTTTAGAAAAAATTGAACAGCAACGCTCTAAAATAAACACGCTACAAGTTGAAGTTAAACAATACAAAAACCGTATTAAGCGTATTGAACGTCGTCAAAAGCGGATTAATATCGCTTTTAGTCTAATATCTGTTCTTTTAATAACGTTATTAGTGTATAATGTGTGGTTCAAATAAATACATAATTTTTCAGACAAAATAAAACAAATAAACAATCTCAAAAAAACTTGACTATTTTAGTCAGGATTCATAAAATCTGCACATCTAGACTTAACATGTGTATCGAATCATGCGCTTAACAACTCGCGGTCGCTACGCAGTGACTGCTCTACTTGATCTAGCTTTGCAGCCAACTGAACAAACGATCACTCTTGCAGAAATTGCAGCTCGTCAAACCATTTCAGTGGCCTATCTTGAGCAGTTATTTGCAAAATTAAAGCGTCACGGCTTAGTTTCCAGCATCCGTGGAGCAAACGGTGGTTATCACCTAGCTCGTAGTGCTGAAGACATCACTGTTTTGGAAATTATTGAAGCTGTAAATGAAACAGTTGATGCAACCCGTTGTGACCACAAAGGCAACTGCCAAAATGGTGCAATGTGCTTGACTCACGATTTATGGCAGGAACTCTCCCACCACATTGCCGATTATCTTGCAAAAATCACCCTTGCTGACCTTGTAGCACGCGATAACGTTCAAACCGTATCAATTCGTCAAAATTCAGCAAACTTTGATTCAGCCCTTTTATCGGTTACAGGTATTTGACATGAAGCGTCCTATTTATCTTGACTATGCAGCAACTACACCTGTAGACCCTCAAGTCGCAGAACGTATGATGGAATGTCTAACGTTTGACGGTACTTTTGGTAATGCAGCTTCTCGTTCTCATGCTTACGGCTGGCAGGCAGAAGAAAAAGTAGAATATGCACGTGAACAAGTTGCTAATCTAGTAAAAGCTGATCCACGCGAAATCGTTTGGACTTCTGGTGCAACTGAATCTGACAACCTTGCGCTTAAAGGTATTGCTCAGTTCTATGCATCTAAAGGCAAGCACATTATTACAAGTAAAATTGAACATAAAGCAATTCTTGATACTTGCCGCGAGCTTGAAGAAGAAGGCTTCGAAATTACTTATCTTGAGCCAGAAGCAAAAACTGGTTTAATTACACCTGAAATGGTTCAAGCAGCCCTTCGTCCAGATACAATTCTTGTATCTTTGATGATGGTGAACAATGAAATCGGTACGACTACAGATGTAGCTGCAATCGGTGAATTGACTCGTGCAAACAAAACTTATTTCCATGTAGATGCTGCGCAAGCTGCTGGTAAAGTAGAAATTGATCTTTCAACAATGAAAGTTGATTTGATGAGTTTCTCTGGTCACAAAATCTATGGTCCTAAAGGTATTGGTGCTCTTTATGTACGTCGTCAACCACGTGTACGTATTAAAGCGCAAATGCACGGTGGCGGTCATGAACGTGGCATGCGTTCAGGTACGTTAGCGACTCACCAAATCGTGGGTATGGGCGAAGCGTTCGAACTTGCAGGCAAAAACCTACATGCCGAACAAACTCGTATTCGTGTACTTCGTGACAAACTTTGGAATGGCTTGCAAGGTCTTGAACAAGTCTTCCTGAACGGTCACCCAGAATACAACGTTGCAAACTATCTAAACGTCAGCTTTAACTTTGTTGAAGGTGAATCGTTAATGATGGCACTTAAAGATTGCGCAGTATCTTCTGGTTCTGCATGTACATCAGCAACCTTAGAACCATCTTATGTACTTCGTGCATTGGGTCTTTCAGACGAATTGGCCCACAGCTCGATTCGTTTCAGCTTTGGTAAATACACCACTGAAGCCGATATTGACCACGTACTTGAAATTACCAAAGCAGCAGTTGAAAAACTACGTGATCTTTCACCGCTTTGGGACATGTACAAAGAAGGTATCGACCTTAATTCTGTAGAATGGGCTGAACACTAATTCATCCCGGTGAGATAGCTTTTATTTTAAGGCTATCTCATTGATTAACGTAATTTCACCCCCATATTAATCTTAAGGCTGACCCCGAGGTTTGGAGAAGCATCATGGCTTATAGCGAAAAAGTAATTGATCATTACGAAAACCCTCGTAATGTTGGTGTTTTAGACAAAAATGCAGAAAACGTTGGTACAGGTATGGTCGGTGCACCAGCTTGTGGCGATGTTATGCGTCTACAGATCCAAGTTGATGACAACGGCGTAATTGAAGAAGCTCGCTTCAAAACTTACGGTTGTGGTTCAGCAATTGCATCTAGCTCATTAGTAACAGAGTGGCTAAAAGGCAAAACTCTTGATGAAGCTCAAGCAATTAAGAACATTGATATTGCAACTGAACTTGCACTTCCACCAGTAAAAGTACACTGCTCTGTACTTGCTGAAGATGCAATCAAAGCTGCTGTAGAAGACTACCGTAGCAAGAAAGTAAAAGCTTAATTGTTTACGTGTTTTAAAAAAGATTAACGGAGTTTTCATGATTCATTTAACTGAAAATGCTGCAACTCATATCAGCAATTACATCAAGAATCGCGGTAAGGGTGAAGGTATTCGCGTTGGCGTGAAAACTTCTGGCTGTTCTGGTTTAGCTTATGTACTTGAGTTTGTCGATGATATTGACACGCATGACCAAGTATTCGATCAGTTTGGCGTAAAAGTATTCGTTGATCCAAAAAGCTTAGTTTATCTTGAAGGTATGGAGATGGACTATGTGAAAAATGGTTTAAACGAAGGTTTTGAATTTAATAACCCAAATAAAAAAGGCGAATGTGGCTGCGGCGAATCGTTTACGGTTTAAGCCATTTCCACGCTCCTTTTTCGCATTAAAACAGTGTAAAATTCACTGTTTTAATTGCATTTAAAGCAACACTTTTTGCACCTCTATTGCGGACACCATCTCCCATGAATCATTTTGAGTTGTTTAACTTACCTGTAGCACTCGATATTGATTTAGCAGTTTTAAAAGCTGAATTTTTAAAGTTGCAGCAACAATATCATCCAGATAAAGCCGAAGACAAAGATCTAGCCCTGATAAAATCTAGTGAGATTAATCAAGCATTTAAAGCTTTATCCAATGTTGATAGCCGCGCTGCATATCTTTTAAGTCTCAAAAAACAAGATTATCACCTTGATCAATCGATTAGTGATTTTGAGTTCCTACAAGATGCCTTAGAAATTCGTGAACAGTTAGATGAGGCATGCTCTGCTGATGACCTCACTTCACTTAAAACTGAAGTTCAGCAATGGATAGACGGTTTGGTTCGTGAATTTAAAATTGATTATGACGACGAAGACTGGGCAGAAGCACGTGATACCGTACGTAAATTACGCTTCTTCCAAAAAGTAATGGCTGACATCGATAAAGCTGAAGATCGCTTCTTAGACGACGATAGCTTTGATTTAGACGATGATTTTTAATTTATTTTTTATATTTGACGTTCAAAGGATGTAACACACATGGCTCTCTTGCAAATTGCAGAACCTGGTCAATCAAGTGCACCGCATGAACACCGCATTGCAATTGGTATCGATCTTGGGACTACACACTCTTTAGTAGCCACGGTACTTTCTGGTAAAGCGAAAGTGCTTAACGATGAACATGGTCGTGTGTTACTCCCTTCTATTGCACACTACGGCGAATCCACTACGCAATATGGTGACGATGCAAAGGCATTCTTAACGACTGATCCTAAAAACACCATCGTTTCTGTAAAACGCTTTATGGGTCGCTCTAAAGCAGATATCAAATTCCAACACCCGTACAACTTAGTCGGTGAAGCGAATGAAATGCCTGCTTTTGAAACTGCACAAGGTCGTAAAACACCCGTTGAAATTTCTGCTGAAATTTTAAAACAACTCAAAGACCGTGCAGAAAGCAGCTTAAATAATCCAGTAAATGGTGCTGTCATTACTGTGCCTGCCTATTTTGATGAAGCACAGCGTCAAGCAACGCGTGATGCGGCTCAGCTTGCAGGTTTAAATGTCCTACGTCTATTAAATGAACCGACTGCTGCTGCAGTGGCTTATGGCTTAGACCAAGACACCAATCTTGCACATGATCAAAACTATGTGATCTATGATCTGGGTGGTGGTACTTTTGACGTTTCAATTTTACGTTTCTCTCAAGGCGTTTTTGAAGTTCTAGCAACTGGTGGCCACACGGCGCTTGGTGGTGATGACTTAGACCGTCTGATTGTAAAATGGGCAAAAAAACAACTGAATATTGAAACTTTAGATGATGCTGAATATGCCCATTTCATCGTTTCTGCTCGTAAAGCAAAAGAAGCTCTAACCGAGGCTGAATCTGTAGAGCTTAAAGTTCTTGATCAATCATTGACTTTAGACCGCCCTACTTTTGAATCCATCATCAAAGTTGCTTTGGATAAAACCATCAGCGTTTGTAAACGTGTCATGCGTGATGCCAAGCTTGAGCTTAGTGATATTCAAAATGTGGTATTGGTCGGTGGTTCTACTCGCTCGTATGCTGTACAAAAAGCTGTTCAAGATGTCTTCAATCAAGAACCGCTCTGCACTATTAACCCTGATGAAGTTGTGGCCATTGGCGCGTCGATTACAGCGAACCAGCTTATTGGTAACTCTAAAGATGGTTCATTGCTTTTAGACGTTACACCGCTTTCTTTAGGTTTAGAAACCATGGGCGGTTTGGTTGAGCGCCTTATTTCGCGTAATACAGCTATTCCAGTGGCTCGTCGCCAAGAATTCACAACCTATCAAGATGGTCAAACAGCGATGTTGATTCATGTTGTACAAGGTGAACGTGATCTGGTTGAACATTGCCGTAGTCTAGGTCGTTTCGTTCTTCGTGGAATTCCACCGATGACTGCGGGTCAAGCACGCATTGAAGTGACTTTTCAGGTCGATGCTGATGGTTTACTAACTGTGTCAGCTAAAGAAACCACTTCTGGAGTACATGCTCAAATTGACATCAAACCATCTTATGGTTTATCTGATGCCGACACCGAACGCTTACTGATTGATGGTTATAAGTTTGCTGAAGAAGACAAAAACTTACGTCATCTTCAAGAAACCAAAGTTGAAGCAAAACGTGAACTTGAAGCACTTGATCAAGCACTTAAAGTGGATGCTCAACTCCTCAGCCAAGAGCAACTCAGTTCCCTCACTGCTGCACGCACTGTTTTAGATGCTGCACTGGAAACGACAGATATCAAAGCTATTGAACATGCTGTAGAACAGCTTAAAATACATAGCGATGCATTTGCTGCAGCTCGTATGAATCAGCACATTGATGCCGCATTGAAAGGCACAAAACTCGATGACTGGTCAAACTCAAATTAATTTATAGGTCAAGATTATGCCACGTATTAAAGTACTGCCTCACGCAACAATCTGCCCAAACGGCGCTGAGTTTGAAGTCGAATCAAATGCTAACCTTTGCGAAAGCATGTTAAAAAACGGCATCAAAATTGAGCATGCATGTGATATGTCTAAAGCGTGCACCACTTGCCATGTGGTTGTACGTAAAGGTTTTGATGGTCTAGATGAAATGGATGATGTCGAAGCAGATCTTCTCGATCGTGCATGGGGATTAGAACCAGACTCTCGCCTGTCATGCCAAGTAAAAATTGAAGATGAAGATTTGGAAATTGAAATTCCTAAATACACCATCAACCATGCTTCAGAAAATCATTAATTTATAGATAATTTTCTATAATCAAAAAGCCAGTTCATCGTAACTGGCTTTTTTATGCATAAAACTATTCAACAATTTACAAAAAAGAAGACGTTTTGATAAAAGAATGAATTGAGTTATTTTTAGAATTTAAGGCAATACGATTAGATCTAATTTTTATAATGTATATGTGAAATTAAGAGTGAGATTCAGTTTTTTTGACTTCTTCGATCACTTCGTCTTCTAAATTCAGTTTAACAATACCAGCAGAGTTGGTCATTTTTTGCTGAGTTTGTAAGCGTTGAATCATACGTTCTAAAACATGTATTAGTTCAGGATATTCAAAGTTTTGTACTTCATCTAAGTTCAACAATAGATTAAAGCCTTTATATTCGTAGTCGAACCAACGCTGATAATCTGTTTTCTGTGAGGTGTACTTTTCCATCACTTGCCAAGTACGTACTGGGCCTTTGATACCTTTTAAGAAGATCGGTGCTTTGGGCGCACATAAATAGTCATTTTTCACTAAATGATGAGTGTCATCTGAAATCAAAATTTCGTCAACTTCAGCAGCACTTTGCAATCGTGCAGCCAAATTCGCATCACGACCCACGATGGTATATGCCATACGGTGAGCTGCACCATAGTTCCCAACGTGGCAATACCCTGTAGAAATACCCATACGAATGTGTAGCGGCGGATAACCCATTTTAATCCAGCGTTCACGCAGCAACTTCATTTGCTGACGCATGACCATTGCCATCTCTAAACAGGTTTTTGCATCTTGCTCTACGCCTTGGCTATGTGGATCACCAAAGAAGATTAGAATTGCATCCCCCATAAATTTATCGACAGTCGCTTCATACTGTTTGGCAATCTCTGTCATATGGCTCAAATAGTCATTGAGTAGAAATGCTAAATCGTCTGGGATTAATGTTTCAGAAAGTTCTGTGAACCCTTGGATATCTGAAAAGAAAATCGTGAGTTTTTTACGTTTATATTCAATTTTAGCCTCAGACTCACCTTTCATAATCGATTGCCAAAGTTGCATAGGCGCATAACGACTCAATTGATTGGCGAATTCCATATAACGATTCATCTGATCATAATAATGGTTCTTTTTATTGCTCAAAGACTGAACTTGGGTGTGTTGATAAAATGTCCCCACACTGAAATATGTAATAAGACACAAAAAACCTAGAACGGTTAACTCACTGCTGGTTGACTCAAAATATTCTTGAAAACCAAAGATATAAATATTACATAAATAAAATACAGTGACGCCTACAATTCCTGCCAAGGACATCATTAAGAAATTAATTTTGTTATAAATGGTTGTATATAGCAGCGCAAAGACCGCAAGAAAGGTTAAAACGAGGCTTAAATGTACTGCAGACATTAGTACAGCAATTACTATGATATCGATCAGAAAAAGCACATTGCTCTTAACTTGATTGCTATATCGATAAATTAACCAATGAGAAAACTTAGGAACGACTAAAATCAGAAAAAATAAAAATGCAGGAATATAGATTTGATATTGCGTATCTGGCTGAGTGTAATGATAGACAACAATCACCAAAGACAGCATGATATATCCCATCAAACGATGAAAATATTCAAACTGTTTAGGCTCTTTGCTGATTAAATTGTCTAACGGCACTCGATCGCCCCCATACGGACACTTATTCTTCTACTATCCTGATATTGTCCGTAAATCGGGATTAGTCCATACGCCAATCAAAAGGCATATCACCTTGACCACGTAGTGCAAGCATTAGTGTTTGGCGCATGTGTGCCAAGACATCATTGTTATAAGGAACTGCTGGCGTACCCCAAACTGGTTTCGGCCAAGCCACATCATTTTGATAACGAACAACATGATGAAAATGTAATTGTGGAACCATATTACCCAATGCAGCTACATTCATTTTGTCTGCACGGAATACACGTGACAATTGGCTTGATAACCAGCTTGATTCACGTAAAAACTGCTCTTGGTCTGCCTGACTTAATTCATAAAGCTCTGTAATTCCCGGAACACGTGGAATCAAAATAAGCCACGGGAATTGCATATCATTCATCAAACGACATGTTGACAGAGGAAAGTCGCCTACATAAAACGTATCTTGAGCAAGTTGTGGATGTAAACTAAACATATCTTTATAAATGATGCAAAATTAGAATGATGGCTAATACTATCACATCCTTATGGGTGTGAATATTCAGTACAGAACGTTTCATTACAAATAAACCGCATTTGAATAAAACGTTGCTTGCTTATGACTCTAATAAATTTTTCAAAAAAATCAAGCGTTTCTTCTATAGAAAAAACACGCATAAAAATCTACTCATTCTAAACAAGCAATTTATACGCCAAATCTAGTGATTTGGCGCTAATTCCTTCAGTAAACTGTCTAATAAGTCATTTATAAATTGAATGCGTTTGTCATATTCTTCGAGCATGACCATCACTTTTAGACGCTGTCCACCTTCCATTCGGAAGAAAGTCGGATGCTTTTGCATCATTTGGATGATGGATATGGCTTGAACTGGTGTATCTGGTGAGAACTCAATACTGCCGCCATGTGAGCTGATATCAATTTTAGTAATACCCAATTGTTCCGCTTTTAAACGCAACTGATGGACCGAGGATAACTGCTTAACTGCTTGTGGTGGTAAGCCAAAACGATCAATTAACTCCATACGAATGTTATCGAGTTTCTCTTGAGTATCCGTATTACTAATGCGTTTGTAGAACAATAACCGTTGATGTACATCACCTAAATAATCATCTGGAATTAAGGCTGGCATATGCATGCTAATTTCAGCCGTTAATGATAATGGTGAGTCAAAATTAGGTGTTTTGCCTTTTTGAATGGCTTTGGTGGCTTTTTCAAGCATTTCCATATATAGACTATAACCGATAGTTTGCATTGAGCCACTTTGCTGTTCACCTAGCAACTCACCTGCGCCACGAATTTCTAAATCTTCTGTTGCCAACATAAAACCGGCACCCAAAGTCGATGCACGCGAAATGGCATCTAGGCGTTTTTCAGCATCACCTTTTAAGCCTTTAAGCGAAGGCACAAGTAAATAGGCATAGGCTTGATGGTGCGATCGACCAACACGACCACGTAATTGATGCAACTGTGCAAGCCCCAGTTTATCTGCACGCTCAATCAAAATGGTATTGGCGTTTGGCACGTCAATCCCAGTTTCAATAATGGTTGAACACACCAGCACATTATATTCTTTGTGATAGAACTGCTGCATGATTTGCTCTAGCTCACGCTCACGCATTTGACCATGTGCTACTGCGACTCGTGCTTCAGGAACCAATTCACGTAAAGTCTCTGCCGTGCGTTCAATGGTCTCGACTTCATTGTGTAAGAAATACACTTGCCCGCCACGTAATAGTTCACGCAAGATCGCTTCTTTGATCGAATCTCCAGTATGCTCTTGCACAAAGGTTTTCACAGCAAGACGACGTGCAGGTGGCGTCGCAATAATAGATAGATCACGCATGCCACTAAAGGCCATATTCAGCGTACGTGGAATAGGCGTTGCAGTTAGCGTTAGCATATCAACATCGGCACGTAAAGCTTTAATTCGCTCTTTATCACGTACACCAAAACGGTGCTCTTCATCCACGATCATGAGACCGAGATTTTTAAATTGCACGCTTTCCTGCAAGATTTTATGTGTGCCAATCACGATATCCACTTTACCTTCTGCGAGGTCTTCAATGGTTTTGGTATGTGATTTTGATGAACCAAAGCGTGATAGGACTTCAATACGTACAGGCCAGTCCGCAAAACGGTCTTTGAAAGACTCGTAGTGCTGCTGCGCCAACAACGTGGTTGGAACAAGTACAGCCACTTGTTTGTTATTTTGTACTGCCACGAATGCAGCACGCATGGCCACTTCTGTTTTACCAAAACCGACATCACCACAAACCAAGCGATCCATTGGCTTCGCTTGTTGCATGTCATAGAGTGTCGCTTCAATAGCATTGGCTTGGTCTAAAGTTTCCTCATAGGCGAAGCCACTGGCAAACTGCATATAGAGACTTTGATCCAGTTCAAATCCATAACCCGGCTTCGAGTGACGACGGGCTTGAATATGTAAAAGTTCTGCCGCCACATCATGGATCTGCTCTAAAGCCTTGCGTTTGGCTTTAGACCATGCATCTGTGCCTAATTTATGTAATGGTGCTAAATCTGGGTCACCACCACTGTATCGGCTAATTAAATGCAGGTTTGTTACAGGGACATACACTTTGGCTGCATCAGCATAGTCTAACTGCAAAAATTCATGGTCTTGGTCATCGATACTCAAGGTAATTAAACCTGCATATCGCCCCACACCATGATCAATGTGAACCACAGGTGCGCCAATACTTAGCTCGGTTAAACTGCGAACAAGGAACTCTTCTGATACTTCCTGTTGGCGTTTACGACGACGTTGAACCACACGGTGTTCATAAAGCTGATTTTCAGAAATTACACTGAGTTTGTCAGTTAGCAATAAACCACGATCTAAGGGCGCATTGGTGATCGCAATCGCATGCATAGAATGCATAAAATCATCAAAACTTTCGACCGTCGGGATATCTCCCAAACTCGGACGCAACGCATCTTTTAAGGTTTCACGTCGACCTGCACTTTCAGCCACCAAAAGCACTGGATAATTTGCCGCATCGATATATTGCTTAACAGCTGAAAATGGCTTTTCACGTTTTGGATCGACAGGTAAACGGGGTGGAATCTCAGCTGCAAGATTGATCACGCCATTGCGTTCATCAAAAGCCTCAGGTGAAGCCACGATACGACGGCAAAGATTTAATTGTTCTAACACTTGATTTGGTTGTAGGAAAATCTGCTCTGGCGGCAAAATCGGTTGGTCGACATTATGACGACGGTCTTCATAACGACGCACAATGTCTGACCAAAACTGAATTAATGTGTCATCTATGGCTCTGTCTGTAATGACAATGCCATTCTCTGGTAAGTACGAAAATAGCGTACTTTGCTCTCTCATGGCTTGTTCAGAGAAGAACAACGGAAAATAAAACTCAATACCCGGTGAAGCTATACCATCTTGTACATCTTGATAAATTGGGTTTTTCTTTGGATTTGCCGTCGGAAAATTTTCCGCATATCGATCACGAAACAGTGAACGTGCTTCTTTTAATGGAAATTCTTTTGCAGGTAAAACCGTAAAATAATCTAAGTTTTGGGTGGTTCGCTGAGTTTCAGGATCAAAGAATTTGAGGGTATCGATTTCATCATCAAATAAGTCAATACGAATCGGTGAACTTTGCCCCGAAGCGTA
Source organism: Acinetobacter sp. YH12023 (assembly GCF_013420135.1). Classification (NCBI taxonomy): domain Bacteria; kingdom Pseudomonadati; phylum Pseudomonadota; class Gammaproteobacteria; order Moraxellales; family Moraxellaceae; genus Acinetobacter; species Acinetobacter sp. YH12023. Next base: position 93,110 of record NZ_VOYU01000003.1, read on the forward strand.
AATATCCATGATGCTGCCGCGTACTGCAAATTCACCATGATCATAAACGGTATCCACCAAGTGATAGCCCGCTTGTACTAATCTTAATTTTTGTTGTTCGATATCAAATTTTTGACCCACTTTAATATCAAAGTGTTCACCTAATACCCAAGATGCAGGCGCAACTCGCTGCGCTAAAGTTGTTGCTGAAACCAACAACACGCCTTGCTGTGGCATATTAGACAAAATCGCCAAGCGTTCAGAAACAATGTCTTGATGTGGCGACAGCCGGTCATAAGGTAAAATTTCCCAATCTGGGAAAATAGTCGGCTTAATTCCGTAAAATTCCAGCTCACTTTCTAACTGCCCGAGATGCTGATTATTACGTGCAACAATCACAAACAACTGTTTCGATTGTTTGCTAATTTCTTTAAATAATAATGCAGCAGATGAGCCTTGTAAGTTTCCGACCCACCGCTTTTCGCCAGCTTTAAGCTGTTTAAGATTGAGTTGTGAAATTTCTTGCTGGAACATGATGTAAATAGCTTTTAATGTTTTAATCACTTAGTGATCATATTAACACGATGCTTTTTACATTCCGAGATTTAAGCAACTATATACAGTGTTTTAACCAATATGGATTTGCGATTGTATTTTCTATTGATGAGTACCCTTAACGTACACATCAAACTCAAACACTGCAGTCCATTCACTTACTTACGATCACGGATGAATTGACGATAATAATCATTCAATAGTTTGACATAGAGTTTAAACTGCAACAGATTTTCTTCAGTATTGCCTAATCGTGCAACAAAGCGTTGACTTGCAATTTCCAGGTCTATTTTTTCATTGATAATCATTGCAGTGGCATAGAGCTGTTTTAAATCATCGAAATTTGTCATTTTTCTATTTGACAGATATTCCATACGTTCAGACAAAGTATTTAAAACTACGCCTTCAATGATATAGCCCTGAGTTTCATCATATTGAATGTGGTGTTGTTCTAAGTAAAGTTGCTCAGGCGACTCTTTAGCGCCTTTGAATAAATCGACTAACTTATTAAACATCTGACTATCTACAACATGATAAAAAACCTATTGTACTTCGATTACATCCTTTTTTGGGCAAGTTAAAGTATTTCTGACTTTATCTATGCGCTAAATTTTTCATCCAAACCTTCATGACTATATATAGAACTATAATTACGATCTTAAGCAAATATAGCGTTTTATTTTCAACCCAATACTTTCTTTTAGAAATTAAGTTCCTATTAGAGACTTAATACATCACTGCCATCAGATTAGTTCTCTAGCTTTACCACTGATTTCTTCAAATAAAAAACGAAGGTTTAACCTTCGTCATTTACCCATCATTTAGCTATTTAAAAGTCCTAAATAAGCATTTAACTCACTTGAGCGAGTGGCATACTAAATGGTGTCACTTCAGAAACTAGATTTTCAATCGAGAAAATTTCATCCAATTGACTTTCAGTTAACAGCTCTTGCTCTAAAACTACTTGGCGAATGGTTTTATTTTCGGCAATACATTGCTTACCGATTTCATCACATTTTGCATGACCTAAATATGGATCGAGTAAGGTCACGATTCCTACACTACGCATCACAGCATCAAAACACGCTTGCTCATTTGCCTGAATCCCTTGAATACATTTGCTGTCTAATGTTTTTACGGCATTCACCAAAAGCTCAATCGATTCATTCATGGACAATGCAATGACCGGCTCCATGACATTTAATTGTAATTGCCCTGCTTCTGCAGCCAAAGTAATGGTTAAATCATTACCCATCACTCGAAATGCAATTTGGTTGACCACTTCTGGGATCACTGGATTAACCTTTGCAGGCATGATCGACGAACCTGCTTGTAACTCAGGTAAACGAATTTCCGCTAAACCTGTTCGTGGCCCCGAACTTAAAAGACGTAAGTCATTACAAATTTTAGAAAGTTTGACAGCTAAACGTTTTAAGCAACTCGATAATAAAATAAATACGCCGCAATCGCTGGTTGCTTCAACATAGTCTTCTGCACCTTGCAATTTTAGACCAGTCAAATGAGCTAGATTTTCAACGGCCTTCGCTGCATAACCCGCAGGAGAATTCACGCCAGTACCAATTGCTGTCGCACCTAAATTAATTTCCAATAGAAGCTGTCGATTTTGCTCAATCAACTTCAAATCTTCTTTTAATAATGTTGCAAATGCTCGGAACTCTTGCCCCAAAGTCATCGGAACAGCATCTTGTAACTGTGTACGCCCCATTTTGATGACATGTTTAAACTCATCGGCTTTAATATGTAAGCTTCCAATTAGCTGATTTAAAACCACAAATAAAGCATCAAAAGCGCTAAATGTTGCTAGACGCAGCGCTGTTGGATAGACATCATTGGTGGATTGTGACTTATTAACATGATCGTTTGGATGAATCCGTTGATAACTACCTTTTGCATCTCCAAGTGATTCAAGGGCAATATTGGCAATGACTTCATTGGCATTCATATTGATCGATGTGCCTGCTCCACCTTGATAAATATCAATTGGAAATGAATCTGCCCATTGTTCAGGATGATCAATCAATGCATCACACGCCTGCTGAATCGCTTGGCGAATATCATCTTGTATTAAGTTAAATTGATAATTGGTTTCTGCTGACGCTTTTTTTACCTGAGCAATAGCGCGTACAAAGTTTAAATTTTGTCCGACATGCTGCTTTGATATTTGAAAGTTTTCGATGGCACGCAATGTATGTATACCGTAATAACATGACTGCGGGACTGCTTTATCCCCCAATAAATCATGCTCTATTCTCGTTTTTTCCATTTGAACCGTTGTCACTGCGCATTCCCTCTAATTACGCACCAAGACTGTGCATACCTCATATTCGACCTGTTCAAATCATCTCACTACAGATGATGTGATGCACATTTGCAACCAAATATTTCAAATGCACATTTCTTGTTCACCATGTAACATTGTGTAATTTTTACCTAATTTCATTAGTTCTCTTTTTGTGATGAAAAGTCTTAAGTAGATTTACATTTCAAAATTTAAATTCCCTTCTGTACAACATTTCAGCAGCACAATAAAAAATTCGATTTGTAATAAGAAAAAATATCATTTACGCAAAACATACATAAAATATGCTTAAAGGTTACAGAGTGTAATTTTTAAATCGTGCTTGAATCTGCGACTTACGACAGAAGTACAAATTTTCATCTAGGACAGAGATGATTTGCTTTCATTAAGGATGAACCGCCTATGAGCCATTTAAACCCGACATTAGTCACCTTTATTTTTTATATTCTTGCAATGCTTGCCATTGGTTTGTATGCCTACAAAGCTACGCATAACTTTGACGAATACATTTTAGGTGGACGAAGTTTAGGAAGTGTTGTGACCGCACTTTCAGCAGGTGCATCCGACATGAGTGGTTGGCTACTCATGGGTCTCCCTGGTGCAATTTATCTATCTGGTCTTTCCGAAGCTTGGATTGCAATCGGCTTAATTATCGGTGCTTGGTTGAACTGGCTGATCGTTGCTGGTCGCTTGCGTGTTCATACCGAATATCAAAATAATGCCCTGACCCTGCCCGATTATTTCACGAGCCGTTTTGCAGACCGTAAAAAGATTTTACGTATCATTTCAGCTGTAGTGATTTTAGTGTTCTTTGCGATTTACTGTGCTTCTGGCATGGTCGCTGGCGCACGACTTTTCGAAAGTTTATTCGGTTGGAACTACACAACAGCACTGTGGATTGGTGCAATTGCAACCATCAGCTATGTCTGTATTGGTGGATTCTTAGCGATCAGTTGGACCGATACTTTCCAAGCGGGTCTGATGATCTTTGCACTGCTGATCACACCGATCATCGCCTACCTTGCTTTAGGTGATAACAGTCAAAATCTTGCTGCTGTTTTGGAAACAGCTCGCCCACAAGCTTCTAATTTATTTGAAGGTTTAAGTACAGTTGCGATTTTATCCAGCATGGCATGGGGCTTAGGCTATTTTGGTCAGCCGCATATTTTGGTTCGCTTTATGGCAGCCGATTCTGTTAAATCCATTCCGAATGCACGACGCATTGGTATGACATGGATGATCCTGTGTCTAGGCGGTGCTGTAGCAGTGGGTTATATCGGTATTGCTTACTTCCAAGTCCACCCAGAACTGGCAAGTGTCGTTAATGCCAACCCTGAAACGGTATTTATGGAGTTGACTAAAATTCTATTCAATCCGTGGATTGCTGGGATTATTTTAGCCGCAATTTTAGCTGCGGTGATGAGCACACTTAGCTGTCAGTTATTGGTTTGCTCAACCACCTTGACGGAAGATTTGTACAAAGGATTTATTCGTAAAAATGCATCGCAAAAAGAATTGGTTTGGATTGGACGTGCGATGGTCTTGGCAATTGCCGTATTTGCAATCACCTTTGCAATGAACCCTGCAAGTAAAGTTTTAGGCTTAGTGGCTTATGCATGGGCAGGTTTCGGTGCTGCATTTGGCCCACTGATTATTCTTTCATTGCTTTGGAAACGTATGACGCTTAACGGAGCAATCATTGGCATGATCGTAGGTGCTGTGACTGTCATCGTGTGGAAAAACTACTTAGGCCACCTTGGTTTATACGAAATCATTCCAGGCTTTATTTTCTCTGCGATCAGTATCGTTGTCGTGAGCTTATTGGGCAAAGCACCTGAAGCTGAAGTTGTTGAACGCTTTGAAAAAGCCGAAGCGCAATATCAAAAAGAAATGTCTGAAATCTAAAATTTTTGACACTAAAAAGGGGCTAAATGCCCCTTTTTAGTACTCAATTATTGATGATTAGCTACTTCGGCCGAGCCGCAGGTTTCAGCTTAATTTGCATACTTTCTTTGATCACTTCCATCACAGGATAACTACGCGTTTCCTTGATACCAGGTAATTGCCAAAGCACCTGCCCTGAAATTTTTCTAAATTCTTCCATGTTTGCACAGCGTATTTTCACTACAAAATCAAAACCACCGCTGATCATGTGACATTCTACGATTTCTGGAATTTGACGCACTGCATCCGAAAAATCTTCCAATACGTTGGGTGTGGTTTTATCTAGTAAAATCTCCACAAAAACCACAAATCCATTGTTGAGTAAGACCGGATTTAAACGTGCTTCATAGCCTAAAATAAAGCCTTCCTTCGATAATTTTTGCACACGTGCCAACGCCGCAGTAGGTGATAAATTCACCATTTCTGCAAGCTTAATATTGGACAATTTTCCATCTTGTTGCAGCAGCTCTAAAATTCGAATATCTATACGGTCTAAGCTCAAATATGGGCTAGTCATCTGAATTTTTCTCTAAATATTATTAAAACTATAGTGAGTTATTCGCTAAATATTCTGTGATGATAAATTAAATAAAGGATCAAGCTCAAGATTTATTTGCTCGTCATAGAACTTTGACACGGAAATTTGAAACATGAATGGAAAAGTATTTGAAGTCACGGGAAGCGATGACTACATCACCGAATTTAAAGACAAGAATAGCTTTGAACAATCTATTAATACAGCATGGCGTCGTGCTGAAACTGAGTGCATTGAAAACTTATTAGCACACAGTGAAATCCCTTCCCCAATCAGCGATCAAATTCAACAATTGGCTTTTGACTTAGCCCATTCATTACGTGAACGTAAAAGCGGTACAGGTAAAGCAGGCATTGTACAAGGCTTGCTACAAGAGTTTTCATTGTCTTCTCAGGAAGGCATCGCGCTCATGTGTTTAGCTGAAGCGCTACTCCGTATTCCAGACAAAGCAACACGTGATTTACTGATCAAAGATAAAATCAACCAAGGTAACTGGAAAGATCATGTTGGCCAAAGTAGCCTCATGTTCGTAAATGCTGCTGCTTGGGGTTTAATGCTGACGGGTAAACTAATGGAAACCCCTCAACAAAAAAGTCTGTCTAGTCTATTGACGGGTATTTTAGCACGCAGTGGACGTGGCATTATCCGTAAAGCTGTCGACGTGGCTATGCGTATGATGGGCGAACAGTTTGTTACAGGTGAAACCATCAATGAAGCGCTTAAACATGCAGAAATTTTAGAAGACAAAGGCTTCCGCTATTCATATGACATGTTGGGTGAAGCAGCATTAACTGAACCTGATGCAGAACGTTATTATCAAGACTATACCGATGCGATCCACGCGATTGGTCAAGCCTCTGAAGGTAAGGATGTTTATAACGGCGCAGGTATTTCGATCAAATTGTCTGCCCTACACCCGCGCTATCAACGTTCACAGATCGACCGTGTGCATAACGAACTTTATGGCAAAGTGCTTGAACTTGCAGTATTAGCCAAGCATTACAATATTGGTCTAAACATTGATGCTGAAGAAACTGACCGCCTAGAAATTTCTTTGGAACTACTTGAGCGCCTGTGTTTTGAGCCTAAATTAGCAGACTGGAAAGGTATTGGATTTGTGATTCAAGCCTACCAAAAGCGCTGTTTCTATGTGGTCGACCATATTATTGACCTCGCTAAGCGTAGCCAAAAACGTTTAATGATCCGCTTAGTGAAAGGTGCATACTGGGACAGCGAAATTAAGAAAGCGCAAATTGAAGGTATGAGTGACTATCCTGTATTTACGCGCAAAGTTCATACCGACCTGTCTTATATTGCATGTGCTAAAAAACTTTTAGCAGCACCTGAGCAAATTTATCCTCAGTTTGCAACACACAATGCGCAAACCGTTGCTACGATCTACCAATTAGCACAGCCAGAGCTTTACTATCCAGGCCAGTATGAATTTCAGTGCCTTCACGGCATGGGTGAACCCCTCTATGAACAAGTGGTAGGTTCGAAGTCTAATAACAAACTGGGTGTGCCTTGTCGTATTTATGCACCAGTGGGTAACCATGAAACCTTATTGGCCTATTTGGTTCGACGTTTACTGGAAAATGGTGCGAATACCTCTTTCGTCAACCGTATTGCAGATAAAAATTTAAAAATTGAAGATTTAATTGAAAATCCAAGACAGACGATATTAGCGACGGCTGAAAAAGAAGGTATCACTAGCGCTAAGCATCCTTCTATCCCATTTCCGCAAGATTTGTATGGCACAGAACGTCGCAACTCAAAAGGACTCGATTTAGCCAATGATCGCGACTTATCTCAGCTCAATACCACGGCAGTACAGCATGCACATACCCAGTGGCATGCTAGTGCAATGGGCGCTAATTTAGAAGAAATTCATACTGCAAGTATCAACATTACAAACCCTGCAAACCGTAGTGATGTGGTCGGCAGTGTCAGTGAAGCTAGTCTAGAGCAAGCAGAAATCGCTCTCAATAATGCGGTAAATGCCCAAGCTTCATGGAAAACTTTAGACAAAGATCAGCGTGCAGCATGCTTAAACCGTGCGGCAGATTTGATGGAAGCACAATTGCAATCTCTTATGGTGTTGTTGTCACGTGAAAGTGGTAAAACTTATGCCAATGCTATTGCTGAAGTCCGTGAAGCTGTAGATTTCCTACGTTATTATGCAGCTCAAATGATTGATCTAGCAGAAAATACGCAAATTGAACCTCTTGGCACTGTGCTGTGCATTAGCCCATGGAACTTCCCGCTTGCTATTTTCACAGGTCAAATTGCTGCAGCCTTGGTTGCAGGTAATACCGTGATTGCCAAGCCTGCTGAACAAACGCCACTGATTGCTGCTCAAGCTGTACATATTTTATGGGAAGCAGGTGTTCCCTTCGATGTATTGCAACTCCTTCCTGGCCGTGGCGAAACCATTGGTGCCAAACTCAGCGCGGACTCACGTGTCCAAGGCATCATGTTTACTGGCTCAACGGAAGTCGCACGTATCTTGCAAAAAACCGTGGCACAGCGCTTAAACCAATTTGGCGAAAGCGTGGTATTGATTGCTGAAACTGGCGGTCAAAATGCCATGATTGTTGACTCATCAGCATTGACAGAACAAGTGGTATTGGATGTCGTTAACTCTGCCTATGACAGTGCAGGTCAACGCTGTTCTGCCCTACGTATTCTCTGTGTACAAGAAGATAATGTGGACGTTGTCCGTACCATGTTACAAGGTGCGATGAAGCAACTTCGTGTCGGAAATCCTGCACTTTTAGCAACTGACATTGGCCCAGTGATCGACCTTGAAGCACAGCAAAATATTGAAAAACATATTGAGAAGATGCGTAGCAAAGGCTATCCAGTACATCAAATCATGTTTAATGCTGATGACAATGCCTTAAGTACGGGAACTTTCGTTGCACCAACTTTGATTGAACTGCCAAATTTAAATGATTTAGAACGCGAAGTTTTTGGGCCAGTATTGCATTTAATCACCTACAAATATGGTGAGATTGAAAACCTATTAACGCAAATTAATGCCAAAGGTTATGGTTTAACCATGGGCTTGCATACACGTATTGATGACACGATTCAAAAAGTCATCGGTCATGCAGAAGTCGGCAACTTGTACATTAACCGTAATATTGTAGGTGCTGTGGTCGGTGTACAGCCTTTTGGTGGCGAAGGCTTATCAGGTACAGGTCCAAAAGCTGGCGGTCCTTTATATCTTTACCGTTTAATGCATCAAATTTCTGAGAAAAAATTGGCTACACCTTATGCTGCTCAGGCAGAAACACAAGCTGCACACTTCCCTGCATATGAAGCTTTTAACGCTTGGGCGAAGCAGCATTTTTCAGGCATTGCGATTCAAACACCACAGGCCATAGCCGCAGGACAAAGTTTTGAACTGCAAGGACCAACCGGTGAAAACAACCAATATGCCATTTTGGCACGTAAAGGTGTACTTTCACTAGCCAATAATGATGCAGATCAACTGAATCAAATTGCTGCGATTTTATCGGTGGGTAGTCAACCCGTGGTACTTGCAGACAATACTTTTGTGTTGAAACACTTAAATAGCATGCCGAAAATCCTCGTGGACCAATTTAAAGTGATCACGGATCTTTATCATGGCAATTTTGATGCAGTTTTACATCATGGTGAAAAAGCTGAGTTATTAAAAATTCAACAAGTCATTGCATCTCGTGAAGGTGCAATTATTGGCATTACGCATTTAGCTTCAGGCCAATATGACATCCCTGTAGAACGTTTCGTGATTGAGCGGGCAATCAGTGTCAATACTGCGGCAGCCGGTGGTAATGCCAGCTTAATGACGATGAATTAAACATTCGAATGAACTCCAACTAATCAGTTCCTCACTTAGCTCAATCTTTATGAATGTTCCATAAAGATTGAGCGTTTTTTTAACTACCCCTAGATAAATATTCTGTTTAGCGCATTCAGACTCATTTTCTCGACAGATAAATACAGCCAAAAGTGGAATTAATTTAGTCTTATAAGGTGAATTTTGCTAACATGACTTTTTTTAATATGTTTGCGATTTTTTACTGCATATGACTTCAACTTATCAGCAACAACTTGATGCCAAAGTTGCCCGCATTACGGCTCAATTTTCAGAATACAACCCTCCCTCTTTAGAAGTTTTTCCTTCTGCTGAACAAAACTTTCGTATGCGAGCGGAATTCCGAATTTGGCATACTGAAAATGATATGTTCTATGCAATGTTTGAACGCAATGCAGACAATGAAAAACAAGTTGTCGAAATTAAAGATTTCCCGATTGCAGATAAAAGCATTAATGATTTAATGCCCGTATTATTAAATGAACTCAAGGCACAAGAGATCTTATCTAGCCGATTATTTGAAGTTCATTTCTTAGCAACGCTGAAAGGTGAAATGCTGGTTTCATTGGTTTACCGCTGCCCGCTCAATGCTGAATGGGAAGTTGCTGCAAAAGCGCTGTCTGAAAAGCTCAATATCAAGATTTATGGTCGTAGTCGTGGTCAGCGCGTGATTTTAACTGATGACTATGTGGTTGAAGAACTCCAAGTATTTGACCGTAAATATCAGTATAAACAAATTGAAAGTAGCTTCACACAGCCAAATGCCGGCGTATGTCAAAAAATGCTGGAATGGGCGTGTCAGGCTGCCGATCATTCAGACAAAGACTTACTTGAGCTCTACTGTGGTAATGGTAATTTCACGCTGCCTCTTTCCACACGCTTTAATCGCGTTTTGGCAACCGAATTAGCCAAGTCTTCAGTTTATGCCGCGCAGTGGAATATTGAGCAAAATGGTATTGATAATATCCAAGTGGCTCGTCTTTCAGCTGAAGAGTTTACCCAAGCCTACAATGCTGAACGTACATTCCGCCGCCTTGAAGAAGCTGAGATTGAAATTTCAAGCTATAACTTCGATACGGTATTTGTCGATCCACCGCGTGCAGGTATCGATGATGAAACACTAAAACTGTTGCAACGTTTTGAACGCATTATCTATATTTCATGCAACCCAGATACTTTACATGACAATCTTAAACTGCTTTCACAAACGCATAAAATCAGTAAATTTGCCTTGTTTGATCAATTCCCTTATACACACCATGTAGAGTCTGGTGTGTTTCTTGAGAAGATTTAAACAAATTATTTCAAGTCATGTTGTTGTTATAAAAGGAGCTTTCTAAAAGCTCCTTTTTTATATGCTAAAAAAGCTTTATTTTCTCGCCACATGCAGTGCAATGGATGCCTTTTTATATCAATTAGGCAAAGATTCTAAAAGTCCAATCGAAAAAATGATCATTCAACTGGCTAAAATATCACTTTAGTAGTCTTGCTTTATTTATTGGATTGGTTATATTTCGTCCTATGTTAGGTCGCAAATGAAGGCTCTATGAGTTTTTGGCATAAGTTGTTCGCTAAAGAACAGCAAAACGGGCATAAGAATCAAATTGCCTGTGTTGAAAATGATTGCTCTTGTAAAACCAATGAACAGCTTATTGCTGCTCTTACAAAGGCAACGGATGAAGATGTTATCCTCGGTATCAAAAAAGTACTCGCTTCGCGCGGTTATAGCCGTAAGGAATTAAATGAAATCCAACATCTACCTCTACAGTAGAGTCTGAACATTCAATGTTCAAACAAGGCATTCTGTTTTACAGAGTGCCTTTTTCATTTTTAGTCTAATCAAAAATATGCCGCTTATTTACAGATCAGGTTTTGTGGATTGGCCACATCGCTATTTACAGCTTTTATGCTATGCTCCAAGGCAACTCAGTGATGTCTAATTTTTAAACACACGACAATAAAACCTAATATTGCACTAAATTAGAGGCAGATGACCTCTAAACAGCATTGATATAAAAACTAAAGGAATGCACATGAATAAATTAACAAATTGCCTTGTTACCTGCTGTATACTTAGTCTAAGTGCTTGTAGCCAAATCCCCAAAGAATGCGAAGAATCCTGGGATAAACTCGAAGCCTTGTCGAAACAAATGGGCTTAAACGAAGAACAAATCAAAGAACAGAAAAAACAGTTTGAAGAAAGTATTAAAAAACAATCTAAAGAACAAGCCATTCAAATGTGCCAAACCCAAAGTACCTTTTTAGGTTTAGTCGGCAAATAAACAGTAGTTTCTATCAATCTAAACACTGTACAGATGAAACCCGATTATTCGGGCTTTTATTGTTTGCATTGAGATGCTGTTGTATACGCTACAATTGGCCCTAAAGGTTTCAAACTTGAATCATGTCTATTCAATGCTTGAATATCTGCACTAGACACAGATCCATCTAAATACAAGGCATTGTTAATCGATAATTGCTGCTTAAAATATTGTGCAAATGCATAAAACGACACGCCTTCACGACTGATCACAAAATACAACTTCCCGTTCTTGATCCCCACGCCATTGCGGATTTTCAATGAATCTGACTGTGGGATAAAGTTTGGATTGATTTTTCCATCTACCACCAGCATTGGACCTGACTGCGTTGCATAACGTGCCTTAAAATCTGTGGAAGCATATTTTTGTGTAGTTAATATCACCGCTTGCTTGTCATTCCATGCCAGAACACCATTCGGCTGAATTAAAAAATTACCAAAGCCTCGTGTTGCACGATTCAAGGCTTTTTTCTGCAGCCCATTTTCAACGTAAAGACCAACAGGCGCTAAGTCTGCATGATACATCCCTGCATTCATTGCGAAGTTCATCGTATTACACTTACGCGCTAATGACTGCTTTAAACGCTGTAGGTCTCGATATGGCTGCTGCTCTGCATCATATAAATAGAGCTTTAGTTGACTCAGATCCGAAATTTCAACCACATCCACTGCAATGGGCTGACTGACACGTTTCGCTTGAATATTGGCATAGGAAATAGTCGGTGAGAAAATCAGACCGAGCAGCATCATAAAGCGCATTTTTTTAAACATTGAGGTTGATTGAAGACCAAGCATGACCCTATCCATAGTGCACGTTAAAAATCGAACAAATTTTAGCTAAATCATCGCTAAAATAGTCGATTAATTCACAGATTAAAAGTAGACTAATCTTTAAAAATAATTCGGATTTAAAGTAGGACTGGTAAATTCATGCACGTGCAGAAAGATGGTTTTCCTCTTGGAACACATCTGATTGTTAAACACTTCGGTTATAGCCATCATGGCATATATGCCGGCCGCGGTAGAGTCATTCACTACTCTGGTTTTGCACACCTTTTCAAAAAACATCCAATTGAAATGACTTCGATCGAAAAATTCAGCCACGGCAAAAAAATTATCGTTCAGTCATATAGCAATCCAAAATTTAAAGGTCGTAAAGTGGTGCGTCGTATGCGCTCTCGCATGCATGAAAACAACTATCATCTGATTATTAATAACTGTGAACACTTATGCACATGGGCTATTACCGGCGTTGAAAGTAGTCCTCAAGTGTTCCGTATGATGAACCGACTCACCACGATTGGCTATGTCAGTTCTCTGATGAGTTTTATGAGCAGTATGATGCTGACTGTGACCACCACTTGCTTTGCACTGGTGTTATATATTAAAAAGAAACTGCGCGAAAAAGCCAAAATGCAAATGCCGGTTTATACCTATTTAAAGCGTGAAGAACATAAAAATCGTTAATTCACTGCAGCAGCATTGAACCGTGGCTTTATCAAATTTCAATACATCAGCACATTGCTTAGAAATCCTGCGCTAATACACAAGCTTTTCCTTAAGGCGTATCAGATGTCATGCTTAATTTTGGTCACTCTTCACATTGCTAAAAGGTGGAAATTTATCTTCAACCAAATTGCTTTGCAGGCCATGTTCTAAATAAATTTTGGCTGCATCCAAAACCGTTGTAAAACCACCTGTACTATCGATAATAAAATCAATTAATGCCTGACCTTGCAGAGGAATCTTTGAATTTTTGATACGAACGTAGGTTTCCATCGGGCTAATCTGCTCAAAAATAAAATCGACTTGAGTTTTTGGTTCTCCCCACTGTATTTGAATTAATTTGTTTTCCTTAATACTCAGCACGTCTATATCGGCGACTGCATTATATTTCTGCCAAGTCCATTGCACGGTTTTACCTTCTTCTAGATAGCCACTCGATGCACTAAACCAAAAATGCTGTGTTATTAAAGGATCAACAAAAGCATTAAATACGATATTGATGGACTTACGAATTAACATCTGGGTTTCAATCACGACACTCATCAGCATTCCTACAGTATTTTAATTTTATTCAGTGATAGCACAGAGAATTGATCATTGCCTACCACTGAATTGTTATTGCCCTATTCTGCTGTATGTTCTGAAATAAATGCTGATGTCACTAGCGTTGGATTTTTCTCTGCAAATTGCCCATTCCAATACGGATAGTATGGATAAGGTGGATACACTGCACTGACTGCGTCTAATCGGGCTAACTGCTCTACGCTTAATGACCATTCCTTCGCCGCAAGGTTATCCAACAGTTGCTGTTCATTACGTGCGCCTATCAAAATACTAGACACAGTCGGTCTGGTTTTCAGCCAATTCAATGCAATCTGCGGGATAGAGTGCCCTGTTTCCATGGCAATTTCTTGCATTACATCTAAAACTGCAAATAACTTTTCATGTCGAACTGGCGGTGCGAATTGTGCTGTTTCATGCAGCCGACTTTGCTTTGGAATCGCATGCTCACGATCAAATTTTCCTGTTAATCTCCCCCAGCCCAGCGGACTCCAAACCACTGCACCAATCTGTTGATCATGCTGCGCAGGCATCAACTCCCATTCATAGTCACGTCCAATCAAAGAATAATAGACTTGATGCACACTTAGCTTTTCATAGCCATGCTGTTGGGCAATCGACTGTGCTTTCATAAGCTGCCAGCCTGAAAAATTCGATGCACCGATATAGCGAACTTTTCCACTACGTACCAAGTCATCTAAACTGCGCATCAGCTGCTCAAGTGGCGTCGTGCTATCAAACTGATGCAGCTGCAGCACATCAATATAATCTGTGCCTAACCGTTTTAAACTCGCCTCCACGGCTTGTATTAAATAACTTCTAGAATATCCACCTTGATTGATTCCATCATTCAATCGAATACCCACTTTGCTGGAAATAATCACCTCTTGGCGTTTTGATTGAAGTAATGCACCGAGCATCTGCTCAGAGGCACCATTTGAATAAGCATCTGCGGTATCGAAATAATTCACGCCTTGATCAATACAGAGATCAATCATCCGTTGGGCATCATTTAAACTCGATTGCCCCCATGCAGAGAAAATAGGGCCTTGCCCGCCAAATGTACCTGCACCAAAGCCGAACTCTGAAACTTGTAAGCCAGATTGCCCTAGATTGTGATAGTTCATGGTGATTTCCTGTGTTTGATTTATACACAGAATAGGCACAGATATTTATCAGAAAAACCCTGAATATCAAGAAAGACTTTCTTGATTATATTGATAATGCTAACTGAAGATTTCGAGTTATTCACACGAATGGCGACACTGGGTTCAATCAGTCAAGCCGCAAAAGAGGCCAATCTCTCTGTTTCTGTCGCTAGTAGCCGTCTACACAGACTTGAACAAAGTTTAGGGCTACGCCTATTTCATCGCACTACACGGCAACTACATTTAACACAGGAAGGTGCTGTTTTATTGCAACAAGGTTTTCCCTTGCTCGAACAATTTAATTCTCTGCTAGGCCAATTTCAACCTGAACCACAACAACTTAGTGGGGTATTAAAAATCACATGTTCAGAAGTTTTTGGAAATCGTATTTTAGGGCCAGTATTTGCAGCCTTTGCCAAGTTGCATCCAACATTGACTTTGGATATTGAACAGACCGATCAAAATTTAGATTTGGTCTCCGCAGGTTTAGATGTTGCGATACGTATTGGACAGTTAGAAGACTCATCACTGATTGCTAAACCGCTCAGCTTAAACCGTCGTATTTTGTGTGCCTCGCCTAGCTATATCGAACAACATGGCGAACCTCACTCCCTAGAAGAGCTCTCTATACACCAATGCATTTTACAGAAATACCCTAAGGGTGTTTCGCAGCTTTGGACATTCGTCCAAGATCAACACAACATAAATATACCTGTTTCAGGACAAGTTCATATCAACTCAGGTGAAGGCGTACGCCAAGCAGCACTTGCAGGTTTAGGCATCTCAAACCACTCCATCTGGCATGTGGAGGACGATCTACTCTCTGGCCGACTTATCCAAGTTCTACCCAAGATCCCTGTTCAAAGTACTGCAATCTATGTGGTAATTCCGCATCGACATTTTGTTCCGCCTAAAGTACAGGCTTTTATGCGACACTTGGACGATTATTTTCAGCATCAATATGCTTGGTACGTATCGCCGAATTTATCTGAAAATTAGGCCAAAAATTTATCTTAAATTACTGTTAAAAGTCTTAATCAGCGGCGGAAGTTCAACTTCTAAGCTGCTATACATTTCACGCTCAATGTTTCGTACAATCGAGTCCAGCGGTAAATCATTTTCCTGCAAGCCAAAAGGCTCTTCCAGTTCTGCACTTAACGCATCCAAACCCAAAAATAAATATGCAATCAAAGCCACAATGACAGGTGTCCATATCCCTAAACTGGCCTCTAGGCTAAATGGCAAAATCAGACAAAATGAATACACTGCGCGATGTAAAAGCACCGAATAGGAAAATGGTAATGGCGTGGTCATAATACGGTCACAGCCTGCATGGATATCACCCATCGCTACAGTATGACGTGTGAGCGTGCTGTAAATAATGTCTGTAATCTGACCTTGCTTATAGGCTTTGACTAAATCTTTTTGAATAATTTCAAGTAAATACTGTGGTGCATTGATATTGTCTCGGCATTGCTGCCATTGCTGATCCGTCAAAGCTACGCCGTCTTTAAAATGTGCAATATCTTGTGATTCATAGCGTAAGCGATCACGTAACAAATTGCAAAACAGCATGATGCGGTACATCAACACGTTTCTTTGCTCATCTTCAAGGACATGGCTATCACGAATCATGTGACGTGTATTGGCAATCAATGAGCCCCAAAGCTTGCGCCCTTCCCACCAACGGTCATAACAGGCAGTATTTCGAAAGCTCAAAAAAATCGACAGAATCACCCCAAAGATGGTAAATCCGATGGCTGGAACTTCAGGCGTATTCAGGTAGTGTGCAGCGCTTAGATACACCAAAATCGCCGACAAACTCACGACGATAGCCAACGCAGGCATGACTTTTGGGAGTATCGTGCCATGCCATGCAAATAAAAGTTTAAAGCTATTATTTTTATTTCGAATGATCACTTATTTCCCCTCTGTACTGCCTTAATGAACCATCTCAAGCATGAAAAAAGCCCAACCGAAGTTGAGCTTAATCTTAACCTACTTGATCTTAACCTATTGGGGATTCAAAGATGAATCCCTTTAAAAATCTAAGATTTTATTTACCTGGTTTAAAACTGTCTTTCAAATCTAAGATGCGGTTAAACACTGGTTTTTCAGCTGTATGATCAAACTGATCTGCAACAAAGTAACCTTCACGTTCAAATTGGAAACGATCTTCAGGTTTTGCTTCTGCCAATGCAGGCTCAATGACCGCTTGAACCACTTTAAGTGATTCTGGATTTAAGTTTGCAAGGAAGTCATCACCCACTTCAGGGTCTGATTCAGTGAATAAACGGTCGTAGATACGAACTTCCGCAGCAATACCCTTGCTTGCAGAAACCCAATGTACAACACCTTTCACTTTACGGCCTTCAGGGTTTTTACCTAAAGTTTCAGGGTCGATTGAACATTTCAATTCAACCACTTCACCGTTCTCGTCTTTAATCACTTCATCGCACTTAATCACATACGCATGACGTAAACGCACTTCACCGCCCGGAATCAGACGTTTAAAGCCTTTAGGCGCAACTTCTTCAAAGTCTTTACGATCAATGTAAATGTCTTGAGTCAACGGAATGATACGGTCACCCATGTCAACGTTAGGATGACGTGCATGTACCAAATCCATTGCTTCAGGCAAGTTAGTTAAAGTCACTTTGAGTGGATTCAACACTGCCATACCACGCGAAGCAGTATTTTCTAAAGACTGACGGATGCAGTATTCGAGCATTGCAACATCAACAATACTACCATCGACTTTCGTTACACCTACACGTTTACAGAAGTCACGTAGACCTTCTGGGGTAAAGCCGCGACGGCGCATACCCACAACGGTCGGCATACGTGGGTCATCCCAACCATTCACAAAACCACCTTCAACCAATTTACGTAATTTACGTTTAGAGGTAATGGTGTAATCTACATTTAGGCGGCTTGATTCATACTGATGTGGTACAGATGGTGATTTAACTTTCTCGACAACCCAGTCATAGAATGGACGGTGATCAACAAACTCTAGTGTACACAGTGAATGCGTAACCCCTTCAATGGCATCTGATAATGGATGCGCATAGTCGTACATTGGGTACATTTTCCATTTATCACCAGTTTGGTGATGTTCAGAATGCAAAATACGATACAAAATAGGATCACGCATATGAATGTTAGGTGAAGTCATGTCAATTTTGGCACGTAGTACTGCCTGACCTTCTCCCAACTCACCATTACGCATTTGTTCAAAACGCGCTAAGTTTTCTTCTACGCTAGCATCACGTTGCGGCGAGTTTTTACCCGGCTCAACAAAATTACCGCGGTTTAGTTTGATTTCTTCAGGGCTTTGCAAATCCACATAGGCATCACCTTGTTCAATCAATTGCACTGCCCAAGTGTAAAGCTGATCAAAATAGCTCGATGCATAACGCGGCTCGCCGTTCCACTCAAAACCTAGCCATTTCACGTCATTGGCAATACCATCTACATACTCTTGTTCTTCGGCATCTGGGTTTGTATCGTCGAAACGGAGGTTACATAGACCCGCGAATTCTTGAGCAATACCAAAGTTCAGACAAATGGCTTTTACATGACCAATATGTAGGTAGCCGTTTGGCTCTGGTGGGAAACGTGTTACAACTTGTTCGGTACGACCTGCAGATAAATCATCGGTAATGACTTGACGTACAAAATCTAAGCCTGGCTGTTGTTCCTGCTGCGCAGCTTCGACAGGGGCATTGTTCTTGGTTGTCGGATTGTTAGGCAGGGATGAAACAACATCGTTTGGCTTCATGGTAATAAAATCACTTCTATAAAGATAAAATTAGGATAATTAAAACGCTTTTCTTCATTTTTAACAAAGAAAGTAACGTTTTTACTTGCCTTGTAGTTTACAGTTTGCTTATGCTTCTCACAACCAAAAAACCCATGGCTTTCATGTCCATGTACAGGAGATTACACAATGAGTTTTCCTCAAGTCGAATTAAACACCAATAAAGGTCGTATTGTTCTTGAGCTTAACACTGAAAAAGCACCTAAAACTGCTGAAAACTTCTTACAGTATGTTCGCGATGGTTTCTATGACGGCGTGATTTTCCACCGTGTTATTGATGGTTTCATGATCCAAGGCGGCGGCATGGATGAAAACTTCAAAGAAAAAACAACTCGTGATTCTATTGAAAACGAAGCTGACAACGGTTTAAGCAATGATGTTGGTACGATCGCTATGGCACGTACTCAAGCACCTCATTCTGCTTCAGCTCAATTCTTCATTAACGTGAAAAACAACTCCTTCCTTAACCACACTGGTAAAACAGCGCAAGGTTGGGGCTATGCAGTATTTGGTAAAGTAGTTGAAGGTCTTGACGTTGTTGACGCAATCAAAAGCGTTCGCACTGGTAACCGTGGCTACCACGCAGACGTTCCTCTAGAGAACGTTGTAATTGAATCAGCTAAAATCATTTCTGAGTAATTTTTAAATCCTCCCTGAGTAGCATTGCTGCGCAAGTCCCTTTAATAAAGGAGGGAGTTTCAATATGAAATAAATGTCGGAACTCCTCCCTTTTCTAAAGGGAGGCTGGGAGGGATTTTTAGAATAAGGAAAAGATTCGTGACCTATCTGTTTATCGCTGATTTACATTTGTCACCTGAACACCCTCGACTCGTTCGGGGGTTTTTAGCTTTGTTAGAACAATACAAAACTCAAAATACCCAGCTGTATATTTTAGGTGATTGGTTTAATGCTTGGATTGGTGATGACTTTACTGCCCCATGGTTAGACGAAATCATTGCAGCGCTTAAAGATTTTACTGCGTTGGGAAATCAAATTTATTTCCAAGTGGGTAATCGTGACTTTGCATTGGGTCAAAAGTTTTTAGATAAATTTCACGGTCAATTATTACAAGACGTGGATTATCTCCACATTGGCAACTATAAAATTCGCCTCGAACATGGCGATTTACTTTGCACCGATGATGTGTCTTACCAAAAGTTTCGTAAAGTGATTCGTAATCCTTTGCTTTTAGGTTTCTTAAAAAGCTTACCGCTTAGCATTCGACAAAAAATCGCCAATGGCTTCCGCAAAAAAAGTACAGAAACCAAGCAAGTTAAATCTTATGAAATCATGGATGTAAATGCCGAAGCTGTAGAAAAAGCTTTAGAGCATGCCGATCTACTGATTCATGGACATACCCACCGGCCCCAAATACATGATGTGCATGGAAAACTACGTATCGTTTTAGGGGACTGGCGCGCAGAACAAGCTCAAATATTAGAGGTTGGTGAAAACCCATCTGTGAGTGATTTAAAATTAAAAAAATGGTCTTACTAACCCTTAGACTTTAGTTAAACCTGCCGTCATATTTGGTTAAAACAATACATCCAGATATCAAGACATAGCCTTTTACCAGACTATCTCAACAGATTATCAATTGAACTGCATCCTACATATAGCAGATTAACGTCATTTAAAATCTTAAAAAAACAAAGTTTAAACTTAAAAATAATTTCACAAGGAATTCACTATGGACTACTTTCATCCACAGTGAACATCTTCAGATATTAATTAAGCAGCAATGACAGGTTGCTTAACTGCTGGGCTATTACCAATTTGCCATACATATGGTAGCGGCGTTTGATTAATCTCCCAATTTCCAATGACTTTCTGTTTATAAATAAGTGGATTATGCGATGATACTACACGAGCATTACGCCAAAAGCGGTCTAACTGTTTAGTTGTCGAGCTTGCTGAAGCGCCCAAGGCATTAAACAACTCACTACTCAAATTTAGTACCAACTCTGATATGACCACTTGCCCTTTAGAGGATTCAAGCTCCGCACGGTCATTCGCTTGCTGATCCAACTGGGTATCAGACTGAAAATGACTTAAATATGCGACATCCAAAGCTTCTGCTGCACGAAGTGTAATTGCTTCAGCTGCATAAGACTGTGCCGACGCCTTACCAATCACTTGTAAAATTTGTGCATCATCTCGAACTAAATCAGCATTACCATGGCTGTAAATACGTGTGCGTTCACGGACTTCATTACTGAAAACGTCCACAGCATTTTGTGCTATACCTGCCAGCGTTGCCAAATGCACGACCTGATAGAACGCCGTTTGATATTTAAAGCGCTGATCGAACGGCAAAATATGATCACGATCAATGCTGACATCTTGAATATTCAGTGTGCCGCTGCCTGTGGTTTTTTGGCCAAAGCCATCCCAGTCATCGTATACTTGTATGCCAGCGTCATGTGTTGAAACTGCGGCTATAACATGTTGATTCGTTGTTTCATCTAAAGCGAATAGATCGATCCAATCTGCAAAGATTGTTCCGGTAGAATAGTATTTTTGACCATTGACCCTTAGCTGACCTTGCGCATTTTCAGTAACTCGGGTAACAACATCTCCAATTTCAACTTTTCCGATTTCTGTCCAAGCATTACCGACCAAATCGCCTTGCAGAAAGCGTTTAAACCAAACCGTTTGATCTTGTGTTTTTTGCGCATTTAAACGGTCTTCTACAAAAGCAAAATGACCTCTTAATGCCTGTACAACATTAGAATCGGCCTTAGCCAATTCAATTAACAACTGAAACAACTGTTTTTGTGAAACCCCTTCACCGCCAAACGCCACGGGTACACGGACCGCACCAAATCCAGCTTGTTTTAACCATGAAATTGCATCATACGGCAGTTTCCTATTTTGTTCCCGCGCCAAAGCGCCTTCTGCAATTCTCTGAAAAATCGGACGGAACTTAGCGGCCACTTGATCATAGTCAGCACCTAAAGATAAGGGCTGTTTATTATTTTGAATCGTCATAATCTTCTCCTCTTAACTCCAAGCATGGCGCGGCGGTGGTACATCATTTAAATAGTAGTTGCCTACAATATTCAGCTTCCAACGTACGGGATCGTGCAAAGTATGCGTGCGCGCATTACGCCAATGACGGTCTAAATTCAGCTCAGACAACGTTGATCGTGTGCCTGAGAGTTCAAATAGTTTATTCGCCGCAAGTAACGCAATTTCAGTCGTCAGGACCTTAGATTCTGCTGTTAGTAGTGTTGCCTCTGACACCGTTTCTTCTGTTGGGTTCTCTACGGCTCGGTCTATCGCTTCACCCGCCAAAGCCAACACTGCCTCTGCAGCTCGGAGTTTAATTTTCAACTCGCCGATGTTGGCAATCGTATACGGATCTTGCACCGCCTTTTCTAAGCCCGAATCAATCCAAGGATGTGCATGCTGGCGCACATATTGAATCGTTTCATTAATCGCACCGCGCGCAATACCAGCATCGACAGCAGATTGAATAAATTGAGAAATAGCGCCCGCAGCCGTTGGACGTTCAAAAGCTTGATGAATGGGTACAATGTGATTTAAATCCACTTTGACATTGTCCAACAGTACAGAACCGCTGACTGTCGTTCTTTGTCCAAAACCACTCCAGTCGTTAATAATGGTTAAACCCGGCGTATGCTGGGGTACTAAGGCTGCATAAGGCTTTCCATCATTCACTGCAACCACAGGTATCCAATGTGCAAGCAAAGCGCCTGTTGCAAAGAATTTTTGACCATTAATGAGCGCATGATCATCTTTAAAATCAATGGCTGTTGTTAAATCTGCAACTGTTTTGGAACCTTTTTCTGAAAATGCATTGCCAAAGCGTTTACCTTGTAAGACTTGATCAAAGAAAAACTCTTGCTGTGATGGATTTGCATCCAAAAGAATATGCTCGACAAAGGCCCAATGGTTTTGGGCAATTTGTCCTAGGGATGAGTCTGCACTAGAAATAATTTTGACCACTTCTGCAAGGGTTTTATAACTCACTCCTGCACCACCAAATTGACGCGGTACAGTAATGCCCCACAAACCTGATGCTGAATATTGCTGTACTTCCTGCAAAGGTAAGCGGCGTTCATGATCGCGTTTAGCTGATTCTTTTGTAAATTCCACAGCTAACTGTTCAGCAACCTCGATAGCTTCTTGATCAGATCGAATAATATGCGCTAAACCGTTAGATTGATAAAAATCGCGCGGAATGTTTTGCGCCTCTTTTAGTTTAATTTCAATTTTTGAAGTCATTATTAAAATGCTCAGTTTAGATATTATTCAAATAAGCTAGCACTTTTTAATTTGATTATTTATAGAATTATCATCAAAACAAATCAGTTTTCATGACATGGAATTTACATTTTTAATTGTCAAACAAAATCTTTATAAGCCGTACCAAACAAAAAAAATATCTGCTTATCCATATGAATATATGAAGTATTCAAAAATTATGATTAGCATTTATTCAGATTTGTTTTTGACTTTTTATTAATAAATGCAGCTGTATTTTTATATACCCTCTTATGCAAGAGATTAAATAACCCAGTAAAAAATCATGTCTAAAAATATTCGCTTCAATGCCTTTGAAATGAACTGTATTGCACATCAGTCACCCGGTCTATGGCGTCATCCATTAGACCGTTCTACAGAATACAAAGACCTAGAATATTGGACCGACTTAGCTAAAATTTTAGAACGCGGAAAATTTGATGGCGTATTTATAGCAGATGTTTTGGGTATCTATGATGTCTATCATGGTTCTGCTGAACATGCGCTGACTGGCGCTGTCCAAGCACCTGTGAATGATCCTTTGCAAGTTGTTCCAGCAATGGCAGCTGTCACCAAGCACTTAGGCTTTGGTGTCACGACTTCGATTTCATTTGAACATCCCTATCCTTTTGCACGGCGTATGAGTACTTTAGATCACCTGACGAAAGGCCGTGCAGGTTGGAACATTGTGACTTCCTATCTAGAAAGTGGCTCTAAAAATCTAGGTCTGAAAACCCAAGTCAGCCATGATAACCGCTATGATATCGCAGATGAATATTTAGAGGTCCTCTATAAACTCTGGGAAGGTTCTTGGGAAGATGATGCTGTGCTACGCGATAAGCAAAAAGGGATTTTTGCCGATTACCGTAAAGTGCATCCAATTCAACATGAAGGAAAATACTTTACAGTTCCTGGCATTCATATTTGCGAACCTTCACCCCAGCGTACACCGGTTTTATATCAAGCTGGCGCTTCAGCACGCGGACAACAGTTTGCTAGTCAAAATGCGGAATGTGTTTTCATCTCTGCACCAACTCAAATTGCTGTAAAAAAGCTGGCAGATGGTATTCGTCATAATTTAGTGAAAGAAGGCAAAGATCCGAATTCTGTTCTGATCTATACCATGCTGGCCATAGTGGTTGATGAGACCGATGAAAAAGCCCAAGCTAAGTTCCGTGAATATCAGCAATATGGCAGCTATGACGGCGGCTTGACCCTGGCTTCTGGCTGGTCAGGTGTCGACTTTTCGCAGTTTAAACCAACAGATCAAGTTGAATACATTCAAACCGATGCCATTCAATCCATGCTGCAATCTTATGTAGAGGCAGATCCTAATAAAATTTGGACGATTGAGGAAATTGCAAAATGGACCAGTGTCGGCGGTAACGGCCCAGTCATTGTTGGCTCACCAATCACCGTGGCAGACCGCTTACAAGAGTGGATTGAGTACACTGGTATCGATGGCTTTAACTTAGCCTACATATTGGCGCATAAGAGTTTTGAAGATATTGTGGAATACGTGGTACCAGAATTACAACGTCGTGGTGTATATCAAACAGAATATGCTGACGGAACCTTGCGTGAAAAACTCTTCGGCCAAGGCGCGAAATTGCCCGACAACCACCGTGCGGCGCAATACCGATATAAAAACCAAGCTCAAGTTGCGAACAAGCATCAACACCTTGAAATGGCTTAAGCCGCTTTTTTTTAGGAAAAAAAACAGCAGATGATCTGCTGTTTTTTGCTTTCAGGCTAAGCGATATAGCTGGTTTGGGCCAGTATAGAAGCTTTTACCATCTAGATTCAGGTTAAATGTCTCACCTGTTTCTAATTCAATCATTTGCCCAACATCAACCCAAATTAAACCATCATTGGTATTTTGTTGACGTTTCAAAGGCACCAATTTCACATTAATTTCATCGCCATTTACAGCTTTGGCAGTTTGCCAAGTATTTAAAATATTCAAAAGATTTACTCAACATGTGAGCTTTTTGTGACAGAACAAAGAGATTAATCAATCGGGTTTGGAATAATAATTCTGTAGTTACAAAGATAAGATTCAAGTCAGAAGCTTGAATACAGATAAATCACAATCAGCTAAATAAAAAAGATAAGCAGGAACATTACCTGCTTCGAGTTAAGCAGAAGTATACAATATTGCCCTTTGATTAGCAAAAGTAGAGTTTACATATACTCTAAGCCACTACTTTTGCTAAAATTATTGAATTAAAATTTTAACCATCGAGTAAATTAATTATCCATACAGTGAATAATATAACGAAGGCTGTATCGCTTAGTAACCACCTTCTGTTTTCGTAACTGGGGTATCATTTTTGTATTTCGATAAAAGTTCACGTAACGAATTCATGAGCACACTGGTATCGACACCCACGGCAACAAATTCTGTGCCTAACTCGATATATTTCTGAGTCACATCATGTTGTGTCGACAAAATACCTGCAGCTTTACCCGCCTTACGTATGCGCTGAATCGCATCAATCACGGTTTTTTGTACTTCAGGATGATTCGGATTCCCTTGATAACCCATCGTCGCCGACAAATCTACTGCACCAATAAACACCCCATCGATGCCATCAATTTTCAGTATTTCATCTAAGTTTTTAATCCCTTCAACCGACTCAATCTGAATCAGTAAACAGATATTTTTATGTGCATTTGCATAATAGTCAGCAATACTGTTCCAACGTGTTGCACGTGCTAATGCTGCACCAACGCCTCTAATACCCTCGGGTGGATAACGTACTGCCTTAACCATAAGTTGAGCTTGTTCAACAGTTTCGACCATAGGGATGAGCAAGGTTTGCGCACCGATATCCAACAATTGTTTAATCAGTTGCACACTACCAATTGGAGGTCGAACCACAGCCTGCGAAGGATATGCTGCAATACTTTGCAGTTGCGACAATGTCGTCCGCAAGTCACTTGGCGCATGCTCACCATCAATGAGCAACCAATCATAACCTGCATTTGCAGCTATTTCAGTACCATAAGCATCGGCTAAACCGACCCACAAACCAATCTGCTGTTCGATTTTTAATTTTTTCTTGAAATGATTGGTGTAATCCATCGCTGCTGTCTCATGCTTAAACTATGATTAACTACAATTGATTAAACGCCTTTTGGCAAAAACTACCAATAGCATTTATCTATCTTATGATTTTATATAACTCTAATTCGCACTTCATACAGCTTAAATCTGTTAATTTTTAGCCAATGAGTACAGCATATACGACTAAGATCTATCCTTGGAAAATTTTCTCCTTAGACCATTTGTCCATTTATCCGCTAAACTACAGCAAACTATATCTGGAGATATTCGATGGATCTGTTAAACGTATCAAAACAACGCTATACCACGAAAGCATATAATCCTGCTAAAAAAATTCCACAGGAACAATTTGAGCGTTTATTACAAATACTCCGTTTAACACCATCTTCCATCAATATTCAGCCTTGGCATTTTTTTATTGCAGATCATGATGCAGCCAAACAACGCATTGCCAAAGCCTTAGTAGGAAAATATGCCTACAATGCCCCAAAAGTTTTAGATTCATCACATACGATTTTATTCTGTACTAAAGCAGACATCACTGCAGAGCATTTAGATAATCTTTTAAATCAGGATGATCGTAGTGGTCGCTTTAAAGATGACAAAGCCAAACAAGGTCAAAAAGACAGCCGTACAGGTTATGTCGATTATTATCGTAATGAAAAAGGTGATATTCAACGTTGGGCTGAAAACCAAACATTTATTGCTTTAGGTCAAATGCTTTTGGCAGCAGGCATTGAAGGTGTGGATGCAACACCGATTGGTGGATTTGACGAAGCGATCATCACTGAAGAATTGGGCTTAGTT
This sequence comes from Acinetobacter sp. YH12023, assembly GCF_013420135.1. NCBI lineage: Bacteria > Pseudomonadati > Pseudomonadota > Gammaproteobacteria > Moraxellales > Moraxellaceae > Acinetobacter > Acinetobacter sp. YH12023. Next base: position 119,812 of record NZ_VOYU01000003.1, read on the forward strand.
GAACAAAACTTGATTCCTTCTGTACTGATGACTTTAGGCTATCGTAGCGAAAATGATTTCAATGCGAAATTACCTAAATCACGTCTGAATGCTGAAGAAATTTTTACACACCTCTAAGCTTTCCATAAAACCGACGAAAGGGGCAATTTTGCCTCTTTTTTGTCATTTCGGGACTTATTATTTAAACAATTATCGAGTATATTCTGCTCAAAATATACTCAGGTCTCTCCCTATGCCTACAGCTATAAAATTACCTATGAAATTTCATTGCGAAGCGTGCAATACGGTTTATTTACAAAAATATGCGGGCGATATGCTCCATAGCTATCCAAACTGCCCTAACTGTAAACAACCGGGTCAATTACAAGGCACCATTGAAACACAAGATTTCCTAAAACACCCCGTTGCAGTGGGTAAATGTTATTTTGAAAATACCTTACAACGTTTTCAACAATTCACGCGTTAACTAAGCATCTAAAACTAAAAGCCCTCAACTCGAGGGCTTTTTTAATAACGACATATTTAGCAACAATGTGAAAATATAATATTTATAAATTGGTCTGGACTTTGCTGAATAATTTGAATCAGAACAACAAATCAAGCAGAGGTGGGACATGTCATATTTACTACAAATGCCGATGAAGTTTGAATGCGGTCATTGCCATCAAATGTATCTACATACTTATCAATATACCGACCTCCACTGCCCTGAGTGTCCAACCTGTCGAGATCAAGGACTGCTCATGGGCGTGGCTGAATGGGATGATTTACTACAACACCCGATCGTTTTTGCTAAAAATTATCTTAGACATACATGGCATATGCTAAGCAAACCACACTCATGATCCCAGCAATCAAACCAAATACGGTTGCGACTCTCAATTTTTCTTTAAAGATGATGAGGCCCGCAACCACACCTAAAACCACGACCAAAATATTCATTCCAGCAAACACGATTGCAGGTGTGTCTTTAAGCAACATGTGGGCTTTCACATACAGTGCGATATTGGCAAAGTTCAAGAGACCTAAGCCCAATCCAGCGAGGATATTTTTGGTCTGCCCCAAACTGCCGTGCTGTACGATGTTATAAATGCTCGAAAGTAAAAATGCACAAATAAACACCAAATTTAAAGTCACCGCAAACTGCATGCCCAAACCTGAAGCAAATTTTAATAGCACATCAATCAGTGCATAGCCTGCCCAAACGCTTAATAAAAATAAAATACCCTGCTTTCCATCAATGCTTCCCTTGCGCTGTGAAAATAAAATCAGCAATACCGCAAGTACACCAAGTGCGATACCAATGAGCTTAATGGCATTAAAATATTCACTGAAAATAAAATAGGCTGCGCTAAGAGAAAGCACAACAGATAAGCGCTGAGCCAATTCGGTTTTTAAAATACCCGCTGTTTGCAGTGAGCGTGCTAAGCAATAAAAAATCGTCGGCAGTAATACACCCAAAGCCGCAATTAAAACCCACGGCGTTTTATTAATCGAAATATGCGCTAGATCCGGCTTAAACCATAGAAAACATAAAATACTCGCAGATGCATAATTCCATGTGATCATTTGTGCAGGGTTAAAACCCCGATCACGACATAGTTTTAGAATTACTGAAACGAGAACACTGCAAATCGCGGCAGCAAAGATCAATTCCATGACACGCTCTTATTCTTGAGTTATATTTAAAGCAATTTTTCTAAGTTCAAATCAAAGAAAAGCCCACTTAATTGTGGGCTTTTCTTCAAAAATAATCTATCTCAAGACAAATTATTTATAGTGACTCACCATTTTCTCTAAAGAAATTGGACGAATCTTGTCAGCATTACCCGCTGTACCAAATGCTTCATAACGATCGATACAAATTTGTTTCATCGCATCAACAGTTGCAGAGAAGAATTTACGTGGGTCAAATTCAGCTGGTTTTTCAGCCATCATACGGCGCATAGCACCTGTAGAAGCAAGACGTAAGTCAGTATCGATGTTAATTTTACGAACACCGTGTTTGATTGCGTCTACAAGTTGGTCTACTGGAACACCATAAGTTTCGCCGATGTTACCACCGAATTCATTAATTACAGCTAACCATTCTTGTGGCACAGAGCTTGAACCGTGCATTACAAGATGTGTATTTGGTAAAGCAGCGTGAATTTCTTTAATACGGTCAATTGCTAAGATGTCACCTGTAGGTGGGCGAGTAAATTTGTACGCACCGTGTGAAGTACCCACTGCAATTGCAAGTGCATCAACATTAGTATCGGCTACAAATGAACGCGCTTCTTCAACTGAAGTTAAAAGCTGAGAATGATCAAGTACGCCTTCAGCGCCTACACCATCTTCTTCACCAGCCATACCAGTTTCAAGGCTACCTAAACAACCGATTTCGCCTTCTACTGAAACGCCACACGCATGTGCCATTTGAACAGTACGACGAGTCACGTCTACGTTGTATTCGTATGAAGTTGGCGTTTTACCGTCTTCACCTAAAGAACCGTCCATCATCACTGATGAGAAGCCAAGTTGAATAGAACGTTGACATACATCAGGGCTAGTACCATGGTCTTGGTGCATAACCACAGGAATATGTGGCCATTCTTCGATTGCTGCCAAAATCAAATGACGCAAGAACGGAGCGCCTGCATACTTACGTGCACCCGCAGATGCTTGTACAATTACAGGTGAATTTGTTGCATCTGCTGCAAGCATAATTGCACGCATTTGTTCTAAGTTGTTTACGTTGAATGCTGGTACGCCGTAAGCATGTTCGCCGGCGTGATCCAAGAGCTGGCGCAATGAAATAAGAGCCATAATATCCTCCCAGGTAATGCCGCATATTCTACATGCTCAATCATTTCAATTCAGCAACAAATAACACTATTTAAAAAAAAATCCCTGCATTTGCAGGGACTTTTTAAATAAAGACAACAATCTTAGTGAGCGGCTGCTGCTGAAGCGGCTGTTTCAGCGTCAGCTGTTGCTTCGTCTGCAGGTGCATTTGCAATTTCAGCAGGAACATCTTGGTTCTTTTCATCCAATACTGGCTTATCAAGTTCATCAATGACTTTTTGTTGTTCTGGCGTTGTTTGAGCATTGTCTACGGCAACAGCAGATGCTTCTGATTCCGTTGGTGCAGACTCTTTTTTAGCACAGGCTGTCAAAGTTAATGGTGCGATTAAAAGTACAGCAAGTGCAAGTTTTAAGTTCATCGTTGTTTCCTACTACTGCGAATTAGGTGTTGCGATAAATTTTATTGCAGAAATATTGCACTTTGATGACGGCAAAATGAATGGGCGAAAAAAAGGCTGACCGAAGCCAACCTTTTTTAATACTGTACTATCTTATTAATAATACTAAATTAAGCACGGTCAAGAAGCGCTGCTACAGCAGGAAGAGTTTTACCTTCAACGAATTCAAGGAAAGCACCACCACCAGTCGAGATGTAACCAATATTGTCTGCAACTTCATATTTATCAATTGCAGCAAGCGTGTCACCACCACCCGCGATCGAGAAGCCTTCAGATTCTGCAATCGCTAAAGACAATGCTTTGGTGCCTTCGCCGAATTGATCAACTTCAAACACACCTACTGGACCATTCCATAGAATAGTTTTTGAAGTTTTCAAGATTTCTGCAAATGCTTTTGCAGTTTCAGGGCCAACATCCAAAATCATGTCGTTGTCTGTTACATCTTCAACTTTTTTCACGACAGCTTTAGCAGCAGCTAATGAACCGAGGAAGTCTGCAAAATCAATTTCAGCAGCATCAGCAACAACAACATCTGTTGGAAGTGGTACAGATACTTTTGCAGCAATGGCTTTTGCTGTGTCGATCAGGTCATTTTCACAAAGTGATTTACCAACATTGAAGCCCGCAGCAGCTAAGAATGTATTGGCAATACCACCACCCACGATCAATTGATCACAGATGTCAGATAGTGAAGTTAATACATCTAATTTAGTAGAAACTTTTGAGCCTGCAACAATCGCAACCATTGGTTTTGCAGGAGTTTTAAGTGCACGGCCTAGCGCATCAAGCTCAGCAGCAAGTAAAGGACCTGCGGCAGCCACTTTTGCACAACGTGCTACGCCTTCAGTCGATGCTTCTGCACGGTGAGCCGTACCAAATGCATCCATAACGTAAACATCACAAAGTGCTGCATATTTAGCAGATAATTCAGGATTGTTTTTCTTTTCACCTACGTTGAAACGGCAGTTTTCTAGTAAAACCACTTGACCTGGCGCAACGTCAACACCGTCTAAATAATCAGTGATCAGTTGAACATCTTGACCCAAAGCTTCTGTTAAATAAGCGGCTACAGGTGCTAGAGACTGTTCTGCTTTAGGCTCACCTTCAACAGGACGACCTAAGTGTGAATACACCATTACAGCAGCACCTTTTTCTAAAGCTGCTTTAATTGTTGGCAACGCCGCACGTAAACGTGCATCGCTTGTAATCACGCCATTTTTAACTGGTACGTTAAGATCTTCACGGATCAGAACACGTTTACCCGCCAAATCTAGGTCAGTCATACGCTGAAAGTTCATGCATTACTCTCTTTTATTGATATCAAAACGCGACGATTTTAAATGATTATGCAGAAAAACGTTAGCTTCTTTTGCAGAAAAGCTATGTCGAGCCAAAGTTTTGTTATGATAGCGAAAAGCCTTATAAAGATTCAGCGCTTATGTCGATTCATCCAGACCCAAATATTAATCGTTTAAATGTTTTAGGCGAACCCTTGGCAAGCTGTTGTTTTGATCCGATTACCGGATATTTTAGAAATGGCTTTTGCCATACAGCAACAACAGACCTTGGTCAGCATACGATGTGTGCACAAATGACATCTGAATTTTTAAACTTTTCCCAAAAAGTTGGCAATGACCTAATCACACCCTTACCCGAAGTTGGTTTTCCAGGACTACAACCTGGTGACTTCTGGTGTATCTGTGTGACTCGCTGGGTGGAAGCGTATCAAGAAGGATTTGCCCCACCTATTAAAATACAAGCGTGTCACCAAGCGGTGCTGTCTTATGTACCGCTTGATGTACTTATGGAATATGCAGTGTAATGAGTACTTCCAAAATCATTTTGGCTTCGAGCAGCCAAACCCGTAAAGACCTAATGGACCGTTTACGGATTGATTACCTCTCAATCGTACCAGATATAGACGAAACACCTCGTGGTGAGAACCACGCTGATGAGTTAGCAAAGCGACTGGCATTTGAAAAAGCTTCTGCGATTGCAAACCAACACCCAGACGCGATTGTGATTGGTTCTGACCAAGTCGCATGGCGCGAAGGCGCACCAGATATTTTTATCGGTAAACCGCTTTGCGATGAAAAAGCCATTAAGCAGCTTCAAGCCAATTCTGACAAAATCGTTTATTTCAGTACGGCACTCAGTGTCCAACAAAAATCGACAGGTTTTGAACAAACCCTTGTCGAGCACTATAAAGTGAAGTTTCGCAAACTTAGCTTGCCTGAAATTGAACGTTATGTTCAGGTTGAACAACCGTTACACTGCGCTGGCAGTTTTAAATGTGAAAGTTTAGGGATTAGCTTATTTGAAGAAATGATCGGGCAAGACCAAACTACACTCATGGGTATGCCGATGATTAAACTCTGCAATATTTTGCGTGAGCTTAAGATCTTAGTCCCATAATTTTAAAATCTTTATCTGTTACAGCATAATAAACACATCATTAGCTCTTTATGGGCTAATGATTAAAAAGTCACTTACTTATTTATTACAACCAAGAACTGAAAACATGAAAACGTTTAATTTAATTTCATCTAGCCTCATTAGCATTAGCCTTCTATTTTGTTCGACAAACGGTCATACCAATACAGTGAATCAAACTGTGACCAACTCTCAGCAATACAACAAAAACTTAGTCAATGAGTGGGTTCAATATAAATTTATCTATGCTGAATTAGAACAACAAGGCGCTGCGATGCAGGAGCAAATCATTCAACAACTGGGCACTAAAACCAAAACCGGTGGTAGTAACTCACCAGAACAACAAATCAATAAACTGGTTGCTCTAGGCAAACAAAAATTTGAAAGTATTCAACCACAAACAGTTGAAGTGAAAAAACTTCTAAAACTACAAACCGAAAATGTTGAAATGATGGCAAAAGTCATGCCGAATCATTTCAAATTAATGTCGGACAAAGAAAATACTAAAATTGACACCAATGCACATTTTGAGCAATTCATGAAATTTTCAGCGACCACGGCTGCTGCCAATAGCTATGATTTGGAAGTTGAAAAATTAGTCATGCAATATCTCAAAGACAATCCTTTAAAATAGTCTCAAGCTAATCGAAATAATTTAATGAAATAGAGCCTTGCTAAAAACAGGAATCTCAAGGGACAATATATCCATTGAAATTGTATGTATTTAGCTATGGCTCATTCTCTTGACATCCTCGGCGGCATCAGCGCTGAACAATTCCTTGCCGAATATTGGCAAAAAAAACCATTATTGGTTCGAAATGCACTCCCTGAAATTGCCCAAATACTTGAACCGAAAGACGTTCTAGAATTGGCTTTAGAAGATAACGTCACTGCACGTCTCATTAAACAAAAAGATCGTGATCCTAACCAATGGACAGTAAAATCTTCTCCGCTACTTAAAGCTGATTTTCAAAAAATGCCGAAACTGTGGACTTTATTGGTTCAAGCTGTCGATCATTATTCTTTTGACCTAGCCGAGCTATGGAAGCAGTTTTCATTTATTCCGCAATGGCGTCGTGATGACATCATGGTGTCGTATGCACAAAAAGGTGGCTCTGTCGGGCAACATTTTGATTTTTACGATGTATTCCTCGTACAAGGCTATGGTCACCGCCGTTGGCAATTAGGTCAGATGTGTGATGCAGATACTTCATTTGTCGAAGGTCAACCGCTTCGCTTACTGCCAGAAATGGACGTTCATTTTGATGAAGTGCTTGCTCCCGGCGACTTACTTTATGTGCCACCAGGCCTGTCACACTATGGCGTAGCTGAAGATGAATGTCTGACCTATTCATTTGGCTTCCGCATGCCAAATGTCACTGAAATGATGGATCGAGTGACAGACAAATTCACAGACAATCCCCTACTTAAAAATCCATTAACTGATATTTTACGTGATCAAATCAGTGCGATCGGCCAAGTGACTGAAAATGAACTTGAGTATTTAAAAGAAAAGTTATTTGAACAATTGCAAAATTCAACCGTACTTGAAGATGCAATCATGAGCTTAATGTCAGAACCTAAATATCCTGACAATATTCCTGAAGCCGAAGAAATCGGCACTGGTGATCTTGAAGAGGCCTTAGATCAAGGCTATCAACTCATGTTAGAACCGGCTTCACGCTTACTATATACAGAGCAAGACGGTGATATTTTGTTTTGGGCAAATGGCGAAGGAATCTGTATCTCAGACGAATTTGCAGTGCATTTAAAAACCATTGCAGATGGCCAAAGTCTAGCGCTAGACGAATCTTTATATGATGCTGATATCTTAGAAGATATTGCCATGCTATTAAATGAATCTGTGCTGATGCTCGTCCCAACGTAAGCTGAATAAACTCAATAAAAAGGGAGCGTCATGCTCCCTTTTTATACTGCTGAATAGCATTATTTTCGCTTTCTACGATTTAAAAAATCTTCGACTTGATCGGCTTTTTTTTCCACGATGACGTGATAAACCCATACAATCAATAACACCAATCCAATAAACCAAAGATAGCGCATTACACCATATTGACCACCTTTGCCTTGCCAAATTTGTAATTCAATACTTTGAAACTCCACATTCCTCGACTCAAATAAACTTAGTTGACTGGTCATACTATTTGGATCATTGGCAGCATTGACTGAAAAAGGCGCACCGTCCATAACAAAAGTAAATTCTTGTCCTGCATCCAATGTTTCTAATCGTTCAACCTGATCAATACCTGCATCCATTTGCATAAGATTGCTTGAGGTTTGTTGAATAGCGGCATTGTAGTTATCAATTTGAAATTTTACAGATACCTCACCACTGGTCATTGCCCTACCTTTGACCAACAAGACTGCACGATATGGGTTTTGATTGGATGTCGCCGTGTAATCCACTGCAAAATTTTTAGTGTTTAATGTATTTGTATCGCTTTGACTTTCACTGAGTAATTGTTGAATTTCTTCGGTACTTAACACCGCATGCTGGAACAAAATCTGCCCATACTCACCCGGTTTAGGCGCATGATCCTGCGAACCACAAGCGGCGATAAAAGTGACACAGCAGAAGAATGCAATGCGCTTTAGATGACTTAATATCGAATTGATCATCATTTTTATTATTTCAATATATTATTTTATGCAGCTGATTTTAAATTAATTTCTGTTTGAATAATGGTACAGCCTTGCTGAGAATGAATTTTGAAATTTCCGCCTATACGCTCCACACGCATTTTCATACTTCTCATACCGATACTCATGCCATGATTTGAAACACTCTCAACATCAAAACCGACGCCATCATCTTCAATAGTTAATAACAATGCGCCATTTTCGAACTGTGACAGCGTGACATTGACATGATTTGCTTGGCTATGTTTCACAATATTGGTCAGGCTTTCTTCAATCACTCGTATTAAAGTCAGACACTGAATTGCCGTTGGTTTGATCGCCCACTGCGAAGGAATACACCATTTGGCATTCATTTCCACTTCATCCATCAACTGACTAAAGCGATGTCGAACAGGTGCGATCCAGAGCAAAGGTGAATCTGGCACTTTACTGTCTAAAGATGATCCACTATCAATAATTTGCCTTAAATCATCGCGCAATAATTTCAACATCGACAAGAACTGTCTGTTTGGAATATTACTTTCACACTGATCAACCAAGATCATCGAGCGCACAATGGATGCGCCCAGACCATCATGCAGATCATGCGATAATTTAATCCGTTCCTGCAGGCGTACATTACTCAGTTCAAGCTGATGTTTATCATTCAAGCTACTACATAGTTCATCACTGACTTTCTGAACTTCAAATGCCAAATCATCATTATATTTTTCAATTTTCTGTATATTTCGATTGAGTCTCGCCCCCAAGATCACCACTATAAATAAGGTTATAATCGGTGAAGTAACGGGTGATAAAGGTGTAAAATTTTCTTTTGGAAAGAGCACCAAGACTGTGATATCAGCTATGACTATCACAATTATCACAGTCAAACAGATTGCTAATAAAATATAGTCCTTTCTTCGTTCTTTGAAACAAATTTTACACAGATAGAGGTAAGTGATAAAAAAGAATGCACAATACAAAAAGAAAATAAGGCTCGAAATATCTGCATTTTGTTCGAATGGCCAAATACACACCACACCAATCAGTGCAGCAGTCAACATTGTAAATGACAGTTCTATTCGTGGAAACTTACGCCCAAGAAAGCGTAAGATATAAATGCTAAAGCACTGAAAGTACAGCATTACAAATATCAGATTAGCTTTGGCAGAAAAAACCGAATCTGGGTATGGAAAGGTTTCAGTAGTCAGGGCATTACTGAGAAATAAAATCCACAGCACTGTTGAAAGCGCAAACCAGCCAAAACTGGTATCACGAGGACGCATCAACCAAATGATAAAGCAAATTAGACCCAAGACCCCAGAAAGAAAAATATTTAACTGTAATATGGTCCGACGTGTAAATGTAGTTTTTTCGGCTTGCTCTACCGTTGCCATTACATTATTAAATACTACTGGGCCCAAGCCAGCATTTAAACTCGAGTAACCATACACATAGATCAAAGTTTCATTATGATCATGTTTGATTCCACTTATCGGTAAAATCCAATAGCGCGCAACATTCCAACTTTTAGAAATCGGTTCTTGAAGATTTTTATTGGTCCACAGCAAGTCGCCATTCAGAAAGACTGAACCCGTATTAATGATATAATCAATATATAGTACGATGGGTTCTGCCAAACGGGCATTATTTTTACAGTACCAAGACCAGTCTAGTTTATACCAAGCACCACCTTGATAACCTTCCCAGTCTTTATCTTCTTTCCAACGATCAGGTAATTGTGTGGTTTTCCATCCCGTTCTGGGTAATTCTTGATTGGATGGTGTTTTCACCCGTGAAATGCTATTCACAGTTACATTACATTGATCATTTACAGGGAAAACTTGCTCTGCATGACTCAAGGTCCCCCATACTAAACAGAGGATAAATAATAAAAAATATCCTCCTTTACGCATTATAAAATACCCATAGATCTTGCTGTACTCACGGCTTTTGTTCGTTTCGTTACGGCTAATTTTCGGTAAATATGTTTAATATGGCTTTCTACGGTATAGCGCGATACAAAAAGCTGTTCAGCAATCTCACGATTACTCAAACCTTGAGCAACCAAACATAAAATTTCTTTTTCACGACTGGTCAGCAAGTTCAAGTCTGCTTCATCAGCGACTGTTTGTTCTGGACTTGGTGCTTCAGCTTCAGATATTTGTTTGAGGATTTCTCGTGCAATAAATGGGTCAATCGGCGCCCCACCACGTAAAATACTCCGAATAGATAAAAGTACTTCAGCATCATCACGTTCTTTTAATACATAGCCTGTTGCACCTGCTTTAATCGCAGCAAATAAGCTTTCTTGTGTACTCCATGCAGAGACAACCAAGATCATAGTATTACTTTCGAGGGAACGTATTTTTTCAATAATTTCGATACCACTGCCATCAGGCAAACCTAAGTCAACTAAGGCTAATGATATCGGTTGTGTCTCTACGGCTTGAATAGATTCTTTAACATTTTTGGTGAAGATAAGCTCTTCACGCTTATAACCCAGCTCCGTCAAAATTTGACGTAAACGTAATTGAATAATTTCCTCATCTTCAACGACAAGCACCGGTACGGGTAGTATGACTTCTTGTGGTGACATGATTTACTTCCCCCGAAAACATGAAATGTCTTTTACATTAATCAGTTTAATCCTTTTAAGATATCCCTGTAATTAAGTAAATTTCTTATTTTTAATAATTTATTCTAATTCAATTGATGCAGTTATGATGCATTTTTCTTCTAATTTTAGACCCATTTATCATTACAATATGTGTATAGCCATCTGTCTGACTATACACTGCACTTAGCTTAAACTTGAGTAAGATTAGCTCAAATATTGCTTTTTCAGATATTGCACAATTTTTTCAGATTCGAAAAGTTCAACACCAGTATTGGGATCTTTCAAATATGGCACTTGAATATTGTTCCCCATGATTTTTAACACTTGTTCACGCTTACCACCTTTTAGAGGTACATATTTACCCAGTTTTAAGCGCATTATCGCTAATCCCTGATCTTGCCAACGCTCCTTGGCCACATTATGAAAAGTATATGCCAGCTCCATTTCAGACAATGCGCTACGTACGATGCGTGTATATGGACTCGCTTCAAAACCCCATAGTTCTAAGAGTTGACTTGGTGCATCACGATGGATAACTTTACGCTGCACCCACACGCCTTGAGCCCCATTAATTAAGGTTCCAACATAGGCAACATACGGAATTTTAGGATAACTGGCATATTTCTTAGGAGTCTGACCTGTTTTGCCATAATGTTTAAATAAATGATGAATAATTTGCTGAGATTCGTACAAACGATCCCCTGTATTGTCATCCACCAAGAAAGGAAATTGCTGTTTTCCACCTAATTTCTGTACCTCTAAACGGTACTTTCTAGCCCCTTTGGGACATGGGTAAACCTCATAATCCAAATTAAGTGTGGTCAAAACTTCACGCACACGACGGCAATACGGAGAACCTTCAAATTCGTACAGTTTAAGGGCTTTTTCAGGTTGTTTGGGATAAGGCGTCCCATTTGTACCTCGTCCGCCCTCTGCTACGCCTGAGAGCAACGCTTGCGCCACTTTTAATTGATGCAACAACATACTTTTTTCCTTTCTTTTTTTATTTCGTATTTTTATACAACAGCCGAGAGTCCTCAGCTGAGGTTTGTATTTTCTTTTTCACATTTATATCGTCGTGTATGAGCAAGAATTACGCTTTCATTCCACGACTAAAAATTCAAGTACGCTTATAAAGCAACCAATTGCTCTTTTGAAACAACAATGCCGTTATTGTCAGCATAAATAAAATCACCAGATTGAATGTTTACACCACCAAAACTCAATGGAATATCTGTTTCACCCACGCCTTTGCGGTTACTTTTTTGTGGAATTGCGGCCAAAGCATGCACACCTAAATCAAGTTCGGCTATTGCATCGACATCACGCACGCAGCCGTAAATAATGACACCATTCCAATGATTCTTGACTGCAGATTCAGCAATCATATCGCCCATCAAGGCACAGCGCATCGAAGCGCCACCATCCACAACCAATACTTTACCCGTACCATCGGTTGCCAATAATTCTTTAACACGAGAGTTATCTTCAAAACATTTGACCGTCACCACCTGACCGCCAAAACTTTTTCGTGCACCATAACTTTGAAAGAATTTACCATCCATTGATGGGATCACCACTTGTAATTCTTTGTCTGGATGATTATCAAGTAAATCACAAGTGACGAATGGAACTGTAGACACGATATTTCCCTCATTTAATTGTTAGTATGCGTAAATTATCATAAATCTCGAACTTTTCAGTCTGAGTTTGTGCCGCTTCGACCATAGTATGAGCCACTTGCTGTGCTGTCACTGGCTTAAATTTGAAACGATCAGGTACAAAATGCGAAAAGCGCATATAAAGTTTCTGTGTCGCATCTTCTAAACGTCGAGATTCATGACGCTCACCAAGTAACAGCGAAGGCTTTAATATCGAAAGCTGATTTAACTTTAAGGTTTTTAAATAATATTCCAATTCCCCTTTGACTCGATTATAAAAAAATGCGGAATTGGCGTCAGCGCCCATAGCACTGACAATGATCAATTGTGTATCTGTATATTCTAATAATTCAGCAAAATGCGCATTGATGCTAAAATCGATCTGATAAAAATGATCTTTAGACCCTGCTTTTTTAATGGTCGAGCCTAAACAACTAAAGGCATGACTATAATCTCTCACATCATCCTGAGTCAGAGAAAGAAAGTCACTGATCACCATTTGTTGAACTTTTGCCAGTCCATTCAGTTCATGGTCACGCTGACGTACCACAGCAGTAATATTCTTACATCTTGCATTTTGACTGAGCTGACGAACCAATTCCCGCCCGACCAATCCTGTTGCTCCGATGACAATCGCATTCTCTATACTTTTAGTCATTTTTCATACAATCTCAATCACTTTAGACTAATCTAACGTTTTCTTTAAAATTTTTCTGCATCTAAAATGTTGTCAAAGCATGTCAAGACTTGACTTAAGCGCTTAGTTTAATCACAATATGGCACTTGTTTACGGGCTGGTGATAGTTCTTCTGATGTTGGTTTTCAGATGTAATTTCAGCCCGCCCAGACCAATCTATTTCAAGGAGTGCACGAGTGGCAAACTCTGCTCAAGCAAAAAAACGTGCTCGTCAAAACGTTAAAGCACGTCAACACAACGCAAGCTTACGTTCTATGGTTCGTACTTATCTTAAACGCACAGTAGCTGCTATTGCTGCTGGTGATTACGCTGTCGCTACAGAAGCTTACAAAAAAGCTGTTCCTGTAATCGACCGTATGGCTGATAAAGGCATCATCCATAAAAACAAAGCTGCTCGTCATAAGAGCCGTTTAAATGCACAAGTTAAAGCTTTAGCTAACTAATTTGTTGCGATGAAAAAAGCCCTTTTTAGGGCTTTTTTTGTGCCTATTGATTTTTAAAAGCAAAAAAATAAGGTCCTTATTGGACCTTATTTTCTATTTACAGATTATTTATTAATCAGTTTCATATTCGTCGCTGATAAATATGTCCATAATAAGTTTTTGCTTGCTGTCAAATTTGTCCAACGTTGATTGCCACCGTTGGTACAGCTATATCGAATTAAATCCGCACGGTTATTTTGCAAACGTCCCGTATTTAAATCCATGCATTGACCACTTTGACGAATCGTTGTAGTCGCAGGGTCCATGGTCCAAATTTGATTGGTTTGGTTTAACATGCAGCGTTCTAGCGTCACTTTAGCTGAACCACCGTTGCCTGTAATACATTGATCTGGATTTGACTTACTGTGTATACGACCAATGGCATCATATACCCACTGTTCAGTATCATCCGCAGTACATCCGCTTGGGCCACTGATGTATAAATTTAATGTTCCATCAGTTAAGGTTTCAGATTTCAAACAGTTGTTACCATTTTTGATCAATGTCGCCTGCTCGAACAAACCTTCTTGAGTGACTGAAAGCTTTTTCATAAATGCTTCAAGTGCGCTTTGTGCCTCAGGTAATTGATTGGTTAAGTCTTGTGCATACACATTCATCCAACGATTTAGTCGGTATGCGGTGTTTTGTTGCGATTCATAACGGGTTAATTGCTGACGCGCCACACTATTCATCAATGACTTGTCATTTTTATATGACTCATACAGCATTTTTTCAGTTGGATTTAGTGCAACAACAGCATTTGCAGCTTGCGCTTCCAAAGCACTTTCCAATTGAGGAAGTTCGATAGCACGCAAAGCACTATAACCATGTTGACGTCCAATTTTGACGGCCGGCTTGATCGCTGTGCTGTAGACTGGAATATCAATATTTGCTAATAATTTGGCTTCTTCACCTGCTTTTTTACAGTATAAATCGACCTTCTGTGGTTGATCTGCCAAAGCTAAATTGACATGCAGTTTATTGGCATTACTACCTAATCGTGCAGGTGCTAAAGCAATATTGTTGACTTTATTAGAGTATTGCACATTCAACCAACATGCCGCTTGATCTAAGGCCGTATTGGCAGCTGTTAGATCATAAACATTGCCCCAGTTTGAACGTGCCGCAGGGTATAACAAACCGACTTGATTGACTGGATCATAACCACCTAAAATTGTAATGACAGGCTGCCCAAATACCCGAGGTCGTGGATAATTTTGATCTGCGTTATACCAAACCGGAGCCGTAGAATTTGGCATCTTCGGTTGAGCGACTTCCATTTCACGAGTGGTTTTATTCCACTTTTTGTAGCCGGTAGGTGATGTTTCATCCCAGACATAACGGTCAAAGTGTGGTTGAATTTTCAGGAATGTGCTGTAACCCGTATAGTGTGTGTAGCGTGATACATTACTATCAGGATACCCGCCGGACATGGCATCTTTTCCGTACGGAAACAAATTTTTAAAATTTGGGATACCATTCGCTCCATCCCACTTCCATGTCGCCGTCCATGATAGATTTCCGCGCATCATATTGCGATTGGCAATATAACCCCATCCACTGTCCGCATGATGTGCAGCCCAAAATAGATTGTCACCTACCTGACCAGGGTAATGTCCTAAACCATAGTGATGGCCAATTTCATGGCTAAATTCATTCCCTACAGAATCATAAAGCGTGAGCATGCCATTACCACCACTCAGTCCATGAGTATGCACACCATTGGCATAGTTCCCCTTCGTATGATGGACAACTACTGTTTGGGTTAATTGTGGCTGACTTTGGTTGGCCATAGATGCACTGGTAATACCCCAGTTAGCAAGGTTTATACCAACACTAAAGGTTGATTTACCGACATCCTCACGCATGTCTCCTGCATAAACACCACCATCTCCGGCACTTTTACTGTCATAAATAACACCTGAAGATACCATTGCACGTGTTAACTGAATATCATCATATTGTGCAACCGTCATTTCCGCTGCAGGAATGGTTTGGAAATAATCTGTGCCCGCTTTTTCAGGCTCTAGTAGCATATAGTGGCCGGTAGAATTTGGCTTATCTGCCAACATACCAACACGGATATTATTTAAAACCAATTCCCCTGGTGCAGCAAAATCGATTTTATCCTCAGCCAATTCACCGCTGGCTTTATTTGCGTCGATAAATTTTAATCTTAGACCGGGTTTAACTTCATCCCAATTAAGTTTCGTGGTCCACGCGCGTTTACTGTACCAAACATCTGGACGACCTCTTTGCCCACTCTGGTCTGAAACAGGCATTTGCGTCGGATCGTCCAATGTCGCGGTACGAACTAAGCGGTTGTTTTGATAGATTTCTACTTTGAGTTGCTTGATGTTTTGCATATCAAGTGTTGGCGTCACGATAAGCAGCGCTTCTTTTTCACTGGTTAACCGTGGCATTTTCTTGGCTTCGTTCGCATTCGGATCGACAACATGACTTTGACCAAATTGAACTTGAGCTGAAAAGTTGCCGACTAAATCATTTCGTATTTCACGAACAGCATCATTTGCATCGTAGTCATAAAAGCCAATACTGGTATCATCGACTATGTCTTGGGTCGGTTCTGGATAATTTGCAGTTGATGCAGAACCACTTGAACTATCACCACCGCCTCCACCACCACAAGCAACTAACATTAATGACACAATACAAATTGATAATTTGTTATATGAAAAATCTATCACACTTTTCACTACTATTCCCCAATTAGCCACAAAAAAATCCAATAAAGAGACTTACATAAAAATATATAAATCAACAATTTACAACAAAGTTAATGCTATTTTCTTTTTTTTAATCATTCAATTGCCGTGTTTTGTCACTTATTAACAATTCAAATAAAATCTAAATATTTTGTATTGGTAGAATCATTATTAATGTGACAGGTATTTCACTTTTCAACTAAAATTAAGATGTAGACCTGTTAATACAATCGTATATTCCCGACAGAAATTGTCAGGATATTTTTAGAAACTTTGTAAATAAAAATTTTAAGAAATGGCTTAATCCCATATATTTTTTATGGTATTTTAATTTTCATCCTAGGCAGCCATTGCTGTACAAATGAAAAGAGGGATGAAAATGTCAATTAACCAATTTTTGCCATCATTAGAAAAATTTGCAGAAGCAGAACATCAATATATTGAATATTTTACAGCGAAAGGTGAAAAAGACATTTTAGGTAAAGTCATTTCAAATATGAAATCGACCGCTGAGATTCAGGCCTCTCAAGGTGTAGACTCATGGTTAGCATATGGCGTGTACTTACCAGCTGTAGAACGTATCTTTGCACTGCATCAAGGGGAAACAGAAGCTGAATTTTTTGAACGCACACAATATCCAGCTGAACTCGTGCAAGCGTATAGCATTAAAGATCATGACATTGCGACTTTGATTGCCGCTGACAAATATAGTCGAATCCACCAACAACATCTCCCTGTCAATACTAGCCGCTGGCCTTATAGTGACGACGGTTCAAGTATTGATTTAAATCAATACCCTGCACGAATTAAAGCCAATATTTAATCTTTTATTTAATGAAATACTGAAACAGATAAAAAAGGCATCCGCACATGGATGCCTTTTATAATTTTTTTATTATTAGCAAAATTTCTTAAAGTTGCTGTTCAGCTTGCTGAAATTCACGAATATTTAATTCATTTAGTTCACCACGCCAAATCCATTTCAGTTTTGACTCAAGGAATACATCTCCTTCAAACCAAACAAATAAACCTTCCATCATTTTAGGCCAATCTTCGCGTGTCACGATATTTTTACCTGAAATAATGGCAAGAATTGCAGCCAAAATCGTATCATGACTCACCGCTAGACTTAGACCATAATCATTGGTTGGATGAGTGTTGTAAATCAACTCCAAAACATCTACCACCCCATGAATGGGCTGTTTCATACCCGGCAAAGCATTATTCACAAAACTATTAATAAAGCCCAAGGCACCTTGCTTTTGAAAATATGGTCCTGCTTTTTTAATATCGAGCACAAAACTTCCCGGCTCGACCAATAATCCTTGTTCAATGATCTCGATATGGTGGGTATTTGGCTCAATCGTGACGTTATCTGCACCTTGAATCATCAAAGCTGCCGTATCCACACAGCGCTGAATTGGACTCGAAATACAGTGTTGAATAACACGATCGGTATTTTCAACCAAATAGCTGCCCCACGCTTCGGCTAAATCACGTCCTTGATGCGTAAGTTGTAAGTCATAACCGGCCAAACCCTGTCCTTGTACAACTTCACGAATGGAATGACGTGTAAACAATGTTACAGGCGTCTTTTCATCCGGCAATAAGTCTATTGCTTTCAGCATACTAGGAGGGAGCAAATCTAGGGCCATAATTGACAGTTCTTATATGCAGGAGATTTAACGGAGTGTGCAGACACTATAGCATGAACCCGATTTAGCTCAAGTTTTGTCAGGCATGTTTGCCAAAGCATTTAAGGCCAATTCTTTCATTGCGGCATTTTTAAATGCAATAAATCCACCATTTAATAAAGTTGTACGTTGGTTATATAAAAAAGCGCGACCTTTAAAATCAACCAAACCACCACCAATACGCTCGATTAAACATTGTCCAGCGCTGGTATCCCATTCACAGGTGGGATGAAAACGAGGATAAATATCCACTCGATCTTCTAACATCATACAAAACTTATATGCACTACCAGCATGGTATGCCTGATAAGGAGTGAGTTTTTCTAAAGCGTCTAGATAGTCCGTATAAATTGGCTTATTTTTGGCACTTTGACTCAAGCCAACGTGTACGACATTCTCTAAAGAGGTTTCAACATATTCATACCATGTGGTTGACTGGCTATCATATTTCAGCGGCAGTCCCTCAAAGGGACAAATATATACGCTGTATTCCCCGGGAATCGCCAATATGGCAAAGGTAGTATTAGCACCCTCAACCAAACTCAGATTAATGGTAAATTCAGGTCTTTTATGTAAAAACTCTTTGGTACCATCTAAAGGATCAAGCAGCCAAAATTTTTGCCATTGCATACGTTCAGACTTGTCACCTTCCTCTGACAATACAGGCAAGCTAGAAACTTTAGATAATGCTTGGGTAATATAGCTATTTGCACGATAGTCAGCTTGCGTTACAGGTGAATCATCACTTTTACGTTCCACATCAAAATCCGCACCTGAGCAATAACGCTGATATTCTTCTCGCAAAATTTCGCAAGCTTGTGTCACAATGGGAACCAACTGCAAAATCAGTGGGTCTTGCGGTGCTGTTGTTGTTTTAAACATAGAATACCTTTATATGCCAAATTACTCAGAAAAGCCGACGATCATTTTCGATATGGACGGTACTTTACTCGATCTTGCTTATGATGATTTTATCTGGAATGAGCTGCTGCCAATTCGCTATGCTGAACAGCATCAGTGCTCACTCGAACAAAGCAAGCAAACGCTATTTAGTTTTTATCAACAACATAATCATACCCTAAAATGGTACTCCTCTCGCTTTTGGACGTCACAAGTTGGCGTTGATGTTTTGGCAATGCAAATAGAACAAAAAGCCAAAGTGGCTAAACGCGAAGGCTGCATTGAGCTACTCACCTATCTTAAAGAAAATGGCTATCCTATTTGGCTTGCGACCAATGCCGACTATGCAGGCTTACAATTCAAACTTGAAGAAACCGGTCTTCGTGATTTTTTCGATGTTATCGTCAGTTCAGAAACTCTCGGTCATGCCAAAGAGTTTATTGAGTTTTGGCAAATATTAGCAAGTAAACATCCCTTCGATGCAAAAAACTGTTACTTCATTGATGACACAGAAAAAGTGCTTAATGGTGCAAAACTTTTTGGGATTGAACAGCTCTATTCGATTCAGCAGCCTTCATCTGCCAAAGCGCCTCGCGAGACTTGTAATTATCCAATGCTGTCCGCATTAACAGATTTAATCCCTATTTTAGAAGCTCAAATGACTGAGCAAGCCGAGGAACAGAAAAAATATGCGTAAATCAAATCTAGCCGAAGATGCGGTTGGTATGCGTATAGACAAATGGTTGTGGGCTGCACGTTTTTTTAAAACACGCTCTATTGCCAAAAATGCTATTGAAGGCGGTAAAGTTCATCATAATGGCGAACGCGTTAAAGTCTCTCGTGAAGTTCGTGTAGGCATGGAGTTAACCATTGCACAAGGCCTTGAGAAAAAAACTGTGGTGGTGAAAGCACTGTCGGATGTTCGTGGGCCTGCCCCAACCGCTCAGCTGCTTTATGATGAAACTGAGGTCAGTATTGCAAAACGGGAATTGCTCGCATCACAAAGAAAGTTGCATAATCTAGCTCGGCCAGATCATCGACCAAGTAAAAAAGATCGTCGCGATATTGGTAAATTTAAAAGAGAAAATGATCAACAGTTTGACCAGCAATGGTCTTATAATGATGATTAAGTTAAAGCGTCACAACATGTCGCACCTGTTGTGATTTTCATAGAACAAAAGGATGATTTCTGTCACTATACCCTCGTGGAACAGATCTAAACTGAATACATCCACTTGAGTATATTGTTTCGTGACATCGTATTGAGGTTGTAAGATGGATGATAATAAAAGCAAGGCGTTAAATGCGGCCTTAAGCCAAATTGAAAAGCAGTTTGGTAAAAACACCGTTATGCGTCTTGGTGATAACACCGTACAGGCAGTTGAAGCTGTCTCTACAGGTTCTTTAACATTAGATATCGCACTAGGTATTGGTGGTTTGCCTAAAGGTCGTATCGTAGAAATCTACGGTCCTGAATCTTCTGGTAAAACGACTATGACATTACAAGCTATTGCACAATGTCAGAAAGCTGGCGGTACTTGTGCATTCATCGATGCTGAACATGCATTAGACCCTCAATACGCACGTAAACTTGGCGTAGATATTGATAACTTACTTGTTTCACAGCCAGACAATGGTGAACAAGCACTTGAAATTGCAGACATGCTGGTACGTTCAGGTGCCATTGACCTGATCGTTGTCGACTCTGTAGCTGCACTTACCCCTCGCGCCGAAATTGAAGGCGAAATGGGTGACTCACACATGGGCTTACAAGCTCGTCTGATGAGCCAAGCACTGCGTAAAATTACCGGTAATGCGAAACGTTCTAACTGTATGGTAATCTTCATTAACCAAATCCGTATGAAGATTGGTGTAATGTTTGGTAGCCCAGAAACCACAACTGGTGGTAATGCACTTAAATTCTATGCATCTGTACGTTTAGATATCCGCCGTATTGGTCAAGTGAAAGAAGGCGACGAGATCATTGGTTCAGAAACCAAAGTGAAAGTTGTGAAAAACAAAATGGCTCCTCCATTCCGTGAAGCGATTTTCCAAATTCTTTATGGTAAAGGCGTGAACCATTTAGGTGAGCTTGTTGACCTCGCAGTACAACAAGAAATTGTTCAAAAAGCAGGTGCTTGGTATTCATACCAAGGTGACAAGATTGGGCAAGGTAAAAACAATACCATTCGCCACTTAGAAGAACACCCTGAACTTGTGCAAACTATCGAAAAACTGATTCGTGAACAACTTCTGACTACGGGTACAGCACCTGTAGAAGACAAAGACGAAGAAGAACCAGACTTTTTAGATGCTTAATACAGCATACTTTAATAGCACACGAAACGCCCTACGGGGCGTTTTGTTTTGCACTCAAAATTTGTATTAAAATGACCCCATGACTAAAGACCATTTTCCACTCTTGCTTGATTATGAAGCACTGAAACAACAGTTTGCAGAAGCTGAAGAAACTACCTGCGTAAATCATGCTGCACAAACTGACATTTCACATGACAATACTTCGGTGATCGATCACACTGCGTTGCATTTTGACACCAATGGTAAAGATGTTCATGCTGAAAAAAAACCGGGACTGCGCGGCTCTCGTCTACGCTCGTACGCTTTTGCAGTACTCACACGTAAAGAATACTCAAAAGCAGATTTAATCGAAAAATTAGCACTGTATGCGGATAGTCGTGAAGAAGTCATACACTTGGTGGAAGAACTCGCACGTGAGAGCTATCAAAGCGATCAGCGTGTAGCAGAGATGGTGCTATCGAGTCAAAAACGTAAAGGTAAAGGCCCTAATCGTATAAAGCTCGCGTTAAAAAATAAAAAAGTAGACAGTGAATTAATTCAGGATGAATTAAAAGAAACAGATTGGGTCACTGAAGCCTACCAGCTTAAGATAAAAAAATTTGGCAAAGCTGTTGAACGTGATCCAAAACAAAAAGCCAAACAAATACGTTTTTTGCAATATCGAGGCTTTGATCTCGATACGATTTTTAAAGTGATTGCACGTAAAGAATTTGATGACGAATAAAAAAAATATAGATCTAAATGAAGAATTAATAAAACTAAAATAAAGAATAATATAGGATTGAAAAAATGAGAGGACGTTTAATTTATTATTATTGAAACTGGTGGCAACCCTACCAGCAAGACTTCGGCACATCATATTTCTACTACCGTTGCTACCTTCCGGTCCTGGCGGGGTTTATAGAGTACAATTGCGAAGTAACCGGCAGGGCTACCATTGCAAGAACAGAGTATAGAGATTTTTAATAAACATGCAAGCCTAAAACCAAGAATTCCTGAATAGAAAAAACTGTTTGATTATTTATAAATCAATATGATGGTCGATGATGTAGAAAACGTGAAACTTCATCACTATATTTTTACTTTAATACACAGCAAGATTGTAAAAGCTTATTGCAATTCAGAACTTTGGCGTTTTTAATGTGCTTATCGTTTTATCTAAAGCTGTCTGTAATAAAACTATTCTATACGGACATGCTTGTAACTACATGGAATTTTTATGATGTTTAAACAGCATGTATTGTGTGCCCTTACATTGACTTGCTCAGGTGCATTATTTGCCAATATTCCAATTGAATCTCGTGGTTTGAGTGGCGCTAATAATGGCACTGTGTATACAGCAAATAATACGGCCATTCAAACAGGTGCTGGCTCTACCCCTATTCCAACCAATTTGAATTGGCAGCTTATGCAGAAGAACCAACAGCTCGAAAATGAATTGCGTAGCTTACGCGGTAAAATGGAAGAGCAAGACAATATTATCGAACAATTAAAAAGTGAACTTACAAACCGCTATGCAGATTTAGATCAACGTTTAGAACTACTCCAACAAAAAGTAGATCCAAGTGAAGACACAGAGGCTGCGGAGGATAACCAACAAGGTACTGCACCCAGTAACAGCTAATACAGCGCCTACACCTATTAAACAACCTACGACCCAAGCAACATTAAGCTCATCTGCAAACCAACCTGTAAATGCAGGTGGTGACTCACTTGAGCTCGAGAAAGCGGCATATACCGTTGCTTTAGATGCATACAAACAAGGTGGTGCGAAAAAAGCCATTGCACCGATGAAAAACTTTATTAAGAATAATCCTAACAGTGTCTATATTAGCAATGCATATTTTTGGCTAGCTGAGTTCAACCTTGCTGTTGAACCGACCAACTACGCGGAAGCGAAAAAGAACTATAGTATCGTGGTAGATCAATACCCTGAGTCGACCCGCGCACCTAGAGCGTTATATCAACTGTATAGCATTGCAAAAGACGTCGATCGAAATAGTAGTTTAGCAACGCAGCTCAAAAGCAAGCTTATCCAAAAGTATCCAAAATCTGAAGAAGCAGGCTTTGTTAAAAAATAGTCCTATTTTTAACGCAAAAAAAAGACACCTTATAAGGTGTCTATTTTTATTCGCAGTATTTAACGAACGATACCGCGCTTAGACTGCTCAAGTGAGTCAATCAACAATTGCGCTTCTGCCACATCAGGCAAAATTTCAGTACGAATACGCTCAATCGCTTCATTCGTCGTTAAACCATCTTTATAGATCAATTTAAAGGATTCACGTAAACCTTGAATCACATTTTTTGACCAACCTTTACGACGCATGCCTTCAATGTTCATGGCAAAAGCATGGGCTGGATTACCAGATACCATGACATAAGCAGGTACATCTTTCAAAATAAGCGAAGCACCACCGATCATACTGTATGAATCGATTTTACAGAATTGATGAATACCAGAGTTACCACCTACGATGACGTAATCACCAATGTGGACATGACCTGCAACGCCGACGTTATTAGCAAAAATATTATGATCACCTACTACACAGTCATGTGCAATATGTGTATTCACCATCAATAAATTGTGACTACCAACCTTAGTTAGACCCTGATCTTGAACAGTACCACGATGTAAACTACAGTGTTCACGAATCGAGTTATAATCACCGATTTCTAACCACGTTTCTTCACCAGCATATTTCAAGTCTTGGCAAACTTCACCAACACTGGCAAATTGAAAAATTTCGTTATGTTGACCAATACGGGTATAACCACCCACCACAACATGTGAATGCAGTTTAGTGCCCGCTCCAATTGTGACTTTAGGACCAATAATACAATATGGTCCAATTTGCACATCCGGAGCAATTACTGCTGATGAGTCAATAATGGCGGTAGGATGAATTAATTCGTTATTGCTCATGCTGTCTCTGTTTTCTGATGCGAAACCATAATTTCCGCGGTTGCTGCGACTACGCCATCTACAGTGGCAACACAATTATATTTGTAAATGCCACGCTTTTGCATCACTAATTCCGATTTTAATACAAGTTGATCGCCTGCAACGACTTGTTTTTTAAATCGAACCTTCTCTGCACCAGCAAATAAGAACAGCGAACCCGCTGAAGGTTTCTCATTATTCATAATGAAACCTAAAATACCCGATACTTGCGCCAATGCTTCAACAATCAGCACACCCGGCATAATTGGGTATTCAGGGAAATGGCCTTGTAAAAATTCTTCATTAATCGTTACATTTTTATAGCCTACAATCCCGTTGTCAGTCACTTCAACAACACGATCAACCAATAAAAACGGATAACGATGTGGCAAATATTCACGAATAGTCTGAATAGTCATTGGTAATTCAGGTTTTGTGAAAGCTGGGGTATTCGACTCTGTCATCATAATTATTTACGCAATTTAAATGTTGATTCAAGGGACTCAATTTGAGACTGCATATGATCAAGTCGTTTGACCAATTGGGTCAATGGCACATCTGCTAATTGTTTAAAGCGGATTGCTGCCTTTTTCCAAGAACCACTTTCAAGCATTGGCGTACCTGAAGAATAACTCCCAGCAACGGAAATACTTTTTGTGACCATTGACATACCGGTAATTGTCACATTATCTGCAATATTAATGTGACCTACGATACCAACAGCCCCTGCTAGCACACAATTTTTGCCAATAGTTGTACTACCGGCAATACCACATTTCGCAGCCATTGCCGTATTTGCACCAACTTTGACGTTATGCGCGATTTGCACAAGGTTATCAATAATGACACCATCTTCCAAAATTGTGTCATCTAGAGCACCACGGTCGATACTACAATTTGAACCAATACGCACATCATTCCCGATACGTACAGAACCTAATTGAGCAATACGATGCCATTTCCCTTGATAAGGTGCAAAACCAAACCCTTCACCACCGATCACCGTATTTGCATGGATACGTACGCGATCACCTAACTTGGCTTCACCAGTAATTGTCACATGCGAATCGATAAAACAATCTTTACCAATTTTAACGCCATGATCAATCTTCACTTGTGATTCAATGCGCGTTCCTTCATCCACCACACTATTCGCACCAATCACCACATAATGCCCAATATAAGCAGTATCAGAAATGATTGCGGAAGGATGAATTTGAGCAGTACTTTCAATTCCTATTTCTACAGATTTTTTTTCGAAAACATGCGTCAGAATAGCGAAAGCCAGATACGGATTGGGTACAACAATGAAGTTTTGCTGTGAAGGGATTTGTGACTGCATGTCTGCAGTCACAATCAGCGCACCAGCCTGAGACTGTTGAGCTTCATTCAGATATTTATCTGCGTTTAAAAATGCAAGCTGATGCGGTTGAGCACTCTCTAGACTAGCCATTCCACTGAATTGCAAGTCTAGCTGACCAATACATTGACCTTGAACAAGTTGAGCAAGCTTTTCTAAACTGAATTTTTGAGAATTCATTGATTATTTAATTGCATTAACCTTTTGAATCATTTTATCAGTTAAATCAAACTTAGGGTCATACGCAAGTGCTGAATTTTTATTCAAAACAACATCTAACTTATTTTCTGTGCGCAATTGTTCTGCAACTTGCTTGATTCGAGTATCCATCGTGCGATTTAAGGACTGAATATTCCCTTGAACCGAAGCTTGAACTTTTTGCTGTAAATCAGTCAGCTCTTTAAGTTTAGCTTGATACTGTTGACCCATTTGCTGCTTTTGCGCAGCAGTCAACTTATCACCACCCTGCTGAGCTTTCTGTTGCATTGCTTCCAGCTCTTTAGCAAGTGATTCAATTTTAGTGGTTTGTGGTTTCAATTGCTGTTGAATTTGAGCATTTTGTTGTTTTAGATAAGTGCTTTGTTCCACCACCTTTTCTAAATCAACCACACCGTAATCTGCTGCATGCACAACAGCAGAACATGACATACCCAATACCGCCAAACCAGCAAATAATTTATTCATCTTATCAACCTGTAATTTTGTTATTCCCAGAAGGGTCGTACTTAGAACGTACGACCAATCTCGAATTGGATTTCTTTTGTTTCATCGCCAGTTTTGTCATTCAGTGGGAATGCATAACTCAGTGAAATTGGACCAATCATCGTGATCCAAGTAAAACCTGCACCAACGCTATAACGCATGTTATTCATATCAAAGCCGTAGTTATCTTTACAGTATTGACGAGCGTTATACGTTTGACCATCTTTAATCAATACACTATCCGCGGCTGGAACGTCACATTGGGTATCAAATACTTGTGCCCCTTCAGCAAATAACACTGGGCGTACTTGACGTGCCCAGTCCCCCTTGAAAGGCACTGGTAATGCCAATTCAGCACCAAATTGAACAAGTGCATTACCGCCTACCTCTTCAAAATCCAGATCCTCTTTACCAACACCTTGATAGTAAACACCGTCGTATTTCGGACCTAAGGTGCTGTTATCATAACCACGGACTGAACCAAAACCACCTGCATAAAAGTTTTTATAGAACGGCAAATCATTACCATAACCCAATTTACCGTACCCACGTAATACAAAGTCTTTACCAAGTGGGAAATAAGCTTGTGCATCATAAGTAACTTTTTGATATTCAACATCACTACCTGGTAATGCAATTTCAGTATTTACGCGATGCGACATACCTGAAGTTGGGAACACAGGACGGTTTAGCGTGTTATACGACCAACCTAAGTTTAAGTTGTAGGTTAAAAATTTACCTTTAAATTCATCATTATAATCCACAAGGTCAACAGCCTGATATTTATCGTCGACACAATGAATTGCATCCTCATAATCACTTGGAATAGGATTAGGAGTTGGAGTTTTATTATAAATATCTATTGCTTTTTGTGAGACATAACTACCAGTACAAACGTCTTCCGCGCGATGAGTAGCTTTACCACCATTAGCAAGTAGGTAATCACGTACATAAGTTGAAACGTATGGACCCGTAGTAACCTCAGTTTGGTCTACATTTAAACCCATACTGATACTCTGGTTTTCATCAATCGGATAACCAAAGTTTATCCCACCACCAAAACTGTCAGTGACGTAGTTGTTAACGTTATAGTCGTTATCCAACTTAGTTTTACGGTAGTACATGTTATAACCGCGGCGCACACCATCAATGGTGAAGTACGGGTCATTTACACTGAGGTTGTAGTAATCTTGAGTCTCTGAACGAGACAAATCGATAGAAACTGCGTTACCTGTACCCAAGAAGTTGGTTTGACTCAAACCTGCTTGGAAAGTTACACCGCCACTTTGTGAGAAACCAACAGCCAAAGTACTTGTACCTGAATGCTGTTCTTCAACATTCACATTTAAATCAATTTGATCTGGCGTACCCGGAATACGTGCAGGTTTAACATCAACGGTTTTAAAGAAGCCTGTACGCTCTAAACGCACTTTAGACAAATCAATTTTTTCGTTACTTGCTAATGCGCCTTCCATTTGACGCATTTCACGACGTAGAACTTCATCAGCTGTTTTCGAGTTACCTGTAAAATTAATGCGGCGAACAGTGACTTGCTGACCCGGATTCACATAGTAATTTAAATCGACCAATTTGGTGTCTTTATTGATTTCAGGAACAATGTTCACTTCTGCAAAGTAGTAACCTGCGTTACCGTATTTACGAAGTAAAAGTTGTTTAACACCATTCACTTTTTCTTGTGAATATAAATCGCCATCTTTATAGAGTTTTAAAGCGTTTAAATCAGTTTGCGTATAAAGCGTATCACCTAAGAAATGAGTTTTACCAAACTTAAATTGTTCACCTTCATCCACCGAAACTTCGATAAAGACGTGTTTTTTATCTTCACTCAAATTCAGACTTGAATTGGTAATGTTAAAGTTGATGTAACCTTTGTTGAGATACATCGCACGTAAAGCTTCCAAACTCGCAGCCATCTTTTCACGTGCATAACGGTCATTACGAGAAATGATCGAGTTCCAACCACTTTCTTTTAATGCAAAAATTTGTTTAATTTCGCTTTCTTTAAAGACAGTATTACCAATGATATTGATATCAAATACTTTGGCAGATTGGCCTTCTTCAAACTCGATTAAGACATTAACACGGTTGTTTGGTTGAGCGGTTGTAATAACTTTGACATCAGCATCATAACGACCTTGCTGCATGTACTGTTGTTCTAATTCAGTTTCAACCGTTTGCAAAGATGATTTCTTTAAAACTTCACCTTCAGACAGACCCATTTTCTTTAAGCCTTCTTCCAAGGCTTCTTTAGGAATAAGTTTATTGCCTTTTAGCTCAACTTTAGAAATTACTGGGCGTTCAACCACTGTATATACAAGGGTATTACCGACTTGTGAAGACTTCACATCATCAAACAAACCCGACGCAAACATGCTACGAATTGAGTTTGAAATGATTTGATCATTGACACGATCACCAGCGGAGAATGGGATCATTCCGGCTACATTGTCAGGAGTTAAACGCACTAAGCCATCAACACGAATATCTTGTACTACAAAATCATCTGCTGCATATACTTGTTGTGCTACGGCCATAGCACTAACCAGTGCCAATGGCATAAATAAATGTTTGTGCTGCATGCCAGTCTTTTCCGCTGTTAATTTATTTCGTATAACGTTCTTATAAACGCATAATGTCATTGAATAGAGCCAGTAGCATCATGCTACCCAGCAATACCATACCAATTTTTAATCCAACCAATTGTATTTGTTCAGAAACAGGTTTACCACGAATTAATTCAATAAAATAGTAAATTAAATGACCGCCATCGAGCATAGGAATCGGTAGTAAATTTAAAATACCCAAACTTACACTCATCAGTGCCATAAAGGAAATGAAGGTTTGCCACCCCATTTCAGCACTTTGTCCAGCCACTTTCGCAATGGTAATCGGACCAGACAAATTATCTAAACCAACCAAACCACGCACCATTTTTACAATAGAATTCAGGATCATACTAGATATCTGACCTGTTTTTTCTACCGCTTTACCCATCGCCTCTACAGGCGTGTATTGAATGGTTTGTTTGTATTCGGCTGGAATATTGACTTTACCCGGATCGCTTTGTACACCTAAAAGCCCTGTGACTTTACCCATTTGGTCACGCTTACCTTGCGGCATCACGCTTAAATGCACAATTTTATTTTGTCGTAAAACATCAATTTTAAGTAACTTTTCTGGAGAAGCTTGTACAACTTGTACAACATCAAACCAGTCTTTCATTTTTACGCCATCGATCGAAACAATTCGATCACCCACTTGCATCCCTTGGCGAATCGCTGCGCCATCTTCACTGAGTTTTGAAACCACTGCAGGAATTTCAGGACGATACGGTGTAAAACCTAGAACATCGAGTGGTGACTGAGTTTGATCACGTAAGAAACTTTGAATAGGTAAACTGAAGTTTTGAATTTGCCCTGCTCGTTCAGCTTGAATTTGAATATTGCCAGTTTCACCTACACGATCA
Organism: Acinetobacter sp. YH12023; assembly: GCF_013420135.1. Classification (NCBI taxonomy): domain Bacteria; kingdom Pseudomonadati; phylum Pseudomonadota; class Gammaproteobacteria; order Moraxellales; family Moraxellaceae; genus Acinetobacter; species Acinetobacter sp. YH12023. Next base: position 149,728 of record NZ_VOYU01000003.1, read on the forward strand.
ACCAAGGCATAATTCAAGCGCTCCCAAGTGGATACTTGAGTGCCATCTACGGCAGTAATTTTATCACCAGTCTGCATTTGCGCAGCCGCTGCTGGCGTATTCGGTAAAATTTTACCTACGCGCGTATTGAGCTGTTCCTGAGCTGGTAAAAATAAAATCCAAAACAACACTACTGCAAAAGCCAAGTTAATGAGTGGCCCTGCCGCAACAATTGCAATACGCTTCCAAGGGTGTTGTCTGTTAAATGCTTTCGGTAAGTCTTCTGCTGCGACATCACCTTCACGCTCATCCAACATTTTGACATAACCACCCAGTGGCAATGCAGACAGTTGATATTGAATACCTGATTTCTTCGACGTCCACTTGAGCAGTGTTGGGCCAAAACCAATCGAATACACCAAAACCTTTACGCCCAGTTTACGTGCAACGAAATAATGCCCAAATTCATGAATCGCTATCAGCGGTCCAAGTAGCAATATTGCTGCAATAATCATAAACAAGGCATTCATGTCTTAACTTCCTGAATTCAATACTGCTTTTTCAGCAACCATACGTGCCGATTTATCTGCACGTAAAATAACATCAATATTATTTGCAGCTGAGTTTTCAACTTGCCCCAACACATGTTCCACAATTTGAGGGATTTGAGTAAAGCCAATTTTCTCATGCAAAAATGCTGCCACGGCGATTTCATTGGCTGCATTTAAAATCGTAGGAGCTAAGCCTCCAGCCTTCATGGCTTGACGTGCTAATTTTAGCGCTGGGAATCGCTGTATATCAGGCTGTTCAAAATTTAACTGAGAATGAATAAATAAATCTAATGGAGGCACATGTGTTTGAATACGCTTCGGCCATGCTAATGCATGAGCAATAGGCGTACACATATCAGGATTACCCATTTGCGCCAAAGTCGAACCATCTACATATTGAACCATTGAATGAATGATACTCTGTGGATGGACAACAACTGTTACAAATTGTTCTTCAACTGCAAAAAGATGACAGGCTTCGATCAATTCCAAGCCTTTATTCATCAGCGTTGCAGAATCAACTGAAATTTTTTGCCCCATCGACCAATTTGGATGCTTACAGGCTTGGGCCGGCGTTACACTTTGCAATTGTTCTAAACTATGATGTAAAAATGGACCACCAGAAGCGGTAAGTAAAATTTGTTTGACACCTAGCTTTGGCTGACCATGACGCTCACCTTGTAGATAAGTTTCAGGCAAGCATTGGAAGATTGCATTATGTTCAGAATCGACTGGCAGTAACAAAGCATTATTTTCACGTGCGGTCTGAATCATGATGTCACCCGACATCACCAACGCTTCTTTATTTGCTAGTAAGACACGCTTACCCGCTTTCGCAGCAGCCAATGTAGGTAGCAACCCTGCAGCCCCCACAATAGCGGCCATGACCACATCAACTTGTGGATGTTCTGCCACTGCGATTAATCCTGCTTCATCATGCAGGATTTCAATATCATTTAATTTTTCAGCTACGAGTAATTGGCGCAGTTCATCCACCTTATTTAATGGAACAACTGCGATTTTCGGTCGATATTGTTTGCATATTTCGACAAGTTCTACAATTCGGCTATGTGCAGTGACTGCAAAAACTGAATACTCTTCGGGGTGCTGCTGCAGAATCTTTAAAGTACTTTGACCAATGGATCCTGTTACACCCAATATACAAACAGATTGTGACATCTATAAATCTACGCCAATTAATTTTAAAACATACATACCTGCCGCAAAGATAGGTGCTGCAGCAAGCAACGAGTCAATACGATCCAGCACACCACCATGTCCGGGAAGAATACGACCAGAATCTTTGATCCCTGCACGACGCTTGATCATCGATTCAAATAAATCACCAAGTACTGAACTAAATACTGTTATTACTGAAAGTATTAAAAATAAAATATGTTCAGCGATGCTTAAATCAAGATAAATAATTTCAACAACAATAACAATTAGCATTGCAGTGAATAGACCGCCATATAAACCTTCGATCGATTTATTTGGGCTCACATCTGGTGCAAGTTTTTTCTTACCAAATTTACGTCCCACGAAGTATGCACCACTGTCTGCACCCCATACCAACAGGAACAGATACATGAGCCACCACGGTGAGTTCATCCACACAGAAAAAATAGCAGTTACCGCAGCAGGAACTAAGACTAAACCAATACCACTGAGACTCGGGTTATACCAGTTATCGTAATCAGGATAAGACTTCACCCAATAGACACTTAAGATCCAAGTAAAGATCGAAGCCGCCCAAAGCAGTAATGCAACATCTGTAAAATGCAATGCTAGTGCTGAAAGAATAGCAGTGACTAGACCATAGCCCCAAGCGAAAGGCTTAATCACATTTTTTGTATTACGCGGCATGAGTTTGAACCACTCATAACCCGCGACAGCTGATGCAATAATCATCAGCACAAGCATTGGGTATTTAGACTCGGTTGCAAACATGCAACTCAATACAACTGAAACCAGTACCAATGCGGTTATTATCCGCTCTAACATTTATTTATTCTCAAACTGCTCTTGTTGAATCTGCTCTGAAGTCTTACCAAAACGACGTTCACGACCACCAAATACCGCTAGTGCGTCGTCAAATTCTTCAATGGTAAATTCAGGCCATAATGTCTGGGTAAAATAAAGTTCTGCATACGCAGCTTGCCAAAGCAAGAAGTTCGAGAGACGGAAATCACCACCTGTACGAATTAACAAATCTACCGGAGGTAGATCACTTAAACTGACATATTGACCAAAGACTTCAGCATCCACTGCTTCAAGATTTATTTTGTTAGTTAAAACATCTGCTGCGATTTTTTTTGCAGCCTGTGTCATATCCCACATACCACCGTAACTAATTGCAATAGTTAAAGTCATGCTGTCGAAATTAGCAGTCCTTTGTTCAGCTTGCAACATTAAGTCACGTAAGTTAGGAGATAAACGAGAACGATCACCAATAAAACGTAGAGAAATGTTAAATTTTTCCATGCGTGGCAACTGTTCATGAATGGTTTCTTCAAGAAGAGCCATCAACAAATCAACCTCAAACTGAGGACGATTCCAATTTTCACTCGAAAAAGCAAAAACGGTCAGTGCTTGGATATTTCTTTTACGACAATGTTCAACGATAGGATCTAGGATGTCCTTTCCAGAACGATGCCCTTCACCTTTTTGCATTTGATTCTTTTTGGCAAAACGATTGTTGCCATCCATAATGATGGCAACATGTTTTGGAAGACGGGAAGTTTCTTCAGATGAGGTCATTAAAACTTAGACCTTCATCAATTCAGCTTCTTTTGCAGCCAGACGTTTTTCAACTTCAGCAACGAATTTGTCTGTGATTTTTTGAATGTCATCACCCGCACGACGCTCATCATCTTCAGAAATTTCTTTTTCTTTCAACAATGCTTTGATATCACCCAAAACATCACGGCGGATGTTACGGATCGCAACCTTTGCATTTTCAGCTTCGTTACGTGCAACTTTCTGCATGTCTTTACGTGTTTCTTCTGTTAATGCAGCCATAGGAACACGGATCGCATCAGCAGTAATCGGGTTTAAGCCCAAGTCAGATTCACGGATTGCTTTATCAATTGCAGCAACCATTGAACGTTCAAAAGGCTGAACAAGTAAAGTACGAGAGTCTTCTACACCCACGTTCGCCACTTGGTTTAATGGCACATCAGAGCCATAGTAAGGAACCATAACACCATTTAAAATTGATGGGTGCGCGCGGCCTGTACGAACTTTGGCAAAACCATGCTCTAGAGAATCTAGAGATTTATTCATACGGTCTTCTGCGTCTTTTTTAAGATCGTTAATCATGTGATCTTCCTAACTTAATTCGAAAAGATGTAAATTCTAAAATAGCTTGTAGTATAAAGAGCTTTAGGGCCCACGTACATTAGTTAGTAACGTGAGTACCCTCTTTTTCACCCATTACCACTGAAAGTAATGAACCTGATTTGTTCATATCAAATACTTGAAGTGGAACGTTGTGGTCACGGCATAAGCAGATCGCAGTTAAATCCATCACACCCAGTTTTTCATCTAAAACTTGGTCAAATGTTAATGCATCGTATTTCACTGCATCTTCATATTTACTTGGATCTTTGTTGTATACGCCATCAACCTTCGTCGCTTTAAGGATAAGATTGGCTTCAATCTCGATACCGCGTAAGCATGCTGCTGTATCTGTCGTAAAGAATGGGTTACCCGTACCTGCGACAAATACACATACTTCGCCACGAGTTAAATGACGAATTGCATCGCGGCTAGAATATGATTCAACTACTGCACCAATGGGTAAAGCCGACATTAGACGAGTTTTGATATTACGACGCACCAAAGCATCACGAAGCGCCAAACCGTTCATCACAGTCGCCAACATACCCATTTGGTCACCTGTTACACGCCCAACCAAACCATCTTTTTGTAATTGGCTACCACGGTAAAGGTTACCACCACCGACAACGATACCCACTTGAACACCCAAACCAACAAGGTGCGCAATTGCGAGTGACATTTGATCGAGCACTTGTGCATCGATACCCATCTCTTTATTGCCCGCTAAAGCTTCACCTGAAAGCTTAAGCAAGATGCGACCAAAACGTGGTTTTTTAGAATCAAGCATCATCAACTCCGAATTATTTAATTTCAATTATTTTTAATGAATCGTTTAAGCAGACTTAACCGAGATTAGTTTTGCAAATAAGTCATATTCATCTGCATCTGTGATTTCTACTTCAAGTAAATCACCTGCTTTAATCACTGACTTATCGATATCTTCCACAAAAACATTACCATCAATTTCAGGTGCATCTGCATAAGAACGCGCAACAGCAACTGGGAACTCTTCTTCAAGATCATCCACAAGTACTGTCATTTTCTGACCGATACGACTTTGCAATTTCGCAGCAGAGATTTCTTGCTGAACTTGCATGAAACGTTCATAACGCTCTTGTTTGATTTCTTCAGGCACATGATCTGGCAAATCATTTGCAGTCGCGCCTTCAACTGGTGAGTAAGTAAAACAACCCACACGATCAAGCTGCGCTTCTTTTAACCAATCAAGCAACATTTGGAAGTCTTCTTCAGTTTCACCCGGGAAGCCCACAACAAATGTAGAACGAATCACAAGATCAGGACATTTCTCACGCCAAACTTTTAAACGCTCTAGTGTATTTTCACTGTGCGCAGGACGTTTCATGAGTTTCAAAATCTTAGGACTTGCATGTTGGAATGGAATATCCAAATAAGGCAAAATTTTGCCTTGCGCCATTAAGTCAATCACAGCATCCACATGTGGATATGGATATACATAGTGCAGACGCACCCAGATACCCAATTGACCCAATGCTTCACACATGTCATAGAATTTGGTTTTAACGGGCTGACCGTTCCAGAAGTCCAATTTGTATTTGGTGTCTACGCCATAAGCCGATGTATCTTGAGAAATCACAAGGACTTCTTTTACACCTGCTTTTTTCAGCGCTTGAGCTTCAGTCAATACTGAACCTACTGGACGAGAAACCAAATCACCACGCATGCTCGGAATAATGCAGAATGTGCAACGATGGTTACAACCTTCTGAAATCTTCAAATAAGCATAATGTTTTGGTGTTAATCGAATACCTTGTTCAGGTACTAGATCAATAAACGGATTGTGTTTCGGTGGCTCAGGCACGTATTCGTGCACAGCTTCCATCACTTCTTGATATGCCGCAGCACCTGTCACTTTTAAGACATTTGGGTGCATTTGGCGAATTTTGTCTTCGTCTTTACCTAAACAACCAGTCACAATTACGCGACCGTTTGAACTCATCGCTTCGCCAATGGCATCTAGCGACTCTTGTACTGCAGATTCAATAAAACCACAGGTATTTACAACTACTAAATCGGCACCATCATAATCTGATGCTACATCATAACCTTCAGTCTTTAACTGAGTTAAAATTCGTTCGGAATCTACCAATGCCTTAGGACAACCTAAAGAAACAAAACCGACTTTGGGGGATTTCATGAATCTGCGCTCCACTATAATCCGCGTATTGTATGTCTTTTCAAAACATAAAAACAGGTGAAAAGGCCACTCTTTATATCACGCACCAAAATAATGCTATAAATTCATCCATATAAATTCATTTGCACCATTTTAATGCATTTTAGATTTACAGCCTGTTTTTAATCAGCTATACACTTTATTTAAAGTCTTAAATAAGCGCATTTATTCAAATAAGCATCAAAACTTAGCGTATTTCTGAAATAGTTGGCTTATATCTTGCATAACTTGCATCAATTCGAACCTTATTAGATTGAACGATTTGCTTTATGAAGATGCCATTGCGCCATTTTAAGACAGGAACCTCTCGCTAATGGATCAGACTATGACGATTGATTACCGGCTTTTAGTGGATAATTTAACCACTGCCATTTTATTGGTCGATAGCAACCTGAATATTTTTTATTTAAATTCATCATGTGAAGCGCTTTTTGACATCAGCTTACTTCGTGCATCAGGTCAGCCTGTATTAAATTTACTCCATATGCCCGATGATGAATTCAATACGCATGATGCATTAATGAATACATTAACTTCTGGCCAGCACTATACGCGCCGAGAAGCAACGATTAATGTCAACTTTAAAGACATTCATGTTGATTACACCGTGTCACAGCTCAACTCTGGCAAACCCTACCACCCGTTGCTATTGATTGAACTCAATCAAATCGACCGGATGTTGAAAATCTCTAAAGAAGAAAACCTGATTCAACAGCATCAAGTCGCACGACAACTGATTCGTGGTGTTGCCCATGAAATTAAAAATCCTCTCGGTGGTATCCGTGGGGCGACACAACTTTTAGCGCGTAGCTTAAATGATCCGAAGTACAGTGAATTCACCGACATTATTATTAGTGAAGTGGATCGATTAAGAAATCTTGCTGACACCATGCTGGGTTCAAGACAATTGCCAAGTTACGAGCCAGTCAATGTGCATGAACCCCTTGAACGTGTTCGTTCACTGATCGTCAACCAAACCAAGAAGAAAATTAAGATCACCCGTGATTACGACCTTTCTTTACCGGATGTTTTCGCAGATCGTGATCAATTAATTCAGGTCATGCTGAATATCAGTGTTAATGCTGTTCAGGCGATGACTGAAAATAAAGAGTTCTTTGTTGAGCATCAACCAGAACTCACCTTGCGCACACGTATTCAACGGCTAGTCACCATCAACGGTGTATTAAAACGTTCTGCGGTACGCATTGACATCGAGGACAATGGACCAGGTGTCCCACAAGAAATATTAGAATCCGTATTTTACCCTTTAGTGACAGGACGAGCGAAAGGCACAGGTCTCGGCCTTAGCATTGCACAAAATATTATGCATCAACATAACGGAATGATTGAATGCCAATCAGTTCCTGGAAAAACAGTATTTAGCCTATATTTACCTTGGGAGTCAGATCATGTCGCGTAATAAGATTTGGGTCATCGATGATGATCGCGCCATGCGTTGGGTGCTGGAAAAAACATTCAAAGAAGAAGGTTTTGATGTTACCAGTTTTGAAGAAGCACAATCCGCTTTAGATCAGTTAAGTGTCGATGCGCCAGATGTTATTTTGACAGACATCCGTATGCCGGGTATTGATGGACTGACCTTTTTAGGTAAAGTCAAAGGCAACTACCCTGACTTACCTGTAATTATCATGACCGCACATTCAGATTTAGAATCTGCTGTGTCGAGCTATCAAACGGGTGCTTTTGAATATCTACCAAAACCTTTTGATATTGATGAAGCTTTAGCTCTTGTAAACCGTGCAATTTTACATATTGCCAAATTACAACAACAAGAATCTGCTAAAACCATTCAACCGATTCAATCTACAGAGATTATTGGTGAATCACCTGCTATGCAGGAAGTCTTCCGTGCCATTGGTCGTCTTTCTCAATCACACATTACTGTATTAATTAATGGTGAATCAGGCACAGGGAAAGAATTGGTTGCGCATGCGCTGCATAAGCATTCACCACGTGGCAACAAGCCTTTTATTGCGCTCAACATGGCGGCAATTCCAAAGGATTTGATCGAAACTGAATTATTTGGTCATGAAAAAGGCGCGTTCACCGGTGCCAACACACAGCGTCAAGGGCGTTTTGAACAAGCCAATGGCGGGACTCTTTTCCTTGATGAAATTGGTGACATGCCATTTGAAACCCAAACCCGCTTATTGCGTGTTTTAGCGGATGGCGAATTCTACCGCGTTGGTGGTCACATCCCGGTCAAGGTGGATGTCCGTATCGTTGCGGCAACGCACCAAGACTTAGAAAAGTTAGTACATGAAGGTCGCTTCCGTGAAGACTTGTACCACCGTCTAAACGTGATTCGTATTCATATTCCAAAACTTGCACATCGTAGTGAAGATATTCCGATGCTTGCACAACACTTCCTAGCAAGTGCAGGTAAAGAACTTGGGGTAAGTCCGAAGATTCTGCGTCCTGAAACGCAAGAATACATGCAAAAACTACCATGGCAAGGTAATGTGCGTCAGCTTGAAAATACCTGTCGTTGGTTAACGGTTATGATCACAGGCCGTGAAGTGTATCCAGAAGATTTACCTTCTGAATTAAAACAGATTCCAATTCAAGGCACAGATGGTAACCCTGCTGCTCAAGGGATTGATCGCATCGGTGTGCATCATTGGGATGAGCTACTTGGTCAATGGGCAGTACAAAAACTTAAAAATGGTGAGATGAAAATTCTAGATATTGCAACACCAATGTTTGAACGCACCCTCATCAATGCTGCACTACAACAAACACGTGGGCGTAAGCGTCATGCTGCAGAACTTTTAGGTTGGGGTCGCAACACCTTAACCCGTAAACTCAAAGAACTTGGCATGGACAGTGCCGAAGATGATGTCGAAGAAGAATTAGAAAGTTAATTTTCTGATTTACATTAAAAAAGCCAGTCACTTGACTGGCTTTTTTATTTTGAGATTTTTTAACAATATTTTATGCCGTAAAGCCGACATAACGTGAATAACCTTCCACCCCTAAATCAGACTTATAAATCAGAAACTCAGGGAAGCTCGAGGCGGTAATTTCAGTAAACATATGATACTGATCATCATTAGCATGCAAGTCATCGACTGTATGCTGCATAGTTTGCTCAAATTCATCGGTAATAAACTCAAAACCAATATCCATTGCAATAAACAGCACATGCTCACATGGCTGTACATACTGCTCTTCTGACCAATCAATCACTTGCTGCTGGCAATGTGGACACTGAATGTTATCTGACGGAGAAATATCAAGTTCGATCAATTGATAAGACATAAAAGTAAATTTATTCATAAATATTAGATTTATTCTAACAAAACTTAGTTTCAGCTAAAGATATTTATTCAATAAAAAAGGAGCCGTAGCTCCTTTAAATTTGACTGATTTCGATTATTTCTTAAGGGATGACTTATAGGCAGATAATGCAGCCACCGCGATAGCCGACAAAGCAATACCCGGCGCACTTGCAATTAAAATACCTGTCGTTCCTAGACCTAACGCCAAAATCTTGCCTGTAAGTAATGGACCTGTCATTGCACCCAAACGTCCCCATGAAATTGCACTTCCCACACCTGTCACTTTCCCAGCTGGTGTATAGAAAATTGGAGAGATCCCATACAAAATCGATTGACCACCTGTAGAGAAAATTCCGCCCATGATGCCTGCAGCAATGAGTACAGGAATGGAATTTGTTGTAAACAGCACAAACAATGCCACAAACAAACCTGAATAGATAATCACTGCCATTTGCCATAATTTTAGGCGATCCAGCAAGTAGCCTAAACCCAGCGTACCAATCACTGCGCCCACTTGGAACATCAACATGATCATAAAAGCTTGTTGCTTTTCCAACCCTTGTTCCATAAGCAAGTTAGGCAACCAACTGATCAGAATATAGTTCACCATTAAGGTAAAGAAGAAACTCAGCCAAAGCGGCAATGTATACTTATAACGCTGTTCAGCAAAAAGGATTTGCCCCATCGGTGGAACCGTTTCCTTGGTTTCTGCCTGAACTTTTTCTGTACGCTTATCTTTTAAGATAATCGCCATGAATGGAATCAAGATTAAAGGCGTTAAACCACCAATTAAAAATAGTGTATGCCATGAGATATCTTTAAAGATAATACCCAAGCCAGCAACAAAGATTGCACCTACGGGTAAGCCACAGTACATCAAACTATTTAAGCGCCCACGGTTAGCATCCGTCGCTTCATCACCCACCACCGAGATCATCGTTGGCATCGCAGCACCCAAACCTAAACCTGTAAAGAATCGTGCGATATATAAAATTTCAATACTTGGTGCAACTGCCGTAATCGACATAAATACACCGAAGATAAAAATCGACAGCATCAGGACTTTCTTCTGTCCCAAATAGTCAGCGACACGCCCCCCAAAGAACGCGCCAAATAACATACCAAACACACCTAAGCTAAACACATAGCCCATTTGCACCTGATCTAAGGAAAATGTCGCTGCGATTCCTTTTGCCGCGATACCGGGCGCTTGCAGGTCAAAACCTTCAAAAAATGCTACCCAGAAACACAAAAATACCGTTAGAAATTTTTGCATTTTTCCCGATTGTTGATTTGCCATAATCGAACTCCATTCATGTAGCGTAAACCCACTTGTACGCCATACCCTGAAGTTTCGGCTTTATTGGGTAGAATAAATACCACTACAAAGGTCGGAATTCACACGACCAAAAGCCCACTATTAAGACTTAAAACTTTGTATATCAATAGTTTTTAGATCTTATTTTTTGTATTTATAATTCATTATCAATCACTTAGGTTTATGAAAGATTTTAATAATCAAACCATAGCTAAAACTAATGATGATCAAAATATTCATTTAATCCGATCAAATACCAACAACCAATAATTTATTGACAATAAAAAACCCGCAACTGAGCGGGTTTTTTATTTAACTCAAAATCTTATGCAGATTTTTTCGCTTGGTTATTCTTACGAATCGTAATCATCACCAATTGAACAGCCGCAGGTGTAACACCCGGAATACGACTTGCTTGTGCCAATGTTTCAGGCAATACATTTTTCAGCTTCATGGTGATTTCACGTGAAAGACCAGAAACGACATCATAATCAAAATCAGCTGGAATACGCGTATCTTCCAAACGCTTCATTTGCGCAACGTCTTCTTGCTGACGGTTAATATAACCTGCATATTTCACAGCAATTTCAATTTGCTCACCCACAAATGCTGAAACTTCAGAACCCGTCAATTCAGCAATTTGCGCAAAGTTGATATTTGGACGTTTGAGCAAATCAATTGCATTGGTTTCTTTTGACAGGTCATCGCCAGTCATTTCAACGAATTTTTTGCCTAGTGGATTGTTTGGCGCTGCCCAAAGGTGTTGTAAACGACCTTTTTCAGTTTCAACAGCTTCCATTTTTTGACAGAAAGAATCCCAACGTGCGTCATCCACCAGACCCATTTCACGGCCAATTGCTGTTAAACGCTGATCCGCATTGTCTTCACGCAACATCAAACGGTATTCCGCACGCGAAGTGAACATACGGTACGGTTCTTTAGTACCCAAAGTAATCAAGTCATCAACCAATACACCCATGTACGCTTCATCACGTTTTGGTGTCCATTGCTCTTGATCCCATGCACGACGTGCTGCGTTTAAGCCTGCAAGCAAACCTTGCGCTCCCGCTTCTTCATAACCTGTTGTACCGTTAATTTGACCCGCAAAATACAGGTTATTAATCGATTTGGTTTCTAAAGAGAATTTCAATGATTGTGGGTTGAAATAGTCGTACTCAATTGCATAACCCGGACGCAAAATGTGCGCATTTTCCATACCACGAATCGAGCGAACCAATTCAAACTGAACATCGAATGGTAATGAAGTTGAAATACCATTTGGATAAAGCTCATGTGTATCTAGACCTTCAGGTTCCAAGAACACTTGATGCGAATCTTTATCGGCAAATTTATGAATTTTATCTTCAATCGATGGGCAGTAACGTGGACCTACACCTTCAATCACACCGGTATACATTGGTGAACGGTCTAAGCCGCCACGAATGATATCGTGAGTTTTCTCGTTGGTATGTGTGATATAGCAATTGATTTGCTCAGGATGCATGGACGCATCACCCATGAACGACATAGTCGGAGATGGGAAATCACCTGGCTGCGGCGTCATTACAGAGAAATCAACTGATCGTGCATCGATACGTGGCGGTGTACCTGTTTTTAAACGACCTACAGGTAAGTTCAATTCACGAAGACGCGCAGCCAATGAAATTGAAGGAGGATCGCCCGCACGACCGCCTGAAGCATTATTTAGACCTACGTGGATCACACCACCTAGGAATGTACCTGTAGTCAATACAACAGTTTTCGCATCAAAGCGAATACCCATTTGGGTGACTACACCTTTAACGGTATCGCCTTCAACAATAAGGTCATCAGCTGCTTGTTGGAAAATATCCAAGTTCGCTTGATTTTCTAAGGTTTCACGAATCGCAGCTTTATAACGAATACGGTCAGCCTGTGCGCGAGTCGCACGAACAGCCGCACCTTTACGTGAGTTTAAAATACGGAATTGAATACCACCTTTATCGGCAGCCAATGCCATTGCACCGCCTAAAGCATCAATTTCGCGTACTAAATGTGATTTACCAATACCACCAATGGCTGGATTACAGCTCATCTGCCCTAAAGTCTCAATATTATGAGTTAAGAGTAAAGTCTGTCGACCCATACGTGCCGCAGCAAGAGCTGCCTCAGTACCCGCGTGACCGCCGCCGATAACAATGACATCGTAAACTTTAGGATAATGCATAGTGGTAAAGGAGATTAAAAAAGGATGACGGAAGATTATAGCAAAACTTCACCGATAAGTTGACTGATTAACTCGATTTTATTGTTATTGACTACTGTTTTATGCCTATATATTTCTTTATGAACATACATACTTTGCATATTCCATATAAAAATATACATTTCTCAAGCAAATGTTACTCGAAGATTGTTGTTTTATTCTGATGATTTTTTATTCTGTTATAGATCCCATGAGAATCATAAGGACTATAAGCATGAATAAGAATATTTTGCTATCCACGGTTTTATGCGGTTTATGTTTATCACCACTTGCTGCCTCAGCCAATGATAAAGTTGAGAAAGTGTATGATGCACAGCGATATCAACAAGTCTGTAAAGGTAAAAGCCAAGGCGCTCAAGTATCATTTGCCTATCGCGGTATTATCTGGAATGGTACCTGCGAACCACAATTTTTTAGCTCTTCCAAAAATGCAAATCTGCATGGCGAAGAAGCAGAATTATTAAGCACATGTAGTGCAGATGCAAAAGCCACTACTGCAACGATTAATGGACAAGAAATTAAAGGAAAATGTGCTTTAGGGTTCACTCCCCCTCGTCCTAAATAAACAGTTGTCAATGAAAATATCGACCAATTAACAGATCAAAAATAAAGCGGGTAAAACATCAGTTTTTACTCGCTTTTATTTATTGCTTATTTATTAAACTGAGATAAACTCAAAAAATACTATAAGGATAAAAATATCAGGAAATTCCATGGATTCGGGATTATTTGCATTTTTTCTGCCCATTGCTTTAGCCATCATGATGATGGGTTTGGGGCTTGAACTTTCAGTCAAAGACTTTTTACGCGTTGGACGCTATCCAAAAGTTATTTTCATCGCTTTATTTATTCAGCTTATTCTACTGACCAGTATTGCGTTTTTCCTGTGTAAGTTGCTTGAGTTACCCCCATTACTTGCGGTGGGGCTCATGTTGCTTGCGGCTTCACCCGGTGGCCCCACAGCAAACCTATTCAGCTACCTATATAAAGGTGACGTTGCATTAAACATTAGCTTAACGGCCATTAACTCAGTTGTTTCGTGCTTTACACTGCCGTTTATTGTCAACCTATCCATTTTGCATTTTGTTGGTGAAAGTACCAGTATTGGCATGCCTATCGATAAGATCACCCATGTATTTTTGATTATTTTGATACCGGTATGTTTCGGTATGTTTATTCGCAACTCCTTTCCGACCATTGCGTATCACATCAACAAACCGATGCGAATGTTGTCTATTTTCTTATTAATTCTTATCTTTACACTCGCAGTTTTGCGTGAACAATCCAACATCATTACGTATTTTGCCAGCGTCGGCATTGCGACCTGTTTACTCTGTTTCAGTGGCTTATTTTTGGGTTACTTAATTCCATTCCTCTCGGGTGTGCCTGAAAAACAGGCTCGTGCGTGTACCTTTGAGATTGGTATTCATAACACCAGTATCGCCCTAACCATCGCACTAAGTGTGCTTGAAAACACCACAGTGGCGATACCTGCCGGTGTTTATTCTATTTTTATGTATTTATTGGCAACCTTATTTGGTTTTATTTTGACACGCCGTGGCAGCCACCTAATTCAACAAGTGAAAACCTAAACTATTTTTCAAACGTAATCACCATAAGGACTTTGGTGAAAAACCATTAAATATGCTCAAGGAGAATAAGTACGATGGATTCTGGAATTATTACGGTTCTTTTGCCATTAGCACTGGCCTTTATTATGATCGGGCTTGGGCTAGAACTTACCCCCAAAGATTTCGCACGTGTCACCAAACATCCTAAAGCCGTGTTGATCGCATTATTTTGCCAGCTCGTGTTGCTTGTCGGTATCGCCTTTCTACTATGTAAACTGTTAGCATTACCACCACTGCTTGCTGTCGGCTTGATGCTACTTGCAGCCTCACCCGGTGGTAGTACAGCGAACTTATTTAGCTATCTATTTAAAGGTGACTTGGCTTTAAATATTACCCTGACCGCCATCAACTCTGTCATTGCAGCATTAACCCTTCCATTGATCGTGAATTTTTCGATCATGCACTTCATGCAAGAAGGGCAACAAATCAGTCTGCAATTTGGAAAAATCCTCCAAGTTTTCGGCATCATTATCATCCCCGTCTGTATAGGCATGCTGCTTCGTCACTATGCACCCAAACTGACCGAGAAACTGCACAAACCACTCCGTATCTTTGCTGTGGTCTTTCTCATCTTAATTATTATCGGTGCTATTTACTCTGAACGACATAATATTGCGGCTTATCTAACCCAAGTTGGCTTAGCTACGGTTCTATTCTGTATTTTCAGCTTATGTATCGGTTATTTTGTTCCGCGACTGTTCGGCATCAATAGTGCTCAGGCACGTGCTTGTGCATTTGAAATCGGTATTCATAACAGTACGTTGGCCATGACCATCGCCTTAACGGTGATGGCCAGCTCGGCCGTTGCAATGCCTGCAGCGGTTTATTCAATCTTTATGTATATCTTTGCCGCTGTATTTGGCTTCCTAATTACACGTTTCGCACCGATCTCGACAACTACAACCGAAACAATTAAAAGTTAAGGCACTGAAAAGTTAAAAGGATGCTACGTGCATCCTTTTATTTTTTGTCAATTTTGATAATCGCTAGCTGCAAGTTGCCGAGTTCCGTTACAATAGCTTTTTATAAAACTCATTTAGGTTATGTCCGTGAAGTGGTTACAAATTCATATTACTGTTGAAAAAGCTCAAGTTGATTACACTGAAACGCTGCTCAGTTCTTTAGGTGCAGTCAGTGTCACGCTAGATGATGCAGAAAATCAGGATTTACTTGAACCACTTCCAGGTGAAACACCACTTTGGAATAAAGTGATCGTAACTGGTATATATGCACAAGAAGATGATGAAGAAATTGATGTTGCAGCATTAGAAACATTTATTAAAGCTCAACTTCCTGAAGCACCAATGCGTAGCGAATTCATTGAAGACCAAGAATGGGAACGCACATGGATGGATGCTTATGAGCCTATTCAAATTGGTGAAAAATACTGGATCGTCCCAGAATGGATGGAAGCGCCAGAAGCAGATGCCGTTAACATCAAACTAGACCCAGGTCTTGCTTTTGGTACTGGTAACCATGCATCTACATTCCTATGCCTACAATGGTTAGGTAAAGTTGATCTTAAGGATAAAATCGTAATCGACTACGGTTGTGGTTCTGGTATTTTAGGTGTTGCCGCTTTACTTTTGGGTGCAAAAAAAGTTTATGCCACTGATATTGACCCACAAGCCGTTTTAGCAACACAACAAAATGCCGAATTGAATGGTGTACTGGAAAATTTGTATGTAGGCCTACCTGAAGAGTTCAACCAAGAACTCGCTGGACAAAAAGCCGATGTGTTTGTTGCCAATATTCTTGCAGGCCCTCTAATGGCCTTGGCTGCAGAATTCTCAACTTTAATTAAATCTGAGGGCGAGTTCGCACTTGCAGGCGTAATTGAAGAGCAAGTTTCTGATGTTTCTAGTGTTTATTCTGAATTTTTTGATATATTAGACGTAGAAAAACGTGACGAAACATGGTGCCGAATTTCGGGTAAACGCCAACAGTATTAAAATTTAAAATGTGTACTTATGAGCGACAAATTAACTAACTGCCCAACTTGTTTTACAACATATAAAGTAACTGTTCCGCAGCTTACTGTCGCTCAGGGCATGGTTTGTTGCCCAAAGTGCTCTACATCTTTTAATGCACTGTCTCATTTGGTGGTAGATAAAGCGTTGTCTTTTTCTACCCCTGAGCAAGAAAATGCACCGCAAAAAAACTCCAATACTATTATTAATGTCAGCGAATTTAATAATACGCTTACACCAGTGACTATTGAAGAAACACCAACCCACCATTTATTAAAACTATTTGATCAAAAAGTCGAAAACTCTAATATCGATCTAAAAACTTATTTAAATAACTTAAATTATTTCAGCACCGAACCGATCGGCAACCTGCCTGCTGTAAATTGGGCAGAACAGGCTGAAAAAGATAAAAAACGTACACCACTGAATTATTTTATGTGGTTCTGTATTAATGCTTTCTTATTTGGTGCACTGATATTCCAGTTTTTCTGGTTCAATCCTCAATATTTAAAAAATAGTCCAGTGATGGGTGCTGCATTTACTGCGGTCTGTGATGTATTCAATTGTTCACGCCTAGAGGAACATTACAGTTTAATTAGTACCAAAAAAGTCAAAATTCGTAGCATTGGAAATAATGAAACACGTTTTACAGGTGAAATGATCAATTTTCATGACCGTAGCCTAGCCTTACCCAATATGAAAATTTCACTAAAAGAAAATGGTACTGAAATAGCAAACTATACGCTTTTACCTGAAGAGTATTTGGACAAAAGTCTGCATGGCATCCAACGGATCCCAAAAAGTAGTCCTTTTCAATTCCAATTTAGTCTACCAATTGCACGCAAGAGCTTCGATAATTATTCAATTGAGTTGATTCGCCCCTAATATTGGAAAAAACTATTAAAAAAGTAAAAAAAACATAAAAAAAATGCAGTTTTCTTGCTCACTTTTTCCTAGACAATGGTATGATACGCGCCACGAAAGCTTTGTGCTGCAAACTCCTCGCTAATTTTTCACAACAAATACAATCCCAACCGTGCGCTTTAATATTTATTGCGTATTGAGTAGATTTTTTGTTTGTTTTTTAGGCTGTAACAATTATTAATCTATTGTTACGCTTATTTTTCGAACAATTTTGCGAGTTGTGTCAAGCTACAAGTAATGTACAAGTTTTAGAACTCCGCATTAGGAACTAAAACGGAGTTCATTCAAGTTTATAGACCACTTTTAACAAATCACTTTACCCAAGTGATATTTGATTTTTCGGATTAATTCGCATGAATAGCAAATCTCCTATTTTTACTGCACAATCTGATGTCGCTCTTCGTATTCACGTAGATCGCGCAGTTCGCCATTACTTTGCACAATTGCAAGGCGAGCAACCATCTCAGGTATACGATATGGTGCTGGCGGAAATGGAGAAGCCTCTTCTATCTGTAGTTCTTGAATATACACGTGGTAATCAAACCCGCGCTGCTGAGATTCTCGGCTTAAACCGTGGTACTTTACGTAAAAAGTTGAAAGCTCACGGTTTAATGAGTGAATAAATGATAAAATGCTTGCGGCTTCCGCAGGCATTTTTTTTAACCTGCATTTTGCTAATTTTGTTTTAATCTGTTCCTTGAAAACTGTGACGAAGATCATGACTATTAAACGCGCTTTAATCTCTGTGTCTGACAAGACTGGAATTGTTGAATTTGCACAAGAACTTGCTGCTCTAGGGGTAGAAATTTTATCTACTGGCGGAACATACAAATTGTTGAAAGACAATAATGTTGCCGTAGTTGAAGTTTCAGAGCACACAGGTTTCCCAGAGATGATGGACGGCCGTGTAAAAACGCTACATCCGAAAATTCATGGTGGTATCTTAGCTCGTCGCGGTCTAGACGAAGCTGTGATGGCTGAACACAACATCGATGCAATCGATTTAGTTGTTGTTAACCTTTATCCTTTCGCTGCGACTGTGGCTAAACCGAACTGCTCACTTGCTGATGCGATTGAAAATATCGACATCGGTGGTCCGACTATGGTTCGTGCTGCTGCGAAAAACCATGCATCTGTAGGTATCGTAGTAAATGCATCTGACTATGGAACTGTTGTTGAAGAGTTAAAAGCTGAAGGCGCATTATCACATGCAACTCGTTTTGACCTTGCGGTTAAAGCATTTGAACATACTGCACAGTATGACGGCATGATTGCATCTTACTTAGGCGCTCGCGTAGGTAAGGAAGAAGGTCAAGCAGATAAATTTGCGCGTACTTTCAATACTCAATTGAACAAAGTTCAAGACTTACGTTACGGTGAAAACCCGCATCAATCTGCTGCTTTCTATGTAGAAGACACAGCAACTGAAGCATCTGTTTCTACTGCGAAACAACTTCAAGGTAAAGAACTCTCTTATAACAACATCGCAGACACTGACGCAGCACTTGAATGTGTAAAATCATTTGCTAAGCCTGCATGTGTCATCGTAAAACACGCAAACCCATGTGGTGTAGCAGTATCTTTAGACGGCATCCAAGCGGCTTATGACCTTGCTTATGCAACTGACCCTGAATCTGCATTCGGCGGCATCATTGCATTTAACCGCGAATTAGATGTCGCAACTGCGCAAGCCATTGTTGACCGTCAATTTGTTGAAGTGATCATTGCTCCAAGCGTTGCTGAAGGCGTGCTTGAAGTGACTGGCGCGAAGAAAAACGTACGTGTACTCGTATGCGGCGAGCTTCCTGCAATTACTGAACGTAAAGCTCAGTTAGATTACAAACGTGTGAATGGCGGTTTGTTGGTTCAAGACCAAGACTTAGGCATGATCACGAAAGATGACCTTAAAGTTGTGACTAAACGTGCGCCAACTGAAGCAGAAATTGATGACTTAATCTTTGCTTGGAAAGTTGCGAAATACGTTAAATCTAACGCGATTGTTTATGCGAAAGGCCGTCAAACCATTGGTGTGGGCGCAGGTCAAATGAGCCGCGTTAACTCTGCTCGTATTGCTGCAATCAAAGCTGAACATGCTGGTTTAGTTGTTGAAGGTGCTGTAATGGCATCTGATGCATTCTTCCCATTCCGTGATGGTATTGATAACGCTGCGAAAGCAGGTATCAAATGCATTATCCAACCGGGTGGTTCTATGCGTGATGAAGAAACAATTGCTGCTGCTGATGAAGCTGGTATTGCAATGGTCTTCACTGGCATGCGTCATTTCCGTCACTAAGTTGGCAACTTGATCATGACAATTAAGCACATTTTTTTGCTTAATACACTAGATTTCTAATCTTGCATAAAGTCCTCTCCTGCTTTCAGGTTGAGGACTTTATGTCATTTTCGATTCATGGAGTATGAACCGATGAATATTTTAGTTTTGGGTAATGGCGGTCGTGAACATGCGCTTGCATGGAAAATCGCACAAGATGACAAAGTTGCAAAAGTATTTGTAGCGCCGGGTAATGCGGGTTCTGCAACTGAAAATAAATGCGAAAATGTTGCGCTTAACATTTTAGACAATGCAGCAATTATCGACTTTGCAAAAAACAATGCAGTTGATTTAATCGTGGTTGGTCCTGAAGCACCGCTTGTAAATGGCGTTGTAGATGCTTGCCGTGAAGCGGGTGTAAAAATTTGGGGTCCTACTCAATTTGCTGCGCAGCTTGAAGGTTCTAAAGCATTTGCAAAGCACTTCTTAAAACGCCACAACATCCCAACTGCTTTCTATGACGTATTCACAGAAGTAGATGCTGCTAAAGCATTTGTTGAAAAAAATGGCGCGCCAATTGTAATCAAGGCTGATGGTCTTGCTGCAGGTAAAGGCGTGATCGTTGCAATGACCAATCAAGAAGCATTTGATGCAATTGATGACATGCTTGCAGGCAACAAATTTGGTGATGCTGGCTCGCGTGTAGTCATCGAAGAATTCCTTGCAGGTGAAGAAGCATCTTTCATTTGTATGATTGATGGCGACAACATCTTGCCAATGGCGACTTCACAAGATCATAAACGCATCTTTGAAGGTGACCAAGGTCCAAACACAGGCGGTATGGGTGCTTACTCTCCTGCGCCTGTAGTGACGGCTGACGTATTTGAAAAAACCATGAATGAAGTGATGCGTCCTACCGTTGAAGGTATGAAAAAAGACGGGCACTTTTATACAGGTTTCTTATACGCAGGCTTAATGATTGATGAACAAGGTCAACCTAAAGTGATCGAGTTCAACTGTCGTTTTGGCGACCCTGAAACTCAGCCAATTATGATGCGTTTAAAATCATCTTTAGTTGACCTAGTTGAAGCAGGTATTGCGGGTAACTTACCTGCGGAAGCTGAATGGGATGAGCGTAAGACTGTAGGTATCGTACTTGCATCTAAGGGCTACCCTGAAACTTCTAGCAATGGTGATGTGATTTCTGGTTTAGACACTGAAATGGCTGATGCGAAAGTATTCTATGCTGGTACTAAAGCACTTGAGAATGGTGACATTGTAACTGCTGGCGGCCGTGTACTGTGCGTGACTGCGCTTGGAAACACCATTGGTGAAGCTCAAGCGAAAGCCTTAGAACTTTGCCAAAAAGTAACCTTTGACGGCGTTCAATACCGTAAAGATATTGGTTACCGTGCAATTGCACGTGAAAATGCTTAATTAGATTTAAGAATAAAAACCCCGCTAAGTGCGGGTTTTTTATGTAAAATTGAAACATAAAAATTAAAAGGTTATAGATATGGAACAAAAACATTGGGAAGAAAGAATTCTTAAACAGGATAGAAAATCAAATGATTCACGTCATGAATATGAGCGTGATTTTTCTCGTTTAATTCATTCATCAGCTTTTCGTAGACTTCAAGCTAAAACACAAGTTTTGGGGCTTGGTGAGAGTGATTTCTACCGTACACGTTTAACCCACTCAATGGAAGTTGCACAAATAGGTACTGGCATTAAACGTCATTTAAAAAAGGGAACGTATACTAATAAACCTAACCCAGAAACTTTGGATAACATACTTCCTAGTTCTGCCTTAATCAATGCAATATGCTTAGCACATGATTTAGGGCATCCTCCTTTTGGTCATGGTGGTGAAGTTGCTTTGAATATATGTATGCGTGAATTTGGTGGTTTTGAAGGAAATGGGCAAACTCTCAGAATTCTTACAAAATTAGAAAAATATACTGAAAAAAATGGTATGAACCTTACTCGTAGATTACTTTTAGGGGTTTTAAAATATCCAATTTCCTATAGCGCAGCACGTAACGGTAGCTTCTACGGAACGCTACCAGAAAAAAATTGGCTGGCAAAAGCAGATTATCAGAAACCACCTAAATGCTATTTAGACTCTGAAAAAGATATTGTTGAAAAATTTATTTTAGACAAATTAAGTAAAAAAGATAAAGACCATTTTGTTGGACTCGAATTTAGTAGCACTAAACACCATAAACCTAAATTTCATAGTTTAGATGCAAGTATTATGGAACTTGCTGATGATATTTCATACAGCTTACACGATTTTGAAGATGCCATATCGCTTAAACTCATCACACTAGAACATTGGAAAATCCATAACGATAATAAAGAGCATTTCTTCGAAAAATGTGGTCTTACATCACACACTATCGGCCAGGAACTCTTTTCTAAAGATAGCTATAGACGAAAAGAACAAATTGGCAATCTTGTCCATCAATTCATTACTAGCATTTATCTTCAAGAAAATAAAATATTTGAAGAACCATTACTACGTTGGAATGCTTTCATGGCTGAACCTTGGGATTCACTGAGAGAACATATTTTTGAATTAGTATTCAAAAAAGTTATCAAAAGTACCAATGTACAATTATTAGAATTCAAAGGTCAAAAAATCGTAATTGAATTATTTGAAGCATTAAGCTCTGATCCTAAAAGACTACTTCCTAAATCCACATATGACAAATATGATCAAGGTAAAGATAACAATGAAAAGATGCGTGTAATTTGCGATTACGTATCTGGGATGACAGATGAATATGCAACACGACTATATGAAAAAATTTATGCTCCACATAAAGGGTCTATATTCGATCATCTGTAATTAACCTTAACAAGTTAGTAACTAAGTTAGAGTTATAAAAAACTCTGAGTAATCGGATAATATATTTATGTTATTCGATTACTCCCCTAAATATAACAATGTTACCTATAGTCACCCCTCGCCTCATCCTCCGCCAATGGCAAGACTCCGACACCGCCCCATTTATTCAAATGTGTGCAGATGACGAAGTCATGCGCTATTTCCCTAAAAAACTCGATGCTTCTGAAGCTACTGCCTTTATACAACGCATACGTGATGCAATCGAAACACGCGGCTGGGGCTTATATGCTGTCGAGCTTAAAGCTACAGGTGAATTTATTGGCTTTATCGGCTTACACGTACACCCACCTGAGTTTGAAATAGCCGATGCACCTGAAATTGGCTGGCGGCTACTGCCGCAATATTGGCATCAAGGTTATGCTACCGAAGGTGCGAAAGCAGTTCTCAAACATGCTTTTCGAAATCTAAGACTTGAGAAAGTCATTTCATTTACAGCGTGTCTAAATAAACCATCCGAACATGTGATGCAAAAAATTGGTATGCAAAAAGTCCGTGAGTTTAATCATCCACTTGTACCACTAGAGCATTCCTTAAATAAACACGTGCTGTATGAAATACAACGTAGTGATTATTTGCACATTCCATTTTGCTAATTGAATATTTATTCACAACAAAACCAAAGCACATTAACTCTGCCAAACAGTGGTTATAGGTGATGTTAAATTCTTTAATTTTAGTAACTACAGGATTTCGTATAAGAAAGCTAATTCATTCATTAAATCATATAAAAAACCCCGCTAAATGCGGGGTTTAAACTCTAAACATATCAATTACTATGGCTTTGGAAGTAAAAATCATAAGTCACAATGCTAAAGCAACTCCAACCTGTTTAAGCATGCTTAATCAAAATGGCATACATAATCGACAACATCAGTACATTGCACTTTAAAAATAGAATCTTGTGGAACAATAAAGCTTTCGCCAAAAGTATATTGAAAAAACTCGCCCTGCTCCCCAATTTGCACAACACACTGCCCCGATGTGATTTCAACACGTTCTTTCACATGCACCTCAAACGTCATAGGTTGTTCTGATATCAAAAATACACCTATAGTTTTTTGGCTACCATCTTCCATTTTTTAAACATGGCTCACCGATCTACCACCATAATGAACCGTAGGCTTTTTTACAAATGAGACGAAATTAAACTGATTTAACATAGCGTGCCGCACATAGCAATTTATTATGATCAATTATTAAGCAGTTTATCTTAAACACTGTAGCGGATTCAATCTTCCTCAGATTTAGATCTAAGATTTTGAAAAACCATGAATCAGAGTTGAACTTCAAATATATCAATAAAGATTTCAATGCAGATTAGATTGAAGCTCTCCGTTATTTTCACATATGAATGTTACAAATTTTGTGTATGACAGGACTTATTTCATTTTTATCATTTTTTCAGCAATACATTTTAAAATTTGTTATATAGACCTAAACTTATATAAATGATGTACTTAAATAGTTTAATTATAAATAATATATTGTTTTTACTTATTAAATTATTTAATTAAACATATTCCATATACATTTTTGGTGCTAAGCATAACTTTTTAAATCACTATATTGAATAATAAAAAATTGATATGATGCCTAGCGAAATATAGAGATTTGCTTTATTAAATCTTTTGTTTACAGCAGCTTGCAATGGCTATCTTTTCCCATTTGGAAATAGACTCAGATCTAATTGTATAAGTCTGTGTAGCATTTTAAATTATTAAGCATCTATCAGCCTGTCTGATAAAAGACTTAAGTAAATCTCTCCATAATATGATTTGTGAATTTATTAATTTTATAAATTTACTCGGGTGAATATATGAAAAAGCTCCTAGGATTAGTTCTCGGTTTATCTGTGGGCCTTTCAGGCTGTGGTAAACAAGAAGCTCCTGCAACTGACGCCGCACAACAAAAAGACACTGCAGAAGTGCAAACTGTTACCATGGCTTCGACTGGTTCAGATGCTGATATTTGGCGCTATATTGCTACGCTTCCTGAAACCAAAGAAGCTGGCATTAAACTAGAAGTGAAAAACTTTACTGACTATGTGTCTATGAACACTGCTGTAGCGAACAAAGAAATTGATGTTAATGCATTCCAGTCATATGCCTATATGGTTGCGTTTAATGACAACAATAAAGATAAAATCGCACCGCTTTCGACTACTTATTTAGAGCCAATGGGTATCTATTCAAGCAAAGTCAACAAACTTGAAGAGTTCAAAACAGGTGCAACAATCGCGATTCCAAATGATGGCGCAAACGAATCACGTGCATTGTTACTACTTCAATCTGCTGGCTTAATCAAACTTAAAGCTGATTTTGACGATGTAAAAGGTACACCTGCTGACGTAACTGAAAATGCGAAGAAAATCGTAATCAAACCAATTCAAATGGCGACTGCGGTTCGTGTTAAAGACGAAGTTGATGCGATTGTTTTGGGTAATACCCTTGCGATGGAAGGTGGTTTAAACGTACTGAAAGATGCGGTTTACTATGAGCCAATCGACCAAAGTACAAAAATGAACGTGAACATTCTTGCTGTTGCTGCTGACCGTCAAAATGACCCAGTTCTACAAAAGGTAGGCGCGCTTTATCACACTCCAGCAGTTAAAGCTTACATCGATGAACATTTTGGTGGTACTAAAATTGATGTAAACAAACCAACTAGCTACCTCACTGAAGCAAAATAGTAATATAATTTCTTCAAATAAACAGGCAAAGTTTACTTTGCCTGTTTTTTCATTTTTGAACCCTTTTTTGACGCTATGATCCAATTTAAAAATATCTCCAAGCATTTTGAGCTAAAAGGCCAAACCGTTACAGCACTGGATCAGATTAATCTGGACATTCCAGATGGCTGTATTTTCGGTCTAATTGGCTACAGTGGTGCAGGCAAAAGTACCTTAATCCGTTTAATTAATTTGCTAGAACGTCCTAGTGAAGGGCAAATTATTATTCATGATAAAGACTTTACTGCTTTAAATTCGGCAGAGCTACGTCAAGAAAGAACCAATATTGGCATGATCTTCCAGCACTTCAATTTACTGCAAACCAAAACTGTTGCAGAAAATATTGAAATGCCGCTTAAACTTTTAGGTGTTTCTAAAGCTGAACGCCATAAACGTTTAGAAGAGTTGCTCGAATTTATTGACTTAAAACATAAGAAAAATGCCTATCCAGATGAGCTCTCTGGTGGTCAAAAACAACGTGTCGGGATTGCCCGTGCGCTTGCCAATCATCCTAAAATTTTACTGTGTGATGAAGCAACATCAGCTCTCGATCCGCAAACTACCAAATCGGTATTGGCGTTATTAAAGAAAATCAATCAAGAACAAGGCATTACTATTGTGATGGTCACCCATGAAATGGATGTGATTGAATCTGTTTGTGATTATGTTGCGGTGATGGAACAAGGGAAAATCATCGAACACGGCTCAACCTTAGAGATTTTTAGTCAGCCAAAACACAATACAACCAAAAACTTTATTCAAACTGTATTGCAGCAACAGCTTCCTGTTAATATTTTAAATAATCTAGAAAATCAAAACCATAACAGTATTTATTGTTTAAAATTTCTGGGCAGTTCGGCACAGGAAACCGTCATTCAAGCGGTAATTAAACAGTTTGATATTAGCCTGAATATTTTGTTTGCCAATATGACTGAAATTAATGGTGCGGTGATTGGACAAATGTTCGTTCAGCTATTAGGTGATGCAGCATTGATTCAACAAGCGGTGGCGTTCTTAGAACAACATGGCGTTGAAGTCACTCAAGCAGGAGTTCAGCAATGAGAGATTTAATTGTTCAATGGCTGACTCAAATTACAGCACCCTTTTGGAAAAGTTCTTTGTCTATGGATCAGTTCGTCACTGCCCTACAAGAAACTTTTCACATGGTGTTCTTTGCCATGCTCTTTGGCTGTATTTGGGGTTTTATCCAGGCCGTGATTTTATATGTCTCACGTCCACAAGGCATTTTGCCTAACCGTGTCATCTACCATGGTTTGAACCCGATTGTGAATGCGCTGCGTTCATTGCCATTTATTATCCTCCTGATTGCGGTCATCCCTTTGACCAAAGTCATTGTGGGTACTTCAATTGGTACTTGGGCTGCAATTGTTCCTCTCACAATCTATGTTG
The DNA here is from genome assembly GCF_013420135.1 of Acinetobacter sp. YH12023. Taxonomy (NCBI): domain Bacteria; kingdom Pseudomonadati; phylum Pseudomonadota; class Gammaproteobacteria; order Moraxellales; family Moraxellaceae; genus Acinetobacter; species Acinetobacter sp. YH12023. The sequence continues at coordinate 176,529 of NZ_VOYU01000003.1, forward strand.
GTCCTTACATTGGTCGTTTGATTGAAACTTCGTTGCTTGAAGTGAATGACGGCATCATTGAGTCTGCTCAAGCGATGGGTGCATCTCCGCTGCAAATCATTACTAAATTTGTCCTACCAGAGTCTCGTAGCTCTTTAATTTTAAACTTAACGACTGCAACCATTAGCTTAATTGGTGCAACAGCCATGGCGGGTGCAGTAGGTGCAGGCGGTATCGGTGATCTTGCCATTTCTTATGGTTATCAACGTTTTGATAGTAGCGTGGTCATCATGACCGTCATTGTATTGTTGATTTTAGTACAAATTGTTCAAAGTCTGGGGGACTGGTTATCAAAACTGCGCTAAGCCTGCATAATTCATATATTTAAGCTCTCCTCGGAGGGCTTTTTAGTGTTTAAAATTTAGTTTTTAATGCAGAACTAAAACCAAGATTTCTTTGACCCTAAATTACTTTGACGGCAAATTAGCAACACCATAAAATTTAAAATATAACCTTCAATATTACGTTTCCAAAAACTTGAATTACGACAAAACATCAAAAGAACAGGATTTTATATTCCCCATGGAAACTACACTGCCAGCACAAATTTTCCGCTTAACTTTTTTCACAACTGAGATATTGATCACTTCAGCAGCATCTGCATCCATTGCTGATTATGACTATATCACTAGTATTAAGGTAAATGATGTTGACTTAGCCTTACCCTTGCCTGCATCAAAAGCAAATGCATTAATCAGCAAAAATCCAGTAAAGCTTAAATATGAATATTCAGAATGTACCGGCAATACTGAATTTCATGTCACATCAAAAGGTAAATTTCTAAAATTTGAAATTTATGCAGAGGACAATCCTCAAGTTAAGAATGATTCATTCTATAAAAATAAAAGCAGCTTCGCCCAACTTGGACAGACCAAAGGGGATGTTTGGATGGAATGGCATAAATCCACTCAAATACGCGATAAAATTCAAATTGGGTCAAAACATCTGACAAGCCAATATAACTATCAACAATTTGTAAAAGACTTTCCCAAAAGTGCAAAATTAGCCAATCCAAATGAAGTTGCATATGTGATTTTACTCTCACCGACTCATGCAAAATCCGTACTGAAAGAGCCGCATAACTATGATTTACCCTATATTGGCAATCTAGCCTTCAACTTTAAAAATGGCAAATTACCTGCCTTTTCAGTGAATCAAGGTATTGCTTGCTAAATCGTGATTGTCATACAGCGTTTATTGCTTAAACAGTGAATTTATAAATCTGCATAAAGCCATGCAATAAACGCAAGTTTGAACTCAGAGCATGCTAAAATCAGCAGCTGTTTTCGCAGGGACTCATCTATGCACTTTGTACATCTTGGTATTTTTACAGAATTTTCCATTACTGAATCTATTGTACGTATACCTGATCTTGTTAAAGCTGCAGCTGCAGATGAAATGCCCGCTCTGGCCATTACTGACCTTTCAAATCTACATGCTGCTGTAAAATTCTATAAAAAGTGCTTAGATAAAGGCATTAAACCCATATTTGGTTCAACCATTCGTTTGAATGATGCTGAACACAAAGCTACTCTTCTAGCGATGACCAATAAAGGTTGGCGCAGTCTAACAGAGTTGGTTTCTGAAGGTTATATTTCAGGTCAACAGCTTGATATTCCTTGCGTAAAAAAAGATTGGATTTTAAATCAACACCAAGACTTGATTGTTTTACTGGGTATGCAAAGTGATGTCGGCAAAATGCTTTGCTCTTCCAACCCGCAAAAAGCTGAACCACTGTTAGCTGAATGGGTCGAAAAATTTGGCAATCGTGTTTATCTAGCGATTACACGAACTGAGCGCTCGGGTGAAGAAGACTTTATTCACGAAGCAGTAAAACTTGCGAAGAAATTTAACATTGGTGTGGTTGCTCATAACGATGTGCATTTTATACGTAAAGAAGATTTCGAGGCACATGAAGCACGCGTTTGTATTGCCGATGGCTATGTCCTCGGTGACAATCGTCGCCCTAAAAATTACAGTCCTGAACAGTATTTTAAAACTGCCGAGGAAATGACGGAGCTGTTTGCAGACATTCCTACGGCTATAGAAAATACCTATCACATTGCGCGACGCTGTAATGTGTCATTACGTTTAGGCTTCCATGACCTTCCCGATTATCCAATTCCTGAAGGTCATACAATTGACACCTATTTTGAACATTTATCAAAAGAAGGTTTAGAAGAACGTTTAGCGCATTTATACCCTATCGAACAACGTGGTGACGACTGGCCAGAAATTCGTAAGCCTTATGATGAGCGTTTGGCTTATGAAGTCGGGATCATCCTGACCATGCAATTCCCAGGTTATTTCCTAATTGTCATGGACTTTATTCAATGGTCTAAAGGTAATGGCGTCCCTGTTGGTCCAGGCCGTGGTTCGGGTGCAGGTTCCTTGGTTGCCTATAGTTTAAAAATTACCGACCTAGACCCACTACGTTATGACCTACTGTTCGAACGTTTCTTAAACCCTGAACGTGTATCAATGCCCGACTTTGACGTCGATTTCTGTATTGCAGGTCGTGACCGTGTTATTGACTATGTTGCACGCACTTATGGTCGAGATGCGGTCTCTCAGATTGCAACTTTCGGTACCATGGCGGCAAAAGGTGCAATTCGTGACGTAGCCCGTGTCTTGGGTAAATCTTATGGTTTGGCTGACCGTATTTCTAAAATGATTCCGACCAAGCCTTTAGGTTTAAGTTTGGAAGAATCCATTGAGGCCGAACCACAGCTAAAAGATATTGTCACCAACCCATCAAATCCTGATAACGACGATGCAGCCGAAATTTGGGAAATGGCACTCAAACTTGAAGGCATTACCCGTAATACAGGTAAACATGCCGGTGGTGTGGTTATTGCACCAACCAAGTTAACCGACTATTCCGCTGTACTGTGTGATGCAGATGGAACTAACCGTGTAGCCCAATTCGATAAAGACGATGTGGAAGCTGCAGGTCTAGTTAAATTCGACTTCTTGGGCTTACGTAACTTAACGGTAATTGAAGATGCCATTAAGCACATTAATGCCCGTCCAGATATCACTACACCTGTCGACATTTCCTTAATTCCTTTGGATGACAAACCTGCCTATGCTGTGTTCGCAGATGCAAACACCACAGCAGTCTTCCAGTTTGAATCCGTAGGCATGAAAAAAATGCTGAAAGAGGCACGTCCAAGTAAGTTCGAAGAAATTATTGCTTTCGTGTCTTTATACCGTCCAGGCCCCATGGATCTGATTCCTGACTTTATTTACCGTATGCATGGTGGCGAGTTTGAATACTTACATCCATTACTAGAAAGTGTCCTTGAACCGACATACGGCATTATGGTGTATCAGGAACAGGTAATGCAGGCAGCGCAGTTCTGTGCTGGCTATAGCTTGGGTGGCGCGGATTTACTTCGTCGTGCCATGGGTAAAAAGAAAGTCGAAGAAATGATTAAGCACCGTCAGATCTTTACTGAAGGTGCTGCAACCAAAGGTATTGATGCAGATACGGCCAACCATATCTTCGATTATATGGAAAAATTCGCAGGCTATGGTTTTAACAAATCCCATGCCGCAGCCTACGCCCTTGTTGCATATCAAACCGCTTGGTTAAAAGCACATTTCCCTGCTGAATTTATGTCAGCAGTGATGACCTCGGAAATGCAGAACACGGACAACGTGGTGTTCTTAATCGATGACTGTCGTATTAATGGTCTTGAAGTCTTACCACCTTCGGTCAATATGTCTTTATATAATTTCCATGCCAGCGATCCAAAAACCATCGTCTATGGTTTAGGTGCGATCAAGGGTGTCGGTGAAGCTGCCATGCAGTCTGTGATTGACTCACGTATCCAAGATGGCCCATATAAAGATCTGTTTGACTTCTGTCATCGTATTGACCTAAAAAAAATCAATAAGCGCACGCTTGAAGCATTGATTCGTGGTGGTGCATTAGATTGTTTAGGATTAGAACGCGCTGACTTGATGGCGCAATTGCCAGAAGCTGTACAAGCGGCTGACCAAGCCCGTACAAACCGCGAAACAGGGATGATGGATTTATTTGGTGAAGTTGAAGAAGTTCAGCGTAAACCTTCTAAACCTGTTAAACCGTGGTCAGATGAAGTTCGTCTTAAAGGTGAAAAAGATACTCTTGGGCTTTATCTAACAGGTCATCCGATCGATGTGTATCGATCAGAGCTAAAAGCCTTTATTTCACAGCGCATTAATGAGCTTACGCCTACACGACGTGGTGTCACTACAGTATTTGCAGGCCTCGTCGTCGATATTGCCAACTTCCCGAACCGCATGATGGTGACGCTCGATGATGGTACTGCACGTATAGAAGTGTCTGCGAATCACGAACGTTTTAACCGCTTCAAAGATGTGATTCAAAACGAAAAAGTGGTGGTCATTGAAGGTGAAATTTACGAACGTGAAGGTTTTGATCGGCCAATGGGTCGCTTAACTAAAGCCTTCAGTTTGAATGAAATCCGTCAAAAACGTGCCAATGCCATTCAAATTAAATTAACACCTGAACATTTTAGTAAAACGCTATCACGCGACATCCAAAATATTTTACTGCCTTTCTGCAATGTCGATATGTGTACGCATATACCTGTGCAGTTATATATTGACTATCCATATGCGACGGCCGACATTCATTTGGGCTTAAACTGGAAAGTTGCCCCACTAGATGAATTACTGTCTAAGCTGCGTGACTACTTCGGCAAAGAATCTTTGCATGTCGAATATCATGTCAAATCCAAAGCTGCCAAAGCGGTAAGTTATGAACAAGCCTCTATTCCTGCGCAGGTTCCGCCACCGCCAGATGGGATGAGCATGGATGATGCCATGGATTTATATCAAGCAGAAGCCAATCAATTTTCTTAAAGTTTAAACGCTGTTTGAACTGCTTTTTTAAATAAACATATTGGAAATATCATGAATCAAACTGACAATGCTGCGGTTTCAGCACATCTCTCCCATGTGCGTATTGTCATGGTGAATACAACATTACCCGCAAATATTGGTAGTGCATTACGTGCCATGAAAACCATGGGACTTTCAAAGTTGGTCTTAGTTGCACCGAAGACTTACCCGCATCCGGACATTAATGCTTTGGCTGCCGGTGCTGTCGATTTAATTGATCAAATTGAAATCGTTGAATCATTAGAAGAAGCTATTAAAGATTGTCATATTGTCTTTGGTACTAGTGCGCGTAGTCGTACCATCCCATGGCCATTACTTGACGCTCGCCCTGCTGCCGAAATGTCTCTCAAAGCGGTCTGTGAACAACAGCAAGAAATTGCCGTGGTGTTTGGCCGTGAAGACCGTGGTTTGACCAATGAAGAATTGGCAATGGCCAATTATCACGTCACTATTCCAGTAAATACTGAATATGGCGTCTTAAACGTTGCCCAAGCGATTCAAGTCATTTGCTATGAAATGCGCATGGCCGCCCTTGCACATACTGAGTTAACTGCAAATCCTGATGCCAAGATGCATGTTACTGATGACATCGATATGGAATGGGATGAACCTTTGGTGACCCATGAAATGATGGAACAGTTCTACCCGCATATTGAAAAAATGCTGGCAGAGATTGAATTTATGGATCCAAAAAATCCAAGATTATTACCTTTACGCTTGCGTCGCCTATTTGGACGTATACAATTAGATCGTATGGAATACCACTTATTACGTGGCATCTTTAGCCGAGTACAGGCATTAAATAACGGAACATGGAAAAAATCTACAGACAATGAGGATCAATCTAATGCTTAAGCAGCTCAAAGAAGATATACAGGCTGTATTCGCGCGCGATCCTGCTGCACGAAATACGCTCGAAGTCTTAACGACTTATCCAGGAATTCATGCCTTAATCATGCATCGTATGGCACATGAACTTTGGAAAAAAGAGTGTAAAGGCTCAGCTCGTCTATTGTCTTCTTTTAGCCGCTTTGCCACAGGCATTGAGATTCATCCGGGTGCGAAAATCGGTCGTCGTTTCTTTATTGACCACGGTATGGGTGTGGTGATTGGTGAAACAGCTGAAATTGGTGATGATGTCACCCTCTACCATGGTGTGACCTTAGGTGGCACGACTTGGAACAAAGGCAAACGTCACCCAACTTTGGAAGATGGTGTAGTGGTTGGCGCTGGTGCAAAGATCTTAGGCCCATTTACGGTGGGTAAAAATGCCAAAGTCGGTTCAAATGCCGTCGTGACTAAAGAAGTTCCTGCAAATACTACTGCTGTGGGCAATCCAGCACGCTTTATCACCAAAGATAAACCAAAAGATGAAGCGGAAACACGTCGTCGCGACTATGCAGAAAGTATTGGTTTCCAGCCTTATGCTGCAACCCAAGACCAAACTGACCCGATGTTAGAAGGTATGCGTGTATTGTTAGATCGTATTCAGCACAATGAAAAACGTATGAATAATTTGTGTCAGCGTTTGTCTCTCCTTGACCCAACGTTCAAAAAGCAACAGCTTAATGAACAACCTTTTAGTCAGGAAGAACTTAAAATCATTGAAGATGTGCGCCGCGAATGCGAAGCGCAAAGTTCACAATCTAAAGCTTAACCAAAAGCAATCAGAATAAGTTGCCTTTAACTTGCATGTTGTTCAGAGTTTTTTTAGACTGACCAACATGCTTTTTTTTATAAAATAAATTTAATGGATGAATCATATGACGCTTAAGCCCTTGGCAGTTGCTTGTATTGCTTTAACCCTTGCCGCTTGTGGAAGCGCCCCAACTAAAAATAATGCTCCTAAAGATGCCATGATTTTTGTAGAGCCTGAACTGACTCCACCTTTCTACGCACTCAACCCATTTAACTACGATGCACCACCTCCTTTTGAATTAAATTTACAAAAAGCTGCAGCACAGCCTGTGACTAAGATGGTGGTAACTAGCCCAACCGACCCATCCAAGCAATTAACTCTTGAAGAAAACCGCCTGATTATCCCCACTGTTGACAGCAAAGAACGTTCGATGAAATTTGCTGCTTTAGCAGGTGACAATGAAATCGACATTACTGAAATTGATGATTTCTTACAGCTTGTTGAAGGTAAAGCACGTCACTATCCACCACGTTTTGTTCAACGCCAAGAACGCAAAGGGTTTGAGCTTAAACTCAAGGAAGTTACGCAAAAATTAGATACGCTTGCGTCTAAAGACAACGCTTCTTTTGATATTTTAGTTCGTGCATTTAAAGCCAGTGTGATGGCACGTAACCTTGATTTGGGTTCTGTGTACACAACTAAATCATTAACTTACGCACAACGTATTTTAAAAATCAACCAAGATGATGCAGAAGCAAACTTCTGGTTCGGTTTTGGTTTATCTGAAGGTGGTGGTCAACGTGAAGCGATTCCATACTTAGACAAAGCAATGAAAGCCGGTGTTCAAGAAGCGTATCTTTCTGCAGCAAATAACTATATTGCCATGGAACAAAAAAAGAACGCCATTCAGGTTTTAAAGAACTATAAAGTTAAATATCCACAAGAAGCAGAAGTTGCTGATCGTTTAATTCAAGAAATTGAAAAGCAAGGTCGCTGGAATGTTTGGCAAGTTTTAAATCCACCAAAAGCTGCGTCTTAAATCAGACGATTTAGAAAATTCTTTTGAAAAAAGACCGTTTTAACGGTCTTTTTTCATTTAAGGTGAATTGAAAATCCTGACAATTATCGTATGATTTGAAAATACTTAACCTTATGCGCGGCCTCTTTATGCAGCAAAATATTAAAAAAATACTGCTCCTTGGAATCATAAGTACAAGCGTACTGAGTGGATGTCAGGTCGTCAGTGTCAAAAATCAAAAACTCAATGTTTCGATTGCCAATGAACGTGAAAGTATTATTTCTCGAAATAAACTTAGCGAAGCCAGTTTAAATGTCTTGTCGATGACAGGTCGGGAAGCCAAAGCCTGCACAGAAGACCCGAAAGCCTGTGTTGATGAGTTACAACAAATTCCTCAGATTCAAGATGAACAATTACTTTCTACAGCAAGTGAATTATATTTAGCTAAAGCTATAGAATATGAATCTTCTTCAGCCTGCAAGTTAGGTGTGCTCAGTAGTCACAAATCTGAAGAAAAACAAAAAATTGAACAAGACACTTATAATAAGTGCTTAGATCAACAATTGATACTTCTCGATAAAAGTATTCGCTATAGCTATGCGTACATGTTTAAAACCAAACGTGCGCCTGCTGATCGTATTTTTGATAACCGTCAAGTTCAAATCCGTGATTTCTATAATCAAGGGATTGCCAAATTGGTTAGCAGTTATGCACTACGTTATAAACCGCAAGAAGTCACCCAACAGATTAAAGTTGGGCAAACCACCTATCACATAGACTTCAGCCACTACCCAGAACTCAAAAATCGTAAAATTGAACAATTGATGTCAACCTATAACCTTAACTTCTCAGGTTTACGTTCAATTACCCGCCGAGATGGTTTTGGCTCCGAATTTCTTGTAGTTTTACCCGAAGAACATACGATTGAAACAGGCAAAGCAAAATATATTATCAACCCGATTGATTTTAAATATCCGTCTGGTTCAAATCCTAATATCCATCAAGCGCGCTATTTAGCTGCAACCTTAACGGCTGAACCACTAAGCGCTACAACTACAGTTGATCAAATTTTGAATCAACATGAGTTTCAAATTAAAGCTTACGATCCGTATAAATATGAACAGGTCAATATTGCCAATAAAAACTATGCGCTTGCTGCCAATTTTTCTGCTCCATATGGTCTTTGGTTAGCACAAAATAACTTGGGTAAGGCAGCTTATTTATCACTGATTGACCGAGATGAAAAACTGACGATGCCGCATCTCTACATGCTTGAACCATATAATCCTGACAAGAAAGTTATCGTCTTGGTACATGGCCTTGCTAGCAGCCCTGAAGCATGGATTCGTCTGACTAACGATATTATGGGCGATTCAGTGCTACGTGAACATTATCAAGTGTGGCAAGTCTTCTATTCAACGAATATGCCGATTATTGAAAGCCGCTTCCAAATTTATTCCATTTTGACTCAGACCTTTAGCAAAGTAGACGCCAATGCCGCAGCTAAAAAAGATGCTGTTCTAGTCGGTCATAGTATGGGCGGCATTATTGCACGACTACTGGTCAGCCAAGCCGATACCACGCAAGCAGCTTTGAAAATGATGAATTCACGTCAATTAAATCAGTACCGAAATATTCCAGTCGTGAAGCAGCGTATGGTGATTGATGATATTCCAAATTTCAGCCGCGCAATTTTTTTAGCTGCACCTCATCGCGGTACAGAATATGCAGATCGCTGGTTTACCAAAGCCGCTCGAAAAATCATTAAACTCCCAGGAGCTTTTTTATCGGCCATGGGTGATGTGTTAACTCAAGAAGAAGACCTGAAAGATTTATTTCGTGAAATTGACCATGGCTTGATCCAAAATGGACCAAGTGACTTAAGTCATCAATCAAAATTTATCGCGCTCACTGAAGATATTCAGCCGCGTAAGGGTTTGAAGTTTCATTCAATTATGGGAAATAACACCAACAGTCAAGATAAAAATATTATGACGGATGATATTGTACCATACACTAGTGCTCATCTAGAGGGTGCTGTTTCAGAAAAAATCATTAAAGGGGGTCATTCGATTCAAGAAACCCCTGAAGCTGTACTCGAACTACGCCGTATATTACGTTTGCATTTGATTGAACTTGGCCTCTATAAACCATAAGGCAATACAGCATTTAAATCGATCTACATATTTTAAAACCGATCTCAGGATTGGTTTTTTTTATTTCTGCATTTACTTGAACATGCCATTATTCACGTAATTACTATATAAGCTTTTTTTTTAATCATTTTAAAACTCATAGGCACTCGTTAAACTTTATATAAACCTTATATTGGAGATAAATTATTGTAAAATAAAGACAAAATATTGTGCGCTTTTCCTAATTATTTTATGAGCATATCGAATTATGAAATTATAAGGCTTAAAGTCACTTCATCTGGATGAAATTGGGGGTTAAATCATAACTATATAAAATTAAGTATATTTTACGTCAAGTTTATAATCCATTTATCAACCGCTCTACCGTGAGGTTTTGTCTCAAATCACCAATCGAAATGGTGAGTTAGCTGCACACTATGGCAGCAAAGAGTTTTTACTACTCTTTAGGGTGTTAACTGAAGCTGAAAATTGAACCTTTGGCAGCCAATTTATTACGCAGAATTTAATCACTCGAACTTCCACATCCAGCCAGCCATATGTCTAAATTTGTGAAGATTAGCATCGGTACGGGAACGATCATTCCATCCAAATCTGATCAAATTCAGAAATTTATATAGGCTGCCGATCGTGCACTTTACCTTGCAAAAGGTAGCGGTCGCAACCAATATCGATTAGCTCAGGCTGAAGCGCAGCTTGATGTTTGAGTCAGTTAATCGCATTGTTAATTTATCCATTGTTGAATTTACACACAGACTTTTTTAGCGTTTATAAATAATATTTTGACTGCTTTTTTTACATGCAGACAAACCTTTTCTGGCATTTTCCTGTCACTTTTTTTGCTAGAATCAGCAACACGATTTGTTAACGTACACCTGTGGTTTTGAACGAAGAGACAATATAAATATAAGGACTTTTTCTAAATCCAATTTTCATCAAAACAGTGTTTTTCGTTTAGCAGCGCACAAATTTTTATTTTAAGGTATTTCGTTTCATGCAAGCTGATAATTCCAAAGTTGACCTTTCAACGCTGACCCCAATGATGCAACAGTACATGTCAGTCAAAATGCAAAATCCGCATTCACTGATGTTTTATCGGATGGGTGATTTTTATGAGCTCTTTTTTGAAGATGCGCATAAAGCAGCAAAACTTTTAGGAATTACACTAACACATCGTGGTAAAGCCAATGGTGAGCCTATTCCTATGGCGGGAGTCCCGTACCATGCAGCTGAAGGATACTTAGCCCGCCTTGTAAAAAAAGGTGAAACGGTGGTGATCTGCGAGCAAATTGGTGAGGTAACAGGTAAAGGTCCAGTTGAGCGCGGCATTGTTCGTATCATTACCCCGGGGACATTAACGGATGATGCACTAATTGCCTCTCATCAAAGTTCAAATTTAGTCGCGATCTGCTTACAACAAAATCAGATCGGGATTGCTTTACTAGACCTCAGTGCAGGTATTTTCAAAGTTCAGCAAATGGACTATCAGCTGGAACAATTAGCAATCGAACTTTCACGTTTAATGCCGAGCGAAATTTTGATTGATGAAGATCTCATTGACCCGAATATTGTCGAACAAATTAAACGTCAATTAGACTGCCCTGTCACTAAACGTCCAAACGTCGACTTCAATTTAAATAACGCACAAAAAACGCTGTGTGACCAATTTGCAGTTGCCACACTTTCAGGTTTTGGTATTGACCATTTACCTTTGGCGAAAGCTGCCGCAGCGGCTTTGATTCACTATGCAAAAGTGACTCAAAAAACTGCTTTACCACATATCCGCAGCATTCAACTCGAACAAAGTAGTGATTTTGTGGCGCTCGACCCCGTCACTCGTCGTAACTTAGAACTGATTGATCCCCTATTTGAACATGGTACTTCCCTGTTCCAACTAATCAATGATTGCCAAACTGCGATGGGTGGCCGTCTATTAAGTCGTACCTTAATGCAGCCTTTACGAGATACCGCTTTATTGGATGCACGTTTAGATGCATCACAAGCGATGCTGCAAGGCTATCATGAGTCTCCGATCCGCTTAGTTCTCAAAGAAATTGGTGATATTGAACGTGTGCTATCTCGTGTAGCTCTCGGCAGTGCTCGACCACGAGACCTAGTTCAGTTACGTCAAACTTGTGCACAAATTCCCTATCTTCGACATGCACTTGAACCGATCATTCAGTCACACCAATCTAAGCTGATCGCTCAGTTAAATGATGAAATGGGTGATTTTCACGGCTTACATGAGCGTCTCATGTCTGCCATCGTAGAAAACCCGCCAGTGCTTTTACGTGATGGTAATGTGATTGCCGAGGGTTTCGACACTGAACTCGATGAACTGCGTAAAATTCGTGACCATGCAGGACAATTCCTCATCGATCTTGAAATTAAAGAGCGTGAACAAACCGGAATTTCAACCTTAAAAATTGGTTATAACCGAGTTAGTGGTTACTATATTGAACTAACTCGCGCACAAGCTGAACAAGCACCTGATCATTATATTCGCCGCCAAACCCTTAAAAATGCTGAACGCTACATTACCCCTGAGCTTAAATCCTTTGAAGATAAGGTGCTTTCAAGTGAGTCACGTGCATTAGCGCGCGAAAAAATGCTTTTTGAACTATTACTCGATGAATTACGTGCAGATATTGGCAACTTACAAATGATGAGCGCCGCTATAGCGCAAATTGATTTACTGGCTAATTTTGCCCATCAAGCTCGATTACGCAATTGGTCACGTCCTGAATATAGCCCTGAAGTTGGGATCAAAATCAAAGCCGGACGTCACCCAGTTGTGGAATCTCTGAGCAAATCAGCATTTACTCCAAATGATACCAGTTTGGACTTTAATCACCGCATGGCGATTATCACAGGGCCAAATATGGGCGGTAAATCGACGTTTATGCGCCAAACTGCCTTAATCAGCTTATTGGCCTACTGTGGTAGCTTTGTCCCTGCCCAATCTGCCGTATTAGGGCCTATCGACCGGATATTTACCCGTATTGGATCTGCCGACGACTTGTCTACAGGCAAATCAACCTTCATGGTGGAAATGACTGAAACCTCTCAGATTCTTCATCATGCAACCAATCAATCACTGGTACTGATGGATGAAGTTGGGCGTGGTACGAGTACCTATGACGGCTTATCTTTGGCGTGGGCATGTGTACTCGATCTCACGCGTCGTATTAAATGTTTATGCCTATTTGCAACGCATTATTTTGAACTCACCGAGTTAGGCAAAGACGCTAATATCGATAACTATCATGTAACTGCTCGTGAGCTAAATGGCAACCTGATCTTACTGCATAAAGTCCAACAAGGCCCGGCGAGTCAAAGTCATGGTCTACAGGTGGCAAAGCTTGCGGGTATTCCCGCAGCAGTGATCAAAGAAGCGCAAAATCGACTTCGTATTTTAGAAACTCAGCAAAAACAGCAACTCAATACTGCTTTACAAACCGATCTATTCTCGGCACTCACAGAGCCCGAAGTAATTGAACGCGTGGTGGAAGTTGAAAAAACATCGCCCGTACTTGATGCCTTAGCAGATTTAGATGTAGATAACTTAAGTCCACGCGAAGCACTACAACAGCTTTACGCCTTAAAGGATTTACTTAAGATCTAAATTGAGCAGAAGCGATAGATGAGATATGCAAAGAACACCTATGAAGGTGTTCTTTGCATTGACTCCATTTAAATGTGTAAATTAGTAAATATTTGCTATCTACTACTGCGGCTATTCAGCAATAAATTGATAAAAAATTAATGTTGTTAAATGTTTCATGCTTAAAATACACATTAAAAATATTGTTCGATAAACAGATGTAATTTAATCAGTTTTTGAGTATGATTCTCATTCATTGTGAAATTTACATAAATTGTTCAGTTTTTAGTGATTTTAACAGCACTGCATATAATAATTATCAATAAAAGGAATTGTTAGTTACCCTATTTTTTGCCTAAAATACACCATTAGTTTATTAGAACCATATTTTTTAGGTAGCTGTCGCCATGACCTTTGTTGTCACTGAAAACTGTATTAAATGTAAATATCAAGACTGCGTAGAAGTTTGCCCTGTTGACTGTTTCTATGAAGGTCCAAACTTCCTTGTTATTAATCCAGATGAATGTATCGACTGTGCGCTATGTGAACCTGAGTGTCCAGCTAACGCGATTTTCTCTGAAGATGAGTTACCTGAAGGTCAAGAAGTATTTATCGAACTTAATACTGAACTTTCTCAAAAATGGCCGAACATCACTCAAATTGGTGATCAACCTGCCGACCGTGAAGAATGGAACGGTAAAGCTGATAAATTACAATATCTCGAAAAGTAATTTTACGCTTTCATGAAAAGATCAGCACATGCTGATCTTTTTTTATACTTAAAGCACACATTTCATTGCAAATTATTCAAATTTTATCAATCAAATTGGATTAAAATAGAACGAGTTTATAAATAATTGATTTCTATAATGAAGCATTTACTTAAGGGATTATTGTCCGTTGCAATATTCCCTCTTGTTTTCATTGGTTGTACAACTACACCACAAAAACAAGGTCACACTATTACAACTCCCGACGGTAAACGTATTTACATACCTCAAGAAAAAGTGACGACCATCAGACAAGCCCCGCCTAAAGTGGTGCCTTATGCGTACAACTCATGGGTAGCGTCTGTTGATAATTTACGTCGCGTTCGAGACTATGAAGTCTTTTTAGAGAAAAATGGTGTAGGCAATATCATCCCTTCATTTGAGCTGATGCGTACTGCACGTGATTGGCAAAAATGTGGTCGCTCAGAATATATGGTGCCTAACCGTGAATTATGGCAAAACCAAATTGCGACCTTACGTGTCTTTAAATATTTAGTAGCTGCAAATATCTTAACGGACTTTGAAGTGACTTCGGTTTATCGTGATTTGCCTTTGAACCAGTGTGCCGGTGGTGCAAGTTCATCTCGTCATTTATACAACTCGGCGATTGATTTCCGTATTGGACCTGCGTACCCGCAGCCCGAAGACTACAGTTATATTGAAAATACCAAGTTCCGTTTATGCCAATTTTGGTCACAACACGGGCAGAGTCTCAATATGGGATTAGGTTTATATGCCAGCGGACAAATTCATATTGATACTCAAGGCTACCGTACTTGGGGGCCTGATCACTCAAGTCGCTCATCAATGTGTAATTACTAAAACATTACATCGTCATATCAAGACCTCTTCGGAGGTCTTTTTTGTACATAAAATATTCAAATATAGAACAATAAATTGCGATGTTGGTGGAAAGGTTTAAAATGCTTGCATCAATCACGAGGTGCGACAACATGCAACAAATGTGGACAGACATTGATGCTTACATCGATTCACATTTAATTCCAGAAGATCCAATATTGACTCAAACACTTCAACATACGGATGAACGTGGCTTTCCTGATCATCTTGCTGTAGCGGCTAATCAAGGCATGCTGCTTCAAATGTTAATCCAAATGAACAAGTGTAAACGCGTTTTAGAACTTGGAACTTTTGCAGCCTATAGCACCATGTGGTTAGCACGTGCATTACCTGAAGATGGTTACATTCTGACCATTGAAGGTCGTGATACACATGCTGCCCTCGGTCAAGAAAATATTGATAATGCAAAGCTTGCACAAACGATAGAACTGAAATGTGGTCGTGCGGCAGATATTTTACGTGCCCTTCCTGAAGATACCGAACCTTTTGACTTTATTTTTGTCGATGCAGACAAACAGAGCTACCCTGAATATTTAGAATTAAGCTTAAATTTATCTCATTCAGGTACAGTGATTGTTTTAGACAATGTAATTCGTGCAGGTGAGATTCTAAATGCTGAAAACCACAAACCAAGCATTGAAGGTATCCGTGATATGTTCAAAGCCATGCAAAATCATCCAAAAATTTTATCCTGCACAGCACTTCAAACTGTTGGTTGCAAAGGTCATGATGGTTTTGCAATTGCAATCGTTAAATAATCTTAATCAAGATGTTTTTTAGACACCTCGAATAAAGGTACAAAAAACAATCAATATAATATTTTATTTTAAAAACAATTACTTACAAATACTACACACAGAGTTATCCACAATTTTTGAGGATAACTCTGATTATTTTTAAATCAACAACTTATTATTTATTTACTCGTAATTGTCCGTCTATTAAATCAACTGTTCGTTTGCTCAACTTATTTTACAACCAACAATGGAACACTCGAATTTCTGAAAATACTGGTTGTAATACTGCCCAAGAAGAACTGATGGATTTTACTGTGGCTAAAAGCGCCAAGTACGATTAACTGAATGCCATGCTCTTGTTGATAGTCCAGAATATTTTCCGAAACATCGCCATAACGGTATTCTGTCACCACATCGAGACCGGCATTGGTTAAATAATTTTTTGGATCATCCAAGATTTGTGGGTGATCTCCAACATAAACCAAATGACATTGTAAGAGTTTGAGTAGATCACTTTGTGCCACACGCTTCATTAACTCAACGCATTTAGGCGAATATTCATAGGCAAAAATAAAACGTGTCGGTGGTTTAAACGTTGGCCCTACGGTCATAACTGTACAACTTGCACCACGTATAAAGTTTTCAACATTACTACCAAGCGGCTTATTGCGCTCTGCTGAACGTTCACCTACCCGACCAATCAAAACAATGTCGTCATCTTGCAAAATATTAAAACTTTGCTCTAAGAAGTCACCCTTTTCCTGAATATGGGTGGTTTGAATCCCATGCTTATCTTGGATCATTTCAGAAATGTGTTTGAGCAAGTTATTACTATAATCTAACGCTAAATCACTTTGTTTTTGTTCTAACTCCGCGAGTTCTTTCAAGAGCATGGCATTACTTTCAAACCCAATCACGCCACTGATTTCACCTAAGTGATAACTTGCCGGATAGTAATCAAGTATTTGCAGTAAAACCAACTCGCGGTGAGTTTGTTTAGCAACCCAAGCAGCAGCATCAGCTAGTGCATTAATGCATGGAGAAGAGTCGATACAGGCGATAACTCGTTTCATGATTAGCCCTCGTTTTATTATTGCTTGGCTATAAAATGTTGTTTGTTATTTTTAACTTATCACAACTCTGTTTCACTGTGCATGCAATTGTGTAAGCATAAAAAATATTTATGACGTATTTGGCGATTATTTATTCACGATATCGAATGAATTTTGCAGGATTTCCAGCAATGATTGCACGCGCTTCGACATTTTTCGTCACCATACTGTTCATACCGACTACAGCCTGCTCAGCAATGTGAATGCCATCCTTGATTCCAACATGCGCACCTAACCAAACATCACGCTCTATCTTAATCCCTTGTGATCGTACAGCCTGCTGATAGATCGGTTGATTGACATCCATTCCATGATCGAAAGCGTATAAATGGCAATATGCCGCCATACGAACTTGATCATGAATTTTGATGCCCACTCGCCCACCATCTAAAATACAGTGATGATTGATCGCCACTTCATTGCCTATTTCTATTGGGCCATGCAAAGTGCAATCCGCCGCAATAAAGCTGTTATCTCCAATGACAATCTTACGTCCCGGTTCGGCAAAAATATGAGCCAATGGCGATATAAAACAGTTTTCACCAATTTCCACAGTTTCCATCGATTTGAGATAGTCTTGATATTCCTGTTGCCAAGCTTCGGCCCAACCACGATTTTTCGGTTTGAGTGACCAATACAACCAAGGCATATAATTTAGACGATGCTTATGTTGCTCTCGATATTTCAATAATGGATCTATTTCATTCATCTTCAGCAGCCTCTACGATATACAGTTGTTCACGTCCGCGAGTTACATCTTGAATCTTTAACTGTAGCGGTTGGATTTGATGAATTTGCAATGCTGCAAGTACATTTACGCCCTGCGCTGTATAGTCTTCCTGAAATTCAATTTGCTGCTGATTGAGCTCATATTGGAAAATTGCCCATTCATTAAACTGACAACTAAATTGCACTTTTTTCTTCTCAATAAGTTCAATTTTTTCAGCTTGTAAAAGGCATTGACCTGCACAGCCACCATAGGCACGTACCAATCCCCCTGTCCCGAGCTTAATTCCGCCATACCAACGATTAACCAAGACCAACACGTTGGTTAGGTCATTCCCTTCTATGGTTGCTAGAATGGGCCGACCTGCTGTGCCTGAAGGCTCACCATCATCATTAAAACGTACGGTATGTCCAATTTTCCATGCCCAACACTGATGTGTTGTTGAGATATCTTTATGGGCTTCGAGAAATTCTTTAACGGCTTGTTCATTTTCCACAGGAACTGCGATGGCTTGAAAACGACTTTTTTTAATGTCTTCTTCATATTCAAACTGTGCGGCGAGTGTAAATGGCATAACGTCTTTAGATCCTGTATCAAAGGATATTATAGCGTTTTTTGAAAGACTTACATCCACAAAAAAGCCCCCAATGCTGGAGGCTTGATTGGCACTGCGCTATTAACGTTCGCGAAGTGCTTCTTTTGCTTTATTGAATGGCTTGATTAAGTACTCAAGTACAGTTTTCGAGCCGGTACGGATATCAACTGTCGCCACCATTCCCGGAGTGATACTAAAACTTTTACCTTCTTTATTGCTTAATTTATCACTATCTGTACGGATATAAACACGATAATAGAACTGATCTTGTTTCACTTCATCACGTAAAGTATCTGGTGAAATGACGGTCACTTTACCTTTTAGACCACCATAGATCGAATAGTCATATGCCGTAATTTTCACTAAGGCTTCTTGACCCGGACGAATAAAAGCAATATCTCGCGGTGAAATACGTGCTTCTACCAAAAGCTGTTCATCCAAAGGTACAATGGTCATCAATTTACCATTTTGCGGAATCACACCGCCCAATGTCATCACATCAATTTCTTTGACCACACCACGTACTGGAGATTTAAACACGGTACGGCTCAGCGTATCCGATTTGCCTTTCACCACTTGTTGCTGCGATTCAATATCAGTATTGGCTTTCGACAATTCTTCCCGTGATTTCACCAAATATTGGTTACGGACATCATTTAACTGATTTTGTAAGTCATTCGCTGAACGCTTTAAACGAAGTACTTCAACTTCACTTGCTGCACCCTTAGCAACTAAAGGTTCAGTCATGGCCAATTCTTGTTGAACCAATACCAAAGCTTGTTTTAAGCCGGCAACAGATTCTTCCAAGTTTGCACGACGTGAATGATATAAAGCGGTTTCTTCCTTCACTAAAGCTGGAATCTTTTGAACATCTTCAGGAAAGGTTAATGGTGTACCATTCACTTCTGCACGTAAACGTGCTGCTGTCGCACGTGATGCCACAAGTAAAGACTCGGTTTCACCAACATTTGATGCGAAGCGTGTTGGATCGAGTTGCGCAAGAACTTGACCTTGTTCAACAATTTGACCTTCCTTCACATTCAACTTGGTTAAAATACCTCCCTCAAGCGACTGAACAATTTGTTCTTTCGAAGATGGAATCACTTTACCTGTCCCTGTAGAGACTTCTTCTAATTTAAACAACCAAGCCCAAACGAAAAGGATTGCCAGACCAATCGTAATAATCCAAATGATTAAACTCGATTTCGGTAATGGTGGCTCTTTAAAGCTGACTTTGGTCGAGCGTTGTATTTCTTGTTTATTTTCACTCATGATTTAAGCCCCAGCTACTTTTTTCTGAGCATTCTGATTCAGAATTTGATCACGAGGCCCATCCATGACAATTTTACCTTCATTCACCACAATAATGCGGTCAACCAACTCAAGTACCGCACGGCGATGTGTTGCTACCACCATAGTTCGGTTTTGTAAATAACCTTTTAAATGATCGATCAACTGCTTCTCAGATACGTCATCAATGGCTGCTGTAGGTTCATCAAGCAATAAAATATTGGGTTGACGAATCAATATGCGTGCAAGCAACAAAGCTTGGCGTTGACCGCCAGAGAAGCCGACACCACCTTCTAAAATGATATGGTCTAGCCCTTCTTTTTTCTCTTGAACAAAGTGAATTGCACCCGTAATTTTCAGTACTTCAATCAATTGTTCATCCGTAGCCAACGGAGCACCCAAGGTCAAGTTTTCACGAATCGTACCGTAGAATAACTGTGCATTTTGGTTCAATAGCCCCATATCACGACGCACATCTGCGGGGTCGATTAAAGACAGTTCAATCCCATCTAATTTAACTTTGCCTTGTACTGGCGTTTGCATACCCGATAACAATTGGAGTAGCGTCGACTTACCAGCACCGTTACGGCCCAAAATTGCGATCTTTTCTCCAGCCTTAATTTCCAGTTTTGGAATTAAAAGACTTGGACGTGGATCATCTTCACCATACTTAAATGACACACCATTGAGTTCATAATGACCATTAATTGATGGTCGATGAATAAGGTGAGAATAATCCGGTTGATCGACAGGTTTCTTCATGAGTTCATCAAGACCTGCTTTCGCCACTTTAGCCTGTTGTAAACGACCTAATACCCCAGCCAGTGCAGAAATTGGTGCCAACATTCGTGAGGACAAAATCGAACAAGCCACCAAAGCACCTGTGGTCATTTCACCTTTCATCACAGCAAAACAGCCGACGAGTACAACGATTGCAAATGTTAGACCCTGAATTTTTTGTGTCCATGCCGACATTAAGCCCACGATTTTACGTTGACGCATGCTGACATCAGCAGACACTTCATTCATGTGGTTCCATTGGTTTTGGAAGCGTGATTCAGCACGAAGTAATTTGATATCTTCCATGCCTTGCACAGATTCAACCAATAATGCATTACGAATCGAAGACTCGCGCATACCCATTTGTGCAAGTTTAGCCAATGGTTTTTGCGCCAAAATCCCTGGAATAATCATCAAAGGAACCACCAACAGCATGACCCAAAATAGATTGCCGCCAATTAACCAGAAGATGAACAAAAACAAGAAGAAAAACGGTAAATCGGCAATTGCGGTAACAGTCGTCGAAGTGACCATTTCGCGTACCCCTTCTAATTCACGAATTTGTGAAATAAAAGTACCTGTTGATTTTGAACGTTCGCTATTTTTAATCCTTAATGCATGACCAAATACACGATCGGAAATTTTCAAATCGGCACGTTTACCAATAATATCCGATAAATAAATTCGTGAAACACGTAGTGCAAACTCAAATATCGCTGCAATTAACACCCCACCGGCAAGTACCCATAAAGTCGGTACAGATTGAGATGGAATGACGCGGTCGTACACGTTCATTGAGAACAAAATAGTGGCTAGGGCCAAAATATTCGCCATTAATGAAGCAAACATAATGTCGATGTAGCGTTTCCAGTCTTTTAAAACAATCGACCAGAACCAATTTTTTTCAAACGGCTTGATGTATTCATCAACACGTGCATCGGGTACAGATGACTCTGGACGCAGAATATAAATATTGCGAACGCCATGGCTCAATCGTTCAATAGAGAAGACTTGAGATAGACCTTCATCTCCGCTCAATTGGACACTGGCATTACCGTCTACGTCGATGCGTTCTACCACACCCACTTCACCACTAATAAACTCAACCAATACCGGTAAGCGCCATGGATTGAGCAGATTTATGTCATATTTATTTTTTCGAACACTTAATCCAATTTGGCGTGCCATGACTGCAACCAGTTCATCGGCATTTTTGTGTTGATCCCAATCCAACTGCAACCGTATACGTTCTTCAGAGGGTTCAATTCGATAATGCTTTGCAATATTCAGAACCGCTTGTAGCCACGGTTGATAATTTATTGTATTACTCATGGCTGAACTTCAAACCCCTGAATAGATATATTATTAAGTTCATAGATATTTCGTGAACGCCCTGTCACTTGGATGTACTGTGCAAGTGCAGAGTAAATATCATATTGCGATGTCACAATTTCTTGTGCGGCACTATGTATGGCTTGCTCTGCATTCAGTAGATCGACAACCGTTCGAGTGCCTAATTTATATTGTTCTTGATACAGCTCTTTGGTTCTTACCGTTGTTTCACGACGCTGCACCAATATCGACATTTGACGCTTTTTATTTTCGATTTGTTCTCGAATCATTCGGACTTGATCAATCACATCCAAATACACTGTATTTACTTGTGCTTTTGCTGCTTCTTCTGCATAGCTTGCGGCACGTGTTTGCGCTGCAATTGCACCACCTTGGTAAAAATTACTGGTGGCTTCCAACATGATTGAATTATATAAACCATCATCTTCATCATTATTTGGATTACGGCCATTCACCGCCTGACTCAGACTGCCTTTGACATTGAGTGTTGGATAAGCACTTAATTTTGACTGTTGCTTTTGCAATTTGGCAATTTCAACCCCAGCCTGTGCTTTCATCATGCTCGGAATCATCTTGAAGTCCGGATCCTCATATAAAGCCGCTGCAGTTAAGATCCGATCGGGTATCACCCAATTGATCTGACTTACATCAAAACCTAACAAGGTACGAAGTCGCTGTTGGTACTGTCGAAGTTGAGTTTCTTGCACGATTAAATTTGATTCTGCAGCTTCTAAATTTGACTTGGCTTGAATAGGGTCTGCTTGACTACTGATCCCTGCGGTTGCACGGAGATTAGCAATCTCAGCAATCCGACTCACACCGGCAATTTGCTGCTGCGCAATTTTAGCCACTTCTTGATATCGTTTAATGTTGATAATTGCATTTGCAACATCAAAAGAAACTTCATCTAAATTTACAAGTACATTAGCCTGCTCTTGTAACATTTTTGCTTCTTCGATACCGACAGCACTTTTGGTTTTACCAAAGTCATATAACATCTGCGTCGCATTTAAAGAAACCAACTGACGTCCACGCTCGCCTTTGGTCAGATCTGCAGTGCTCAATCCCCCTGAAATTTGGGGATAATATGCAGCATTCGCAAGGTCAATATTGGCGTTTTGCGATGCGACTGTAGCAATACTTTGTGTGATTTCTGGACGTCTTTGGACGGCGATATGTATCGCATCAATAAAACTTAGATTCTTCGCTACTGTGTTTGGATTATAGCTGCCTTGTTGCGTTCGACCATAAGCAACGGCTGGCATTTCTTGGACACGTGAGGTATCTAAATTATATTTACTGAGTTCTGTGATGTTAATTTTTTCGGCAGAAGGTTTCGGCTTATTAGGTAAAAAAATCTTATCTAATGTCTTTTGAATGGTACTTTGTGCAGTGCCGGTATCTGCTGCATACACTGAACCAATGGAAAAGGGTAATAATAATATACAAAAGAAATTGCACTTATTTTTACGCGGACGCCCAACTTCTGGACCATTCATCTTTCGTAATCGCATGATTTTTGCAGGTCGTATTTTTAGTTTAAAGTATACTGAATTCTTGCTAATTTTTTAGATTAATCGCTCAGTTTTTGTCATTTCAGACAATAACATAAACCCGCTGAATGAAACTAGCACCATTCAACGGGAAATTTCTTATTTTATTCAATTAAACGGTAAAATCATCACCAAGATAAACTTTACGTACTGTTTCATCCGCAAGCACTTCTTCTGGAGTACCTTCTGCAATCACTGAACCTTCGCTCACGATATAGGCATGCTCACAAATCGCAAGGGTTTCACGCACATTATGATCTGTAATTAATACACCAATACCACGATCTTTCAATGTTCGGATAATGTCTTTGATATCACCCACTGAAATAGGATCGACCCCTGCAAAAGGTTCATCGAGCAACATAAATTTAGGGTCTGCCGCTAACGCACGCGCGATTTCCGCACGACGACGCTCACCACCCGACACACTCATACCAAGAGAATCTTTGATGTGTGTGATTTTAAAGTCGGCAAGCAATTCCGTTAAACGTTGCTGACGTTGTTGCTTATTTAGATCTTTACGGGTTTCTAAAATCGACATGATATTTTCAGAAATGGTTAATTTTCTAAAAATAGATGCTTCTTGAGGTAGATAACCAATACCTTTACGTGCGCGCTCATGCATTGCCAAGTCAGACAAATCAAGATCATCTAAATGAATCTCACCTTTATCCATACGCACTAGACCAACGACCATATAGAAACTTGTGGTTTTACCTGCACCATTTGGACCAAGTAAACCCACAATTTGACCACTTTGCATGCTAAAGGACACATCCTTTACCACCCAACGCTTGCTGTAGTTTTTGGCTAAATGTTTAATACATAAAGTTTGAACTTGCGAAGTTTGCTCCATTAATCACGTGCTCCTGGGAAGGACTTAGTGCTTGACGGTGGAATCACGATTTGAACACGACCCGAAGAAGATCCAGATTTATTTGGTGTACCTTCAGCTACGATATCGCCTTTATTCATACTGTATTTCAAGCTATTACCACGAATACTGGCACCATCTTGTTGCAACAAAGCACCACCCGTCATGGTGATAATACCCGTTTCAGCATTGTAGACGATTTTCTGAGCTTGGCCTTTTGCAAAGCCTTTGGCAGGGTCAGTTTTTTGTTGGAAATGTGCTGGTCCGCCCGTTGCTGTAATCGTACTGATCTCTTTTTTGCTGTTTAAGTTCGCAACGATTGAGTTTGCCTGCAGCTTCATCGTACCCTGTTCAATGATGACATTACCGGTATACGTCGTAATCCCGGTTTTTTCATTAAACGTTGCACGATCGGCAACCAATGAAATCGGTTGATTACGATCTGAAGGCAAAGCAAAAGCTGCAACTGAACATAACGCCAGTGAACCGAGTAGCGCTGTACGTTTTAGGAAAGTTTTTGCAGTTTTTCGATTAAAATTATGGTTCATACTTTCCTCGAATATTAAAAAATTCGTATTGACCGTCGTTTAAATTTGCTTTTAAACCTTGGCTGACAAATTCGGCTTGTGGTGAAATCACCGTTACAGTCTTGTCCGTTTCTATTTCACGCTTTTTTGGAAAAGCAGTGAGTTCCTCAGTACGAAACTCCATTTGCCCTTCACGCATCAATTTCGTTGCAACCACATTGTCACTCAGTACGACTTTTTGGTTATCATCCATACCATTGGCTTGTTTGGCAAAGAACGTGGCATCGACAGCACCATCTTGATAGGTCGATGCTTTCAGATTGACCAAATGAGAAGTTTGCTTTTGCAAATCCTGCTCAAGTCGATCGACTTGCGCACGAATATGCAATTTTCCCTGCTCATCAGTCTGCGTCAGGTTAATGTTTTCAGCTGAGTAAGTCATACTTTTCGAAGAGTCCGCCTGAAGCTTATTACCCTTTCCACCGAAATAGTAAAAACCACCGCTTACTGCAGCAATGACCACAGCTGTCACGTATAAAACTTTAGTATCCATAAGCGGAGATTCAATCCAATGACTGCATCAATTTATTAATAAGGTGCACTTGCATATTTTTCAAGTAGTTCCTGGTATACACCTTTAGAGACTAAAAGCATATCGCAAATTTCACGAACAGCACCACGTCCACCCATCGCCTGAGTGACAAGATCTGCACGGCGACGTACTTCTAAATGTCCATTCGGCACGGTCACTTTCATCCCTGCAATAGCAAAGGCTGAAAGATCGGGCCAGTCATCACCCATATATAGGCAATCTGAAGGATCAATACCGAACTGTGCGCAGGCTTCAGTCAAGGCAACGCCTTTATCTTCACGACCTTGAAAGACCAAATCGACACCTAAGTCAGACATGCGTTTTTCAACAATATTACTTTTACGGCCAGTAATAATGATGACTTTGATACCTGCTTTTTGCACCAACTTCATGCCTAAGCCATCTCGAATATCAAAGGATTTGATTTCATCGCCGCTATTGGTCAACGTTACAAATCCATCACTTAAAATTCCATCTACATCCAGTACTAGTGCTTCTATGTGACGCGCTTGTTCTAGCAATACATACGATGCCATTTTCTTAATTTACCCCAGCCTGAATCAAATCATGCATGCTGATAATCCCAATCACTTTATTGACATCATCAACAACTACAAATTGTGTAATTTTCTTTTCGTTCATACGTTCTAAAGCATGTACCGCGCGTTCTTCTTGTGAAATGGTCAAAGGATTTTTAATCATCACTTCTGAGACTTTCATATTTACATCAAAGCCTTGCTGTTTATCAATCAAACGACGTAAGTCACCGTCAGTAAAGATACCCAATAAGGTATCGTTTTCATCGACAATCGTGGTGAGACCCAAACGTTTATTTGAAATTTCATACAGAACTTTATTCATTGGTGTCTCTGGCGACACTTTTGGTAAGTCTTCACCTGTATGCATAAGATGTTTTACATGCAATAACAAACGTTTACCCAACGCTCCAGCAGGATGAGAACGTGCGAAATCATCTGAAGTAAAGCCACGTGCATCCAATAATGCAACTGCAAGTGCATCACCTAAGGCTAATGTTGCAGTGGTACTTGAGGTCGGAGCTAGACCCAAAGGGCATGCTTCTTGAATATTACCCAAGGTCAATGCGACATCGGCATTTTGTGGCATTGGGCCTTTATTGTCGCCACTCATAGTAATGAGAGGAATGCCCAAATGTTTGATCAATGGCATCAGCATCATAATTTCATCACTCTTACCTGAGTTTGAAATTGCAATGAGCACATCACCTTTAACCAACATGCCCAAATCACCATGTCCAGCTTCACCCGGATGCATGAAGAAAGATGGCGTACCAGTCGAGGCAAATGTAGCGGCCATTTTACGACCGATATGACCCGATTTGCCCATACCAGTAATTACTAAACGCCCTTTGCACTGTAAAATGATTTCGCAGGCTTGGCTAAAACGATCATCTATTTGCGTCGCTAATACTTGTAAAGCATGCTCTTCAATACGCAAAGTTTCTAATGCGACTTTCTGAAAATCGACTTGATTCGGCATATTTGGTGGATTCAAAGTTGTTATACCTTAAGCCGTGAGAGGTGCGCTCTCACTTTCAAAATAAAAAATTTTCACAATTTTATCATATCTATGCAAATAGCACGTTTCCAAATGTATAAGAATTCATGAATTATGCAGAAAAGATGCATTTCTTCTTTTTAACTTAGGAACAGATAAATTGAATTAAACTCTCAAATGAAATTCAGCCCGAATCAAATGAGCCTTCAACTTCTTTTTCCAGCAATACAATTACATCAAGCATTAAAAAATATCTGCTTTTTTGGGTTTTAACTTTATGAAAAAAAATGCTTAGGTTAAGATGAGCCATCTTTTGGTAGAAACAATTTGAAGACCTATGCAACCTTTTGTTCTATATAACTCAGAGCAACGTAAAAAAGTAGAATTCGTACCTCGCAAAGAAGGACATATCGACATGTATGTCTGTGGAATGACCGTGTATGACTACTGTCATATTGGTCACGCTCGAGTTATGGTTGCATTCGACTATATTATCCGTTTCCTGCGCAGTCAGGGCTGGAACGTTAAATACGTTCGCAACATTACCGATATTGACGACAAAATCATTGCCCGTGCCAATGAAAATGGCGAAAGCATTACTGCTTTAACCGATCGCTTTATCAAGGCCATGAACGAAGATGCTGCCAATTTAGGTTGTGCAGCACCTGATGAAGCACCACGTGCAACAGACTATATCGATCAAATGCAGAATATGATTGGTAACTTGGTTAACAAAGGTACAGCATATCCATCTGCAAATGGCGATGTTTATTTTGAAGTTGAAAAGTTTGCCAAATATGGTCGTCTTTCGGGTCGTAAACTCGACGATATGCAGGCTGGTGCTTCTGAACGCGTTGATGTAGAAGTAGAAAAGAAACATCCTTTTGACTTCGTGCTTTGGAAACATGCCAAAGAAAATGAACCTTCTTGGGCTTCACCTTGGGGCAATGGCCGTCCGGGCTGGCATATTGAATGTTCAGCGATGTCGACCTGCTGCTTAGGCAACCATTTTGATATTCATGGTGGCGGTTCAGACTTAACTTTCCCGCATCATGAAAATGAAATTGCGCAATCTGAGGCATCTACTGGCGAACAGTATGTTAATTACTGGATGCATGTCGGCTTTATTAATGTCGATGGCGAAAAAATGTCGAAGTCTTTAGGTAACTTCTTCACTATTCGTGATGTGATGGATAAATTCCACCCTGAAGTGATTCGCTTCTTTATTGTGTCATCACATTACCGTAGCCCAGTAAACTTCTCTGACACTGCTTTAAAAGAAGCGAAAAATACCCTTTCCCGTTTCTATCATTCATTTAAAGCTTATCAGCAAGTCTATGGTGAAAAAACCGTAGAAACTTTGGATGATGCTTTAGTTGAGCGCTTTAATGCCGCTATGCGTGATGATTTCAACACCGCAGAAGCCATTGCGGTATTGTTTGAAGTCAACAAAGAATTGAACCGTGCCGTAAAAGTTGAAAATGCTGAACAAGCGGCTGTGTATTATTCGACATTGCGTCACTTGACCAATATTTTAGGTTTGGTTCAGCACAATGTTGATGAATTTTTAAAATCAGATATTGGTCAAGAAGCACTAGGTCTCTCTGAAGAGCAAATTGAAGATTTAATTCAACAACGTAAAGATGCGAAAAAAGCCAAAGAATTTGCCAAAGCAGATGACATTCGTCAATCTTTGTTAGATCAAGGGATTGTTCTTGAAGATACTCGTCAAGGCACTATTTGGCGCCGTGCTGATTAATTAAGCAAACAGAAGCATAGAGAAGAGAGTTGACAGTTGTGTGAAATTCTCTATAATTCACCTCATTGCGGGAATAGCTCAGTTGGTAGAGCATAACCTTGCCAAGGTTGGGGTCGGGAGTTCGAGTCTCCTTTCCCGCTCCAGAATACGAAAAACCCTCATCGAAAGATGAGGGTTTTTTTATGTCTAAATCTTTCTTCAAAGGCTTATTTTTAGATTTATTTACTCCTGTTATGCACATGAAAGCCATTTCACATTTTTAAAATAATATTTAAATCTATTCGACGAAGTCTTACATTTAGGGATTAAATACAGGGATTAGCTTTCGGCTGGAGGTACACTTACGAAACATTGTTTCTCACTCGGCAAAATGAGATGCGAAGCTTCGCAAGGAAACCATCTTGCGGCGCTATGCACCTCACAGACAAAACTCGTTCACTACCGTCAAATTATTCAACGTATAGCAAAAACACTTTTGATTAGAAGTCGTCCTGTCTCAAACAATTGCGGATGACATGACCGCGTATCTTTATTATTTGAAGCAAAGTACGCTTCTGATATTACTGCGTAACATCTGTTATTTATTATATTGTAGCGACGTTAATAGGCCTTAATTTCTCCCTAACGAATAAGGCCGCCCCTATTGCCACACGACCTCTCACCCACCTGTTAAAAAATAATCTGATGAAATGCTCATCTCGCCAATTTTCCTCAATTTTTCTCCATAATTTTCCGTTATTCTTTGCCAAAATTACATTTGGACAACCAAATAATGCACGGCGTGCACACCACACTCAAACTGACCAGCTTAAGTTACGCATTAATTACGATCTCAACATCAATTTGGGCCGCAGATACTGTTCAAAATCCTCAAGAATCTGCAGCAGTTCAGCAAATGGAAACTTTAACATTTGAAGTTCCAACAGCAAGCACTAAGCCCAAAGACCCAGATATCAGTGCTGTCGCAAAAACCATTATAAGCCGTGATGAAATGTTGAAATTTGGCGATCAGTCAATCAATGATGCGCTGCGCCGTGCTGCAGGGTTTCAACTACCCGGTGCTGGCGTTGGTCCACGTGGTGGTGCAGGTGCTGGCGGCATGCGCTTTCGTGGTGGTGGCGCACCCGTGTTTTTAATCAATGGTGAACCTGTACAAGGTGGTCCTCGTGGGGGCATGTCAGTTGTTGATAGCATTACACCGGAAATGATCGAACGCCTTGAAATCACCAAACAACCAAGTGTAGCTCAAGGCTCGGTTGCTTCATCTGCTGTCATTAATATTATTTTAAAAGAACCATTGAATGGCACGCGTTTGAGTGGTTCTGTACGTGCTGGTTATGGTCTAACAAAGTCAAATACACGTGAAGAAGAACGCACTAATTTAAACTTTCAAATGGATGGTCGTTCAGACCCTTGGATCTATAGTTTATCTGGGAGCCAAATGTGGAATGATTCAGATACGCTCATCCGTACACAAGATGCAACAGGAACGAAAACTCAAAAACGCATCACCAATCGTACGTCGCAAATGCTGACCCCACGTGTTGAATATCAACTTGATGATCAACAAAAACTGGTCGCTGAAATGTTTTATCGCAACAATGAAAGCGAAGGCACAAGTGGCTCCCAAGTCCAAAAAGATAAAAATGACAGTATTAGACTCAACACACGATATGAGCGTAAAGACCAAGGTAATTCCGACAAAATTCGCTTATCAATTGAGCAGAAAAATGAAACAGAATTAACAGAGTATAGAGATTCCCAATCATATATTGATGAAAAAATTAATGAATATGGTTTAGGCTACGACGGTGTCCGAAAGTTCGATTCAAAACGCCAAATAAAATTTGGTACCGACCTACGAAGCAATGAACTTGAAAGCAAT
This sequence comes from Acinetobacter sp. YH12023, assembly GCF_013420135.1. Classification (NCBI taxonomy): domain Bacteria; kingdom Pseudomonadati; phylum Pseudomonadota; class Gammaproteobacteria; order Moraxellales; family Moraxellaceae; genus Acinetobacter; species Acinetobacter sp. YH12023. The sequence goes on from NZ_VOYU01000003.1 coordinate 206,847, forward strand.
ATTGCAGAGACCTTAGATGAACAATTGTATGCTGCTTATGTTGAAGGAAGTTGGAAATATACGCCGCGCCAAACCTTAACTTTAGGTGTACGCCAAGAGTGGATTGATCGTTCAGGTTTAGTGGATTATCAAGATCAGCATTTAAGTCCTGTATTAGCACACCGTTTTGACTTTAATGACCAATGGTCACTCCAAACCAATTTGAGTCAGGCTTTTAAAAACCCACGTAGCAATCAATTGATGCCGACTGTTTCAGTTTCTACAGATAGCGATGCAGGGACACTAAACAACCCTGACCGTGGGGGTAATCCTGACTTACGACCTGAAACTATTAATGCTTACGAAACAACCCTAGGTTATAACACCCCTGCTGGCGGCGTAAATATCACTGCATATTATCGAGAAATTAATGACTATATCGAAAAATCGATCCTGTCAGAAAATGCTACAGGCGGTCGTTGCGAAACAGGAAATACCGATTGCCGTTTTGTCGAACGTCCTTATAACCAAGACAGTGCAACCACCTATGGTGTGGAAATTGCTGGACGTTATGCACTAAAGCAAACGGAGAATGGTCATTCATTTATGTTGAATGCTCAACTTTCAACTGTACGTGCAAAAATTGAAGAAGCTGACGGCTCTGACCGTTTGGCAAGCGATGTTGCACCTTATACCGCAAGTGCTGGTTTATCTTATAACTATCAACCGTGGCGTATTGCAACAAGTGTTAACCTCAATTATACCCCTGAATATACACGTGCGCTGAGTAAGGAACCTTACAATCGCACCAGCAATGAACGTGTCAACATGGATGTGAGTTTTACTAAACGCTTTGATCAAAATTGGTCTGCATCAATCAATGCACGTAATATTCTCAGCTCAGATTATAAAGAAGTGTTAAGAGAACAAAGTTCTGGCGCGCTATACCAATCTCGTATTAATGAAGCAATTCCAAGCTTTATGTTTACCTTAGAAAAGAAATTCTAAACCGTTTCTAAGAGACTTCTAAGAGATTTAAAATAAAAAACCGATACGGACAACGAATCGGTTTTTTTATGCGTACACGACCGCAAACTAGCGCTCAATTGCCTTCAACATTTTCGCAATTTTTAGGGTATGTTCCTTCCGCCCTTCTTTCTCTAAGACCTTTTGCTCAACCCACCATAAATATTCAAAAATTTCTGATTCACTTGAATCCTCTTGGATTAATTTAAAAATATTGGGCAAATAATCATCATATTCATCACGTAAAGCAGGAATACGGCGAATCCCTAACGGGTCCCATTCCTTCAATAAAATTTTATGTATCGCATGCAAGAGACTGGCATCTCGATTATGTTTTGACTGCATACAAGTTCCCTGGCTTATATTTTTTACTTTTAAAATCAGTTATCTAATTATTTGATGATATTAAAAGAAAAATGAACTGTTGTTTGTCGAAGATTTCATCATACGCATCTCTAAACGCTTTTCCATTGGTTTTTCATCTTTTTTTTATAGCAAACCAAAGCTTTATCAAAATTTCATGCACTTTTTCTCATAAATTTTGCCAATAAAGCCTTCCGAGAATCCCTTACTTCACAGTACAAAAGTTTTAAATGCTAAGTTCAATTTTCAGACCTAATCATTCAAAGAAAAAAACAATACGCTTCAGCCAACTTCTATATTTATCTCTTTTCGCAATTGTGAAAAATTTACAGTTTTCCTTTTTAATCTCCGACAATTCAAGCTACATTCTATTTTGAAATTTTAATCCTGAAAAATCCCTATGAGTACTGCATTAAACGAAACCATTTACGTCATTCAACACCTTGCATTTGAAGATTTGGGTTCATTGGAAGATGTATTTTATCAACTGGGTTATCGGGTGAGATACTTCGAAGCTGGTATCGATGACCTCAGTAAAGCTATGCAACATACAGGGCTTACCATCATTTTGGGCGGCCCGATCGGAGTTTATGAAACTAATGACTACCCTTTCCTACAAAAAGAAATAGACTTACTTAAAGTACGTTTAGAGACTAATTTACCGACTTTAGGCATTTGCTTAGGTGCTCAGCTAATTGCGCATGCATTGGGAGCGAAAGTTTATGCAGGTCATAGCAAAGAAATCGGTTGGAGTAACTTAGAACTTGATGCTATTGCTGACAATATATTAGCGCCATTAGATCAAGTGCCTGTACTGCATTGGCATGGTGATACCTTTGATTTACCTACAAATGCACAGTTACTCGCCAGCTCAACAATTTACCCGAATCAAGCGTTTAGTTATGGACCCAATATTCTAGCTCTACAGTTTCATATTGAAGCAGAAGCTCAGGCCATGGAAAAATGGCTAATTGGGCATACATGTGAACTGCATAAAGCACAAATTAACATCCCAAATTTACGCATGGAAAGCCAACAACATGCACCTTATTTAGAACGTGTTGCTCCCCTTATTTTGCAACAATTTTTACAACAGCTTGAGCTTTAAAACAGCTATTAATTTAATGCTAAATGGCTTATAACGGTTGCACTTCAAAACGTATAAGCCATTAGAATGACTCCCTTACTCAGCATTGCGCTCATCCACTTTTTTGCTCTCATCAGCCCAGGCCCAGACTTCTTTTTTGTCACTCAAAGTGCTATTCGACAATCCAGATTACATGCATTATTTGCCGCATTAGGTATATCACTCAGTATTTTAGTTTGGTCAATTTGTGCAATAAGTGGCTTACATTTTCTATTTCAAAAAATGGCTTGGTTACAACAATGCCTCATGATTTTGGGTGGCTTATATCTTTTATATTTAGGCTCTCAGTTATTAAAATCTGCATGGAGTAAAGACCTCGGCACAATAACGAAACCAACCGAGCAAGCTGTACAGAAAAAATCGCCTTTGACGCTGTTATTCCAAGGTTTCTTGACCAATATGGCCAATCCTAAAGCATTGGTTTATTTCACTAGTGTATTTTCCATTGGGATCAGTGCAAAGGTCAGCATTTTTGATCAAAGCTCTTTATTGGCTTTAGTCTTTATTGAAAGTTTGATTTGGTTTGCATTGGTTGCGGTCTTATTCTCAGCACCTAAAATGACCCATTACTATCAAAAATTTAGTAAAAAAATTGACGCAATTACCGGTGGAATCTTCATCAGTTTTGGCTGCCTATTGCTGCTCAATCGCGATTGATCAAGCACCAATTAAATATCTGCCAAACATAAAAAAGCACCCAAATGGGTGCTTTCTTAACTTAGCTGAGGGAGCTAAATCTTATTTCGCTGCTGCCTTTGCTGTAGACACAGCCGCTTCAGTCGTAATATTTACCGTAATTTTATCGCCTACATTCGGTACATATGCACCGACACCAAATGCTGAACGATCAAAAGAAGTCGTTGCATTGAAACCAATCGTTTCCGCCTTAGTCATTGGGTGAACGGCTTGCTTGTTCAATACAGCGTCCAATACCACTGGTTTAGTCACATTTTTAACTGTTAAATCACCCGTGATTTTGTATTTAGTTTTGCTGATCGCTTGAACTTTTGTACTTTTAAACGTGATATTTGGATATTTTTCAGCATCAAAGAAATCAGCTGTTTTTAAATGATCATCTAATGCTTTGACATTGGTATTTAAGCTCGATAATGGAATCGTCACATTCACAGACGAATTTGCAGGTTTTGCATTATCGACATTAATTGTCCCTTGAATGTCACTAAAGTTTGCAGAAGGTGTTGAGAAACCAAAATGATTCCAAGTAAAAACTGTTGCTGTATGAGTAGGATCAATTTGATAGGCAACAGGTTTTGCCATAGAAATTGTTGTAACTGATGCTACCGCCAAACCGATTGTTAATGCTTTAAAGTTCATGTTTTTATCTCACTTTCGAATACCATTAAGTCTATAGATTTTTAGCCGTATTACAGCTTTAAAGATAAAACGTTTTGTTGCATGTTTAGAACGATAGTTTTGTAAAATCTGTAGCAGCATCTATAACCACTCTCAATTATTAAATTTCCCATATATTTCAAATAATTAAAAATTTAATTGATCCATGAGCTATTTATCCTAAATTTAGGAAACATCAACCCATCTGAGTCGTAGGTTTTCAAAACAAATCCACTTAAGATTTTTAGACATCACAAAAATCTGAGTACCCAAAAATGACAGAACAATCGCTGGCTATTGAAAAAGCCTTAAACACTAAAACACCCAAAGATGTCGTTTTGGCATTTCTTATGAATACTTCAAAAGAACTCGTCGAAAATGCAACTCAGCTGTTGGTTGCAGAAGACGCGGCGTATGTTTCCCTAAACTTCAGCAACCCAGAACTTAAACAAATTGAGCCATGGGCTGGGTCTGGCACAGGTAGAGACATTTATATATATACCTTTGCCAATGTCGGCACTTACTGGAATATCGATGACTTTCAAATCACGGATATGATCGCTGAAGATGAAACCGTAGCTGTATTTGGTCAATTCACCTACACCTCAGTGTATGCTAAAAATACATTTACCTCGCCTTTTTCAATCAAAGCCAAAGTTCAAAATGGTTTAATCAGCTATTTCCAATTCATGGAAGATACCTATGCCTCAGCATCATCTTTCCGCGTAGGCGGAGAATGGATCATTCAGCAAGATGCAGACTCAGCTAAAAACTTTAAAGTTTCAGCTTAATACTTAGATGCAGCAGCTCTTCACGCAAGAGCTGCTGTTGATTTGGAATGGCCTTTTACATTAAGTTAATGACAGCGATATTGGATAAACCCAGTTTTTCTCGCGATTTGATCATACAGCTTTTGTGCTGTTTCATTGTCCTGATGCGTAAGCCAATACACACGGTCACACTGCCGCTGATCACAATATTCTTTCACTTTCGCGATCAGCGCCTTGCCAATACCCTGCCCGCGATATTCTTCAAGCGTATATAAATCTTGCAAATAGGCATAAGGCTGCAATGTCCAGCAGCTCTCATGTTCAATGACATGCACGATCCCAACCACTTGATGTTCAATTACGGCTGCAAAGCCATACATATGTTCGCACTCAGCAGCATGTAACCTTTGCCATGTTCGCTCGGTCACTGCATCCGCCACCTGACTTTTATAAAATTCTAAATACAGCTCCCAGAGCGGCTGCCATTGGCTTTTTGAAATTTCAGTTAAATTTTTAATTTGTATTTGCACATTCAATGTCTTTTTTAAATGATCACTGGATTTTTATAACTGAAATAAAGCTTTTTGTGTTGAAAACACTGTATTTTATGCGCTCTTTTTAAACATGATGAGTCTTGAAAGAACGTTTTCTTATCTGTTTTATAAATACAATAGACAAATAAAAAGCCCGAAGATTCGGACTTTTTAACCATTCAGCTTATAGCTTTTCAACCAAGATCCGATCTACCTGCTTTAAACCTGTATGCTTTTCATGGTTCTTACGGCGAATCTTAATCACTTTGTCTTCTTGCAAATCTTGCAACATCAATTCTACTGCAACCATGGCTTCAAGCTCTAAGTCTGTGCCAATCCATTTCTGTTCACCAGCATCCATCAGTACAATTTCATCATTTATCTGATCGTAAAGGCTCATCGTTTCCTCACTTGGGGCAACATTGCACCCGTGGCTGAATACTGCATGAATGAATTAATTTTAAACCAATGCTTTAATTCATTCGTTACAAATCGTTATTTCACAATTTAAAATAAATTTAATCTCTGCAATAAAAAACGCCCCTTCTCTGGGGCGTCTTTATTACGGTTAATCTTTACAGATTAAGCGGTAATTTCTTTCACAGCAGCAACAACAGCATCAGCAGTAATACCAAAGTGTTGATACAAGTCTTTTGCTGGAGCAGATTCACCGTAAGTCGTCATACCGATTACACGACCATCAAGACCAACAAATTTCCACCAGTAGTCCACATGCGCAGCTTCAACAGCAACACGCGCACGGATCGCAGCAGGAAGAACCGCTTCACGGTAAGCAGCGTCTTGTTTTACGAATTCTTCAGCACATGGCATAGAAACAACACGTACGCCGTCAAGCTGTGCGTAAGCATCCATTGCCAATGAAACTTCTGAACCAGTCGCAATGATGATTGCTTTCAATTCGCCTTTTTCTTTTGCAAGTATATAACCGCCTTTCGCAACGTCAGCAATTTGATCTGCTGTACGAGTTTGGAATGGCAAGTTTTGACGAGAGAAGATTAATGCTGTAGGGCCTTCTGAACGAAGCAGCGCAGATTTCCAAGAAATAGACGCTTCTACAGTGTCACATGGACGCCAAGTGTTCAGATTTGGTGTACCACGTAAAGATGCAATTTGCTCTACAGGTTGGTGTGTAGGACCATCTTCACCTAGACCAATTGAGTCATGGGTATACACATGAATCACACGCTGTTTCATCAATGCAGACATACGTACTGCATTACGCGCATATTCCATAAACATCAGGAATGTTGCTACATAAGGAACGAAACCGCCATGAAGTGCAACACCGTTAGCAATCGCAGTCATACCGAATTCACGTACGCCGTAATGAACGTAGTTACCCGCTGGGTTAGATTCAACGCCTTCTGCGCCTTTCCATAAAGTCAGGTTAGAGCCTGCAAGGTCAGCAGAACCACCTAGAATTTCTGGAAGCTGTGGTGCAAATGCTTGAATGGCATTTTGGCTAGCTTTACGAGTAGCGATTGTTTCAGCTTTAGCATTTACTTCAGCAATATAAGCATCCGCTTTTGCTGCGAAGTCAGCAGGAAGGTCACCAGAAAGACGACGTTTTAGTTCAGCTGCTTCTGCTGGATATTTAGCAGCATAAGCAGCAAATGTGTCGTTCCAAGCAGATTCAGAAGCAGTACCTTTGGCTTTTGCATCCCAAGCTGCATAAACATCAGCAGGAATTTCAAATGGACCTTCAGTCCAGCCTAAAGCTTCACGAGTTAAAGCGATTTCATCATTACCAAGCGGCGCACCGTGGCAATCTTCTTTACCTTGTTTGTTTGGTGAACCTAAACCAATAATGGTTTTACAGATAATTAAGGTTGGTTTCGCAGTTTCAGCTTTTGCTTCAACAGTTGCCGCACGGATTGCGTCTGCATCATGGCCGTCAACTTTAAGTACTTGCCAGCCGTATGCAAGGAAACGCTGTTCTGTGTCGTCAGAGAACCAACCTTCTACTTCACCATCAATTGAAATGCCGTTGTCATCGTAGTAAACAACTAATTTACCTAGACCCAAAGTACCAGCCAATGAACATGCTTCGTGAGAAACACCTTCCATTAAACAGCCATCACCTAAGAAACAGTATGTGTTGTGATCTACAACTGTGATGTCTTCTTTGTTGAATTGAGCCGCTAAAGTTTTTTCAGCAAGTGCAAAACCGACAGCGTTTGCAATACCTTGACCCAATGGACCAGTCGTTGTTTCGATACCCGGTGCATAGCCCAATTCTGGGTGACCTGGAGTTTTAGAATGCAATTGACGGAAAGATTTCAAATCTTCAATAGACAGGTCATAACCTGTTAAGTGCAATAGCGCATATTGCAACATAGAGCCATGGCCGTTTGACAATACGAAACGGTCACGGTTTGCCCATTGTGGGTTTGCAGGGTTGTGGTTGAGGAATTCACGCCATACCACATCAGCAATATCTGCCATCCCCATTGGAGCACCTGGATGTCCTGAATTTGCTTTTTGCACAGCATCCATTGCCAATACACGAATTGCGTTTGCAATACGACGTTCGTTAAGCGGGGTTGTCATAGGTCAGAGTCCAAACAAATGGTTTAAAAGAGTAAGATGAATAAGAATTCAAAGATGCGCATATTGTCTTAAAAAAAGCGGAATGGGTAAAGCCTCAGGGGCAAATTTTCGCTAATTATTCCTGCACCACCTGTATTTTGGGCGCTTATTGCACAATTTCAAGTCTATGCATGTCGTTTATTTTGTATACAGTGACGCTTTTATATGGCGAATCAATGACAGCGCAATGCATATTTAGAGTTTAGTGGCGAAAGCAAACGCTTCGTAATTGATAAAAGTCCAATACATCGAATGGAAATTGTGAATATAAATAGCAGCCAAAGACGATCCAGATAAATGACCATTAGAAATAAGAAATATATTCAATAAAGAAACCTATGAATGTTTGTGAAACTCTAAGAGCATACTCATCCCTGTGGAATCAGCACTGATCCAATATACTCACGGTTTCACATTCAATACTTTAGATCCCACGACATGTAGCAGGTAAATTTCGCTGCGAAATATCATCCGATTGACAATTCCAAGCACCATTTAAATCATCTGGAATATTAAAATAGATCTGCTTTGAGCGAAGAGCAAAATTGACATCTGTTGATTTAAACGTAAAAACCACTGAACACGTTCCTGCCACATCAGTAATGTCACTACTCGCAATATATTTGGTACTGATACTTTCATTCAGCGCTGTATTCAAATCTACACAGCTTTGTTCCTCTGAATAATTTTCCATCAATTTAATTTTATAGCGTGAAATCATTGTTAATACTTCAGCTACTTGCGCCCGAGCGACATAGCCATTGTAAGATACAGTAGCAATTGCAGCCAAAATGCCGATAATTGCCACCACGATCATGATTTCAATGAGTGTAAAACCAGACTGTTTCATTACGTTTCCCCATTCAACGTAATGACAAATAGGCAATTTGTGTACCAAGTCTCAAAAGCCCACACTTATTGTGTTTTATTTTTCAAATTAAACGAATAATTGTCGTTTACAGTCATATTCTGGCAGTTCATGACATTCATTATTGATAAATCTCAGGATATTGATTTGATTTTTTCTTATAATTGATTCACTTAAAATGCCACTTTAGGCATTTTAACGCCTAATCACATTGTTGCTTGTGCCAAAACAAAATATTTCAGTTTTAGCTCATCATAAAAAATTAAATTGAGAAATCCATTGCTCATATCAATTTTTTAGATGCCTATATCAATTAAAAAGTCATTGAAATGAATTAATTTCATCCAATTTGGTCATGTTAAGCTAGTCCTAAACGCTTTCTCGATGTAACATATTGCGTCTTTAAATTTAACTGTGATAGGACTTATGCGCGAGTACGCTGTATTTACCTCGGAATCTGTAAGCGAAGGCCATCCGGATAAAATGGCTGACCAAATCAGTGATGCTATTTTGGATGCAATCTTAAAAGAAGACCCATATGCACGGGTTGCTTGTGAAACGCTTGTAAAAACGGGTGCGGTTGTACTTGCCGGTGAAATCACAACAACTGCAAATGTTGACTTTGAAGCGATTGTTCGTAATACCGTAAATGGTATCGGATATCATCATTCAGATCTTGGCTTTGATGGTTCAACTTGTGCCGTGATCAACATGATCGGTAAACAATCACCTGAAATTGCTCAAGGTGTAGACCGTCAAAAACCTGAAGATCAAGGTGCAGGCGACCAAGGTTTAATGTTTGGATATGCAAGCCGTGAAACTGATGTGCTTATGCCAGCACCTATTTCATATGCGCATCGCTTAATGGAAAAACAAGCTGAACTACGTAAACAAGGCAAACTTGCTTGGTTACGTCCTGATGCAAAAAGCCAAGTAACATTTGCTTATGAAAATGGCATGCCAGTTCGCTTAGACGCAGTTGTACTTTCAACTCAGCACGATCCAAAAATTACCCAAGCTCAATTGAAAGAAGCGGTAATTGAAGAAATCGTGAAAAAAGTGATTCCTGCTGAAATGTTCCATGCAGACACTAAATTCCACATCAACCCAACAGGTATGTTCGTCATTGGCGGCCCTGTAGGTGACTGTGGTTTAACAGGCCGTAAAATCATTGTAGATACTTATGGTGGTATGGCTCGTCACGGTGGTGGTGCATTCTCTGGTAAAGATCCATCAAAAGTTGACCGTTCTGCTGCTTATGCAGGCCGTTATGTTGCTAAAAACATTGTGGCTGCTGGTCTAGCTGACAAATGTGAAATTCAAGTGTCATATGCGATTGGTGTTGCAGAACCAACATCTATCTCGATCAACACATTCAATACTGCAAAAGTATCTGAAGATTTGATTATTGCACTTGTACGTGAACACTTTGACTTACGTCCATACGGTATTACTCGTATGTTGAACTTGATCCAACCGATGTACCAACAAACTGCTGCGTATGGTCACTTTGGTCGTGAAGGTTCTGATACCGCATTTACATGGGAAAAAACTGACAAAGTGGAAGCGCTTAAAGCATCTGCTGGTCTTTAATCTTAGTAGATTAATTTCTCAAAAAAGCCTGCATTGATTGCAGGTTTTTTTATGGCCCGTATGTCCACAACTAAAACATCTAGGATAAAAATAACGAGTGTAAAAAATATTGACTAAAATTTACGCCTAGCTTATTCATAAATCAACAAAATAATTTAAGAACAACATCATGCCCTTTCCATTAGACTTAAAATTTATTACTGCAACTGAAGAACAATTAGGATTTAAGTTTCCAGAAAAATATAAAGCCAAAATGCAAATTGAAAATGGTGGCGAATTCGGCATTAGCTTTTCTAGCGCGGATGAATTTAAAGATGGTGATGACATCGAAGCTTGGTGGCTTTTTCCCTTCCAAGACAGCAGCGATGTGAAAAGAATAAAACGTACAACGAATCATCTAGCCGCAGAACATCAATCCATCAGTGAAATTGAAGACTTCCCTGAAAACAGCATTGCTATTGCGCATAACGGCGATGGCGATTATTTATTGATGCGCACGGTAGACGATACGCAATTAGGGGAAGAAATATATTTATGGCGCCATGAAGACAGTGAATTTATCTATCTACTTGTGACTTCAATTGAAGAATTATTTAGTCAAAACCCTTAACGCCATAAGCAGATATAAAGCCTTTCAAACTACAAAATAAGCTGGATAAAATTACACTAAATCAACAATTTTTGATCGATTTTTGAATATTTTTTCAGCTAATATAAATTCAGCCCATGCTACGGGCATAACAAAAAAAGGAAAGATCAAAATGAATAAATTACTTGTTGCTTTAGGTTTGGCTGCAACTGTTGCACTTGTTGGCTGTAATAAAGACAAAGCGCCGGAAACAGGTGCAACAACTGGTGAACACCTAGAAAACGCTGCTGACCAAGCAGGCCATGACATCGCTGATGCAACTTCAGAAGCAGCAACTGCAACAGCTACTGCTGTAGATAATGCTGCAACTGCAACTGCGACAGCAGCTGACAATGCTGCAGAAAATGCTGAAGCTGCTGCACACAATGCAAAAGAAGCAGCTAAAGACGCGACTGCTGCAACAGCAGGTGCTGTTGAGCAAGGTGCAGCAAACGTGAAAGAAAAAGCGCAACAATAAGCATTCTTTAAAAAAAGCACCTTCGGGTGCTTTTTTTTATATTTGTCTTTTGTTCAAAGTGTTGGTTCAATCCATTTTTAACTTGAAATTTAACTGATGTCAGGTCAATCTTATGAGGTCATATAAATAACAAACTTAGAGAAAATAATGTCTTACTCACATCATGCCGAAAAACATTTTATGGAACGTACAGGTTGGCTACGTGCATCTGTACTCGGTGCAAATGATGGCATTATCTCCGTTACTAGTTTAATTATGGGCATGGCTGCAAGTGGTGCTTCTAGCCATACCTTACTCATTACATGCATTGCAGGACTCATATCTGGTGCAACCTCTATGGCGGCGGGCGAATATATCTCTGTGAAATCTCAAGAAGACGTCGAAAAAGCAGATCTTCACATGGAGCATAAAGAACTGCAAAAGAACCCTGAGCTAGAACTTAAAGAACTTACCCAAATTTATATTCAACGTGGTTTAGAGCCTACACTGGCCCATGAAGTCGCAGTCCAATTAACTGCACATGATGCACTTGAAGCCCACGCCCGAGATGAAATTGGAATCCATGACAATACCGCAGCAAAACCCGTTCAAGCAGCGCTATCATCGGCTTTAGCCTTTTCAATTGGTGCACTATTTCCGATGGTTGCGATCTTGATCAGTGCTGACATGCATATTGAAAAAACCGTTATGGCCGTTGGCGTGATTTCTCTAGCACTACTCGGTGCCTTAGCCAGTTATGCAGCAGGTACTTCTATGTTGAAAGGCAGTCTACGTGTTGCACTCTGGGGCATTGCAGCCATGCTATTTTCAAGTTGGATTGGTTCTTTATTTAATGTAAATCCAGTTTAATGTTTCTTTTATCAGTTTTACAAATATTGAAAATCAATTATTCACAGCAATGATTGTGTGAATTCTAAACAATATTAATTTTTACAATATATAAAAACCGTAAAATAGAAATACATTTTTTAAGCTTTTTTCTCCATGTCTGTTATTGCTGCGCCAGCCAATCGATCCAATGTATCGATTTGGGTGGCTTTTGTTTTATTAATTTTAGGCACCATTGGTGCTTATCTGGTTGTAGGCGTTAACCAAGCATTGCTATTTTTAATTGGCGGTGCTTTGGGTATGACGCTTTATCATGCGTCTTTTGGTTTCACCTCGAGTTGGCGTGTCTTTATTAAAGAGCGTCGTGGTCGTGGCTTGCGTGCACAAATGATCATGTTGGCTTTGGCTGTATTGCTCTTCTTCCCTGCTTTAGGTGCGGGTGAATTATTTGGCAACCCAGTCAAAGGTAACGTTAATCCTGTTTCAATGTCCGTTATGATCGGTGCCTTTATTTTTGGTATTGGTATGCAACTTGGCGGCGGCTGTGCATCAGGGACCCTGTACACTGTGGGCGCAGGTAGCGCACGTATGATTGTAACGCTGATCTTCTTCTGTACAGGTTCATTGATTGCAACTTCGCATATTCAATGGTGGTTTGACCTTCCCCACTTTGAGCCGATTTCTTTAGTCAAAAGCTTTGGTGTAGTCCCTGCACTGGCATTAAACTTTGTGCTCTTTATATTGATTGCCGCAGCAACAGTTTACTTTGAAAAGAAACGCCATGGTCAGCTTGAAGTTGAACCGCAAGCAATGCAACACGGCTGGAAACGTTTTCTACGTGGACCATGGCCATTGGTTTGGGGCGGAATTATCCTGACTTTACTAAACTTTGCCACACTCGCACTTGCAGGCCGTCCTTGGGGCGTGACCTCTGCCTTAGCTGTTTGGGCAGCAAAATCAGCAAGTATCATGGGGATCGATGTTGCATCTTGGGCATATTGGCAGCAACCTGCAAATGCCAAAGCACTGACCGAATCATTATGGTTTGATATCACGTCGATGATGAATTTCGGCATCATGCTCGGTGCCTTACTCGCAGCGAGCCTTGCTGGTAAATTTTCACCGAACTTTAATATCCCAAAACGCTCACTGCTAGCAGCTGTGATCGGTGGTTTGATGTTGGGTTATGGCGCACGTTTAGCATACGGCTGTAACATTGGTGCGTATTTCAGCGGTATTGCTTCAGGTAGTTTACACGGTTGGTTATGGTTAGTATTTGCCTTCATTGGGAACGGTATCGGTGTCAAACTACGTCCAATCTTCTTCCCTGGCGAACGTCCACAACCGGAAAAACTAACAGGCTGCTAATTTCAGTAAATCAAAAGCCCCTCAAATGAGAGGCTTTTTTTAATCTGTCAGTGCGCCTTTTAGATTACAACCATATTGCATGGTTTCTTGTGCCTGTTTGTATGTGGTATAACGGTTGATAATAAAATCATAAAATTGGTATGCATTCGCAAATACCTGACTCAAATCTTCGTTTGCGGCATTTGGTAGTTTAACGTCTTTCACCAAGGCCAAGTTCACATGTCCAAGATGATACATTTCAGAAAAATAATGATTCATTACTTCGCAATAGGCAATTTTTGAGCTTTTTAAAGCGGTGTTGGCAACAAAATGCTGATTTAAAGTTTTTAAGTTATGAACATCTAAAGCGGATTGGTCTGAAAAAGCCAAACTTTCTACTTTTTTTAGTTGGCTAAAATCTATAGCTAGAGTTTGATTTAATTGTTCAAAGCGTAGTTGTAATCCAGCAGCATCGGCAACTTGATAACTTTTTGGATCGAATATTTTCTTTTCTTGCTCATTTGCAGAACACGCCGTGAGCGTCATTGCCGTCAGAACGGTTGTAACAAGAAATAATTTCATCAAAGTCTCATTTAAACAATCAAAAGCGCAATCATTATGCCCGAAAATTGCTAGATGATTCGCACCTAAATCGCTTTTTCATTCATATAACGCCAATAACGACGTGGCACATACTGCACATGTAATTTCATATTACGTCGGGCTTCAATATTGACACTTCTAAAATAATCTTTCCAAAGCTGATCATACAAAACCTCATCATCATCCAGTTCGATATTAAAGGATTGACTATGGCCTGATTGTATTTGCCTATCTATGGTTGTGGCATCCATATCCACTTGATGCACCTGTTTTAAATCATAATAAATGCCATAATTTCGTTTTTCATCGTAAATCAGCCAACGTTGATCTTGATAGCGTGATTTGAAATGCCGTTCGATCAAAGGCAATACATTAAAGTCAGGTGAGACTAAACTGATAAACAAGCCATCCTGACATTTTTTAAAGCGCACAAAAGCTTCCATTCGGTGCTTTTCACGCCCCACTTGCTTCGCCCACTGGCTCATCCCTAATACATCAGCATGGCCATAGTTTTTAGACACATCACGCTGTTGCTGGAACACATAAATCGCAAAATTAAAACAATGCTGAAAAGCCTGCTGCTGCTCGGATAAAAACGCATAATAAAACTGCTTCAAAGCACTTTCAGATGCTTTAAGCTTTAATCCTTGCCATACTCGCTGTGCTTGTTCATCGTGACTAGCCACATCAATGACTTCGGCGAAAAGACCTGCCTGCACTTGCCCATCTGTACAAATCTGAATGTCAAATTGCTTAAATTGAAAGGCCCGAAAAACACAGCTTAACAATCCTGTCATCGTGCCATCAAAGACATAAATACTCACGACTGTGTCCTAAAAACCGAAGTTCAATTGTGGAGAAATTTGCCGCGTATATTTCGACTGACCACTTTGCAAAATCTGCTGTCTTATTTGATGAGGCTGTTGTTCACGAATAAATTTAGGTGAATCTTCACAGCGTATAAAATGTTGTGCTCTGTTGTAGGAAATACCCATACGTTTTAATTGGTCGATATGAATTTTACCAAAACGTCGCGCTTGAACAATTTTTTTAGCAGAACGCACACCGATTCCCGGCACTCGCAAGATCATCTGAAATTCTGCACGGTTGATATCCACGGGAAATAGCTCTGGATGACGCAGTGCCCATGCTAATTTGGGGTCAATATCCAATTCTAAATTTGGATGTTCTTCATCGACCAACTCTATCGCTTCAAACCCATAAAAACGCATCAACCAGTCACTTTGATACAACCGATTTTCTCGTAATAACGGTGGCGCAGAACCCACAGCTGGCAGCGCACGCTCCTCTTCATTTATTGGAATATAACCCGAGTAATACACACGCTTGAGCTTAAACTCTTTGTAATGACGGTCTGCCATCAGTATGACATCACGGTCAGACTCTTGATGTGCGCCCACCACCATTTGCGTCGTTTGTCCTGCGGGTACAAATTTAGGTACTGTGCGTATAATTTTTCGTTCATCTTTAAATTGAATCAAACGGTCTCGGACGATACCTAAGTCTTTTTGGACTTCGGCATGACTTTTTTCA
The DNA here is from genome assembly GCF_013420135.1 of Acinetobacter sp. YH12023. Taxonomy (NCBI): domain Bacteria; kingdom Pseudomonadati; phylum Pseudomonadota; class Gammaproteobacteria; order Moraxellales; family Moraxellaceae; genus Acinetobacter; species Acinetobacter sp. YH12023. The sequence goes on from NZ_VOYU01000003.1 coordinate 222,527, forward strand.
GGTGCAAATTTTTTTAAACCATCTTCTGTCGGCATTTCCAAATTAATGCTCATACGGTCGACATATAAACCTGCTTCGGTAATGATTTCCTGAGATGCCCCCGGAATGGTCTTCAGATGAATATAACCATTAAAATTTTCTTCTAAACGCAGTTTTTTTACCACCTGCAACATACGTTCCATGGTGTAATCCGCCGATTTAAAAATCCCCGAACTTAAAAATAACCCCTCAATATAGTTCCGACGATAAAAATTCATAGTCAAATCGACCACTTCCTGTACCGTAAATGCTGCGCGCTTTACGTCGTTACTTCGACGGGACACACAATATGCGCAGTCAAAAATACAGACATTGGAAAATAGAATTTTTAACAATGATACGCAGCGGCCATCTTCTGTATAGCTATGGCAAATACCGTTTCCAGTATTACCCAGACCTTTGTCTTTATTTTGGCGCTTGCTACCACTCGAAGAACATGAGACATCATATTTGGCAGCATCGGCTAAAATTTGCAGTTTTTCACGGATCCGTTCAGACATGGGAGAATTATAAAATTTAAAGTGAACACAGCACTATTTTAAAAGTATCCCCGTCAAAAGTCGGGTCATACATCATTAATACGACATGAGGTGTCGCTTAATTTTAAGTACAGCATTGGTGTAGGCTCAAGACCATTTTGATAAGAAATAACGAATATTATTTGCTTAATTTCACTCGCTTGGGCAAAGTATTTAGAGTGATTGGAGTATGCACATGACTTTATTAGAAAAACTTGGCATCAAACACCCTATATTTCTTGCCCCAATGGCAGGTGTTTCTACACCTGAACTTGCTGCAGAAGTGTCAAATCAAGGTGGACTTGGTTCACTGGGTTTAGGTGCAAGCAGTGTTGAGAATGCACGTCAACAAATATTACAAACTCAAGAACTCACTGAACAACCTTTTCAGGTCAATTTTTTTTGTCATGACACAGTAGAACTCGATGAACAAGTTGCTGCCAAATGGATCATGCAATTTAAATCACGCTTTGCTCAATATAATGCAGAAGCTCCTGAAGCACTGAACTGTATTTATCCAAGCTTTAAAGACAATGACCATTTTCTAAACCTCTTACTGGAAACGCGCCCTAAAGCGGTAAGCTTCCATTTTGGTATTCCACATCCACATCAAATTCAAGCCTTGAAACAAGCGGGTATTTTGACTCTAGTTTCTGCAACCAACTTAGCAGAAGCTAAACTGATCGAAGCTGCAGGCATTGATATCGTGATTGCTCAAGGTATTGAAGCTGGTGGTCACCGTGGCATTTTCAATGAAAACTTTGATAGTAGCGTTAAGACACGTGACTTGGTTCAGCTCTTGAAACGCCATATTCAATGTCCAGTCGTTGCGGCTGGTGGTATTATGAATGGACATCAGGCCTATCAAATTATGGAGTTGGGTGCAGATGCTGTTCAATTGGGGACTGCTTTTGTGCAATGCAAAACATCAAATGCAAATGAAGCTTATCGCAAAGCATTATTTGATGCACCCATCACGCAGATCACTTCGAGTATTTCAGGCCGCCCTGCTCGTGGCATTATCAATAACTGGCACACAGATATTGACACACCAACACGCCCGACCGTTCCAGCTTACCCATATAGCTATGATTTAGGCAAACAATTACATGCCGCTGCTAGCAAGCATGGTGTACATGAATATGGTGCTTTTTGGGCGGGAACCAACGTCTCTCAAATACGTGAATTGGAAGCACCTGACTTGATCAATCAATTGATTTTAGAAATGCGCTTTAACTAAGACCTCGCTCAACGCGACATTCAAACATGAATGCCTATAAAAAAAGCCCTCTAAAACGAGGGCTTTTTATATGTAATTTAGGCCATCATCGATGCACAATTCAAGAATTGTTTCAGATCATGTGAATCAAGTTAGTTAAATCTATTTCAAATAAATCCAGCTAATTTAAGTCGACCTACTTTGTATCGAATTGGACATATCTATTTCGTTTGGCTTTCAGTTACTTGGTTTCAAGCAAGTTGACCTGATCAACTTGAACATCACTCATGATCTGACCATGATCAAGTAAGTGATTAAAATAGTTCTCGACAACCTTATATTGATCTGCTGTAGATTCAACTTTATACATATTTTGGCGGAACTCATTACTAGAGCGTAAACCCTTGGTGTACCAAGCAATATGTTTGCGTGAAATTCGACAACCTGAATATTCACCATAAAAACCATATAATTCAGACAAATGTCCAAGCAATACGTCACGAACCTCCATAATACTTGGCGCCGCCATATGCTCACCTGTCGTCAAGTAATGTCCTATTTCACGGAATATCCATGGGCGACCTTGAGCTGCACGACCAATCATGACTGCATCGGCACCAGTATAATCCAATACATATTTGGCTTTTTCGGGTGTATCAATATCACCATTGGCAATCACAGGAATATTGATCAACGATTTCACATCTTTAATTAAGCTATAACGCGCCGTATTCAGATACATATCTTCACGTGTACGACCATGAAGTGCCAATGCAGCAATGCCAGCTTCTTCGGCACGTTTCGCAACGCGCATAATGTTTTCATGGCCATTGAGATAGCCCAAGCGGGTTTTTAAAGTCACGGGTACATCAACTGCATCAACCACAGCATCTAAAATGCGGGCCACCAAATCTTCATCTTTGAGCAGCGCGGAACCTGCCAATTTATTACAGACTTTCTTCGCCGGACATCCCATATTAATGTCGACAATTTGCGCACCATTTGCCACTTGATAGCGAGCGGCTTCAGCCAGTTCAGCTGGATCTGACCCTGCAATTTGAGCTGAGATAGGTGCTATCTCACCATCAAAATTGGCACGATAAAGACTCTTTTTACTCATGCGTAACGTCTTATCTGCCGTCATCATTTCACTGACCGCATGACCTGCGCCAAAATATTTGCAAAGGGTACGAAATGGGCGATCTGTAACCCCTGCCATAGGTGCCACCCACAGTTTTCTCTCGATGGGACGATCGAATAATTCTTGAATGACAGGATGTTGACTCAATGTTTTAACCTCTAGCTATATTTAGCAAATGATGCGCGAACCACATTCGAAATCTTCGAATCCACTTTTAACAATGCTAAATTCAAATGTATGTTCACAAAATCTGTTGAGCGTAAAAACGTTTCATGGCAATGATTATGCAATTGAATGATGACAATGAATATCAACATTGCTCAACGATTGAATTGAGGAATTTGAAGCTTCGGAATTGGACGGCAAATTTGCAATGCGATAGTTTAGTAATTCCAAACAAAAAATTCTACGCTTTTGCTTAAGAGTCGTTGAAACTTATGCATCAGCCATGTAGTTCACACACTATCGATTCAACATCAGACTTTCAGCAGATCTGCCTGTACAGGTGTTACTATAGAGGGATACTGCTAAAATGATTGAAAACTTAAATCTATAAATTCACACGAGTGAGTTGAACTTTATGAAAAAATTGAAAATTCTCTCTTTTATATTTTTCGCTACTTTTCTGACTGCCTGCCAACAACCGAATGACGAGGTAGCTGCAGCTGAAAGCCAAAACGCTGATTTAACAACGGAACAAGCGACTCAACAATTTGAGCAGTCAGATGCGCAAATCAGTCAATACCTTGATGTTTTAGATGCCCCAAGCACATCGATCAAGGAAAAAACCCAAGTCTTATGTCATGACTACCCTCATGAATATAAAACTAACTACATGCCTGCCATGCTCAAACTCGCAGCCCAAGACTATACTCAAGATAAAATGTTGAATGATTTGAAGATTGCACAGGACTATTACAAAGAAAAACTCAAAATTGAATGCCCTGCTGAATAACCTCCGTTTCATCATGGCGTCATAATTGTGCGATAAATTGTTATTAAGCGAAAAGTGTGTAAGTTTCGCTGTAATAACAACGTAAAATACACTTCCCGATTTATTCGGGTTTTTCTTTTTTTAAAGTCTTTAAAATATTAAACGATATTTGAATGACACATATTATTTTGTGATGGATTTCAAGCCATTGATTTATTGTGATAAATTTTTCGTTAAAGTTCACAATCTAGCCACATAACAACCCATTTTAATTACACTTTTATCATGATTAATACATTAAGTTGTTTTTTTCCAAAAAAATAGACTGAATATTGAATCATGAAAACTTTAAACAAAGTACTTTTCGCTACACTTATCTCTGCTGCTACAACTACATTTGCTGCTGAAGAACAAAAAGTTGAAGCTGCTGCATCTGAAGTTCAAACGACTGAAGTTGCTCAGGACGCGACTGAAGTAGCCTCTGCTTCTGAAGCTGTTGCAAAATAATTGAGCAAAAATTTAAAAACCCACAGTTTGTGGGTTTTTAAATTCACAGACATTTTAGATCTGTCGCAGCATTCAATGAATTTGATTTCAATTATTTAAAATATAAACGTTGAATTTGACGTGCCCGCCGGTTTAAACCTAATACTTCTTTTCTTTGTAAAATGTCTTCTTCACTAAATCCCAAGCGCTGGATTAATTCAGACATAGCTAAATCTGCATGTTCGATCAACACGGCATCTTGTTCCGTTGACCAAATCACGGTTGATACCGTTAATTTGTGCTGACGTTTTAACTTTCTCATTTGCATAGTATAAAAGACTTTTGCCTAATTCACAAAAAAGCCCACCCTAGGTGAGCTTTACGCAAAGACTGTTTATTCTTCATTTATATAGATTGAAATATTGATTCACTGTGCAATGACGTTAAAGATTTTCATCCTTCGTGATCATCACAGATGTTAAAATTGGAACAGCAAAACAAGGTAGTAAGAGTAAGATCCAATATTCCACCATCGGTTTAGCCACAACAAAGTTAATAACGATTGCCCCCAATACCATAACTAACGCAATCAAACCTAAGAAACGACTGAAAAATTTAGCTGGCATAATAATCCCCTTAAAAAATTATGGATTTCAGCTAGTATATACCTTCATTTTTTATAATCTGTTGAAAATGATATTGGAATATTCATCTATTTAGCTCAAAAAGCATTCTTTTTCCAATCATCCTAACCAAACTGCTTGTTTTTACACGCGTAGATCTCCATAAATAGATTGACAGTCCCCTATGAGGCATATACATATTTATTCATTACTTATGTATTTTGCATAGTATACTGCTCCTGCTTTGTCGCCCCCATATGGCTGAGTTTATTGGAAAATATGAACAAAACTTTTTCGACCACATTATGCTTTAAATCCCTTTCTGTACTGGCTTTATCCATTGGCTTGGCTGCCTGTGGTAATGGTTCATGGTGGAGCAAAGATGAACCCACTATGGAAGCAGAACAGATTAAAAAAGCCATTCCACCTCGCGTGAATGAACGTCTGTCATGGGCCAATGATATCTACGACATTAGTGATCAGCTCGGTATTCCGACCACGAAAGAAAATGTCTGTACGATTGTTGCTGTGGTCGATCAAGAGTCCAATTTTGTTGCTGATCCGCATGTGCCGGGGCTCGGTGAAAAAGCCGTTAAAGAAGTTCAAGATCGTCTTGAAGAAAAGTTTAAAGATAAATTGGGTGATGGCATCGGTGGTACAGTCGCTGGCTATTTCCAAGATGTGTTAAAAAATCAGCCGAGCCCAGAAGATAACTATCTCAGCCAAATGCGCCGTGTTCAAACTGAACGTGAGCTAGACGAGCTATATCGTGAAATTTTTGACTATATGTCTAAACATTATCACGTGAGTGCATTAACAGGCGCGGCGAAACTGGTTGGACAAGATATTGGTGAAAAGCTCAACCCAATTACTACTTTGGGTTCGATGCAAGTCCATATAGGCTATGCCAAAGACCACAAACGCCAAGGTGGAAATATTGCCGCACTACGCACAGACATGTATAGCCAATATGGCGGTTTGTATTATGGCATCCACCGTTTAATGATGTATCCGGCTGAATATGACAAACCGATTTATCGTTTTGCAGATTATAACTCGGGTCGTTATTCGAGTCGTAATGCGGCATTCCAAAGCATGTTGAATGACTTGACCCCTGCTGAGCTCGGCTTAGATGGTGACCTCTTACTTTATAATAAAGATGGTTCTCCACGTTCTGCAAAAAGCCAGTCTGAAACCGCGTTGATTGCCGTTTTTGCAGAAAACAATGTGATCGCGACGCCACGTCAAATTCGTTCAGATCTTAAAAAAGAAAAAGATCAGGACTTTGAAGATACTTTGACGTATAAAGCGGTCAAAAAGTTGTACCAAGAAAAGACCGGAAAAGAACCATTTTATGCCATGATGCCTGAAGTCGTAATTTCTGGGCCGAAATTAAGCCGTGATTACAATACCAATTGGTTTGCCACACGAGTCGATGGACGTTATCAAACATGCATGCGCCGCATCAAAAACCTAAAACTTTAGCCTTATTTGATTTTGACGGAACCCTGTGTAATAAAGACAGTTTTACAGGGTTCATCTTCTATTCCCTGCCTAAACGGCATATCGTGCGCCAAGGGATTAAAATTCTCCCTTGGATTCAAGGTTATTATCTCAAGCTATATCCTGCACATGCAATGCGTCCTCGCCTATATGCCGCAATGTTTAGCCAAGCCAATCATGAGCAGGTTTTAAATCAAGCAGCGCAATATGCTGAACATTTGATGGCAGAACTCAATCCTTCACTGTATGAACAATTACAGCAACACCAAAAACGCGGTCATGAAGTCGTATTGGTTTCTGCATCCGTCGATTTATATCTTAAACCTGTGGCCAAAAAGCTCGGGGTCAAACTGATTTGTACCGAAACAGCAGCCAATAACCAAAAACTGACTGGTTTGTATCAAACCTTAGACTGTAGTGGTGAGCAAAAGAAAATTCGCGTTTTGGAGCAATTTAACCTTCAAGACTATGAGCATGTTTATGCCTATGGAAATAGCGATGAAGACCTCGCTATGTTTGAATTGGCCACCCACCATTTCATGAATGGAAAGGATAAACGCCTACCTGAACTCGACTAAAGTCGAGTGATTTAGTTTGGTTTATTAATCAAAGTTAACAATCACAAACTTAAATTTAAGTCGCTCTAATATATGATTAAATTTTGAAAATTCTGCTTTTATTTTGACTTTATAGTGTGCTATTTTTCTCATTAATTAGAAATAATGCGGTCAAATATTAAAAGCGGGAAAAGAATATGAATCAATTCAATCCACCGAAATATGTCAAAGGCCTCCATATTAAATTTGGCGAAAATCCATTTGTACTCCTTGCTCAATTTGCCTTCTCAGCCACTCGCCAGATGTGGACGAAAGAAGAAATTGAATTGGTCATTCGTATGGCTAAAAAAGGAAATTATATGAATTTGATTAAGATCCTCAAATTACATATCAAAAATTGAAATAAATATTTTCCCCAAAGTTAATATAAAAAAGCCATGCAATTGCATGGCTTTTTTTCCCGTAAATTTAGTGTAGCGTTTATTACTTTTTAAATGGAAACGCATATTTCACAATACGTTTTAGTACACTGCCGTACTGTTTCACTAAACTTGCGTTGTTATAGTTCAAACCATATTTTTCACATACGGCCTGTACTTTTGGCGCCATTTTACGATAACGACGCGCAGGAACATCTGGGTATAGATGGTGTTCGATCTGATGGCTTAAATGCCCTGTCAAAATATGAAATGCTTCTGAACCGGTAAGGTTTGAAGAACCACGAATTTGGCGCATGTACCAATGTCCACGACTTTCATTTTCAAGTACTTTTTTCGGGAAAACTTCAACATCTTTGGTGAAGTGACCACAGAAAATAATACTAAACGTCCAAATATTACGAAGACCATTTGCCACTAGGTTCCCTGTAAGCACCGGTAATGCTGCAGGCCCTGCAATAAGCGGGAAGAACACATAGTCTTTAAATAATTGCTTGCCGATTTTGGCTTGCATTGGCTTCCATTCTTCTTTGGTCTGCTGTTTTGTTTTGCGACCTTTAAAGTATTTACCCAATTCAAGGTTTTGAATGGCAACACCCCATTGGAACAATAAGCAAAATGGAATACTATAAATCGGTTGTAATAGATAGCCCGGCTTCCAACGCTGTTCTGGGAACAAACGAACGAGACCATAACCAATATCATCATCCATACCTTTAATGTTGGTATAGGTATGATGTTTAAAATTGTGAGTTTGGCGCCAGTTATCTGCAGTACCCACAATATCCCATTCATAAGTCTGACCATTGAATTTAGGATCATTCATCCAGTCATATTGACCATGCATGACATTATGACCTAATTCCATGTTTTCCATGATTTTGGCAAAACCTAAAAGACCTGTGCCTAAAATCCATGCTGGCGGAAACCAACCTGCAAACAATAATGCACGACCTGCCATAGATGAATATCGAATAGTCGAATACACACGACGAATGTATTTCGCATCCTTTTCACCTAAGTCATCTAAAACTTCTTGCTTAATCGCGTCAAGCTCACGCGCAAGTTCATCTAATTGCGATTGGGTTAACTCACGGTTTTTAGGATTTTTAAAATATTCAATTTTTACAGGCATGTTCATATTTTTTCTACCTTATAAATCAATAACGAGATCTGACTGTGCTGAGTTCACACAAATTTTGAGTAAATTACCCGGTTCTGTATTTTGGCTACCATTGACCATATTTTTAGTCGAACCTTCAACTTTGTTGCAGGCACATTTATTACAAATGCCCATACGGCAACCGTGATTTGGTTTGATATTTTGCTGTTCAAGACTGGCTAAAATTGATTGGCCTTTTGGGATACTGACGGTTTTATTGGATTGTGTAAGCGTGACATTCACAAAGCCAATGTCGTCCGTTGCAATTGGGCTCATGCTAAATGCTTCACTCATAAAGCATTGTGCATGATCAAATAACGCTTCGGCCTGAGTGACGAAACCCGATGGACCACATGCAAACACAGTACTGTGCTCAATGTCGTCAATTTGAGCAGCGTGAGCGGCATTTAATCGTGGATCTGCAACTTCTTCCTGGGTAAAGAAAATTTGAAATTTAAAGTTTGGATATTGATTTGCCAAAGCTTCGAAGCGTAATTTGAATGCGGCATCATCGTGATACTTAACCCAGTACATTAACTGAATTGGTTGCTCCGCAATTTGCTTAGTTTTGCTCATCGCTTTCAACAAACTTAACATTGGCGTAATACCACTACCCGCAGCCAATAGTAGCAACGGCGCAGAATTTGACACCAAAGTCATATCACCAAAAGGCTGACCAAATTCTAAGATATCACCCACTTGCGCTTGTTCTACGAGCCATGTACTCACAATACCCGTATTCACTTTTTTTACGCTAAGTAATACGTGTTGATCATCCAACTGAGTCAAACTATAAGTACGTTCGTAACGGATACCATTTACGCAAGCAAAAACAGGATGATGCTGACCAGCTTCGCCAATTTTAAATAAACGGTTCACCTGTATGGTTAGGCTAACCATCTCATTTGCTGCATTTTCTTTTTGTACAATTTTGCCGAGAGCCTGATTACCAGACCATAACGGATTAAATTTCTGCAACCAGAAATTTACCGCATTGACGTCTACAACACTGTCTTTGAGTGCGTTTAAAGGCTTTTTCGCTTTTTCGAGTACATGCATAATCAAATACAACTCATGGGAGGTTTTTGATTATTATACACATGTATATATATTTGTATATACGATTGTACATTTAATCGACATTTTCACAAAAGCTATTAGCAGACGCTATAATATGTTAATGTTTTTAATCTATTAAAAAATATGACTCAGTCTGCACAGACGAATATGGTTAACATGTACCAGGAAGAATTACATTCTGAAGCTGAAACTCCACTTGCAGTTCGCACTGTAGGCCGTAAAGCAACGATTACCAAGGAAGAACTGTTTCAGGCAGCGCTTAATTTAATTGGTCCACAAAAAAGTATTTCATCACTGAGTTTGCGTGAAGTTGCACGTGAAGCTGGCATTGCTCCAAATAGTTTTTATCGTCACTTCAAAGATATTGATGAATTAGCCATTGAGTTGATTGATCGAGCTGGTGGTGTGTTACGTCAAATTTTGCATGAAGCACGCCTTCAGGCATCACGCCAAAGCAGTATTATTCGTAGTTCAGTTGAAGTATTTATTCAGCAGCTAGATGCCGATGAAGGCAACTTAAGCCTTTTACTTCGTGAAGGCTATACTGGTTCGCATTCCTATAAAAATGCAGTTGAGCGTCAACTTAACTATTTCCAACAAGAATTAAGAGAAGATTTAATCGTCCTAGAACGTTTAAATCAAAGCAAGTTGGCTCATCCTGACATCGTGGCACGTGGTATTACCCAATTGGTGTTTAACATGGGTGCAAAAGTCATTGATCTACCGACAGAACAACGCAAAGAAGTTGCCGAACAAACCATGATTATGATTCGTATGATCCTGGAAGGCGCTCGCCATTTAGACGAAGCACAGATTCGCTAAAAATTAACAGTCAAAAAAAGGAGACGTTCAGGTCTCCTTTTTTATGAGCAAAATTTATTTTTCTAATGCTGTAAGTACTGCATGACGTGTAGCGCTGTCTGTTTCGGCTGCTCAAGTGGAAACATGTGCCCACCTTCAACTACACTATAATCTATACCATAGGTTTTCTTCATTCCGTCAGGCAAACCTTGTTTATAAAAATGGCTGTTATCTGCGGTGATAAGGTGTACAGGCATTTGAGAGGCTTTCCGTGGAGTACGCCACCACCATGCAGGCACTGTACGGAAAATTTGCGCTTCCACGGCTTTTGGAATGCTGAGGGTCACGCCACCGCGTTTTTCATCAGCTTGAATGCCTTGTGCGATGTAATCTTCAAAACACTGCGCATCAAAACTTTTAAATAAACGATTATTCCGTAGTGCCGTATATGCTTCATCCAAATTTGACCAATGATCATTGCGCTTCAGTGTAATTGCTGCAGGGGTAATTTTATCGACAGCTTTGAGCTTTAATTTTTGCATGCCCTCAAAAATGGCGGACTTAGGGCCGATTACGAAAGGTGGATCCATAATAATCAGTTGTGAAAACAGGTCTGGACGTTTATAAGCCGCCATAAGGGTGACTAAAGAGCCAAAAGAATGCCCAAGCCCAATCACTTTTTGTTTTGGAAATTGGTGCTCGATATCTGCTATGACTTGATCGACCAAATATCGCCAATCTTTGGTGATCGGATAGCGCTCATCCATACCAATAAGTGGAATCACCTTCACATCAAATTGCGGTGCAAAGTAGGATAAAAACTTTCGATAACTTGCAGCAGGAATACCATTGGCATGGGTAAAATGGATCGCGCTTTTCATCTAGAACTCATCTAATCAGCTGATGATGACCCATCATAAAGAGATCTATACGATTTAAACAGGACTCTACGATTTAAACAGGACTCAATGAGTTTATCTATATGACCCCAAAGTCAGTTTGCAGATTATTTTTGTGAACCGACCATTGATTGATTCGGTAAAAATGTTGCGCCACAAGTGGTTTTATCTCCAGCAACCACAACACCTCGCCCCTTTACCGTTGTACTTTGATCTGCCGCGATCGCAGCCACAGTCGAATTACATTTCGGGCAATAATGTTTCATGCCGTTTAAATGCACCGCAATACCATTAATCACAAATGAAGGTTCACATTCTGAAACCACACCACCGTGTGACGTTTTACTACCTAAGGTAATTAAGGATTTCATATTTTTATTTTCTTCTAACGAACTGCTGAAATTTGAAGCATTTTAACGGAACTACCCACAACTCGCTAGCATCGACGTATAAATTTAACCAAGCCAAAACTTTACTTAACTAAAGCATTAAAACACGACCTTAAGGCAGTTCGTGAACAATCATTTGATTATGATGCTATCGCTATATGTCCTAATACATTTAATCATTTCACTTCCATAATTCAATTGATATCAACAACGACAGTTTATAAATCTTGTATATTGGGTATAGCAATGAGCATGAAGCGTAGCGCCCTATATTAACAATTTCATATTTAACTGAGCTACGAATCAAAAAATGTTGCATTTCTACGACATGATTAACCTTAGAACGTTCTTAGACTAAACACATTATCCAAAACCATTTTTAGAAAATTTTAGATTCCAAACGTAGCACCATTTCATTTTATAACGCAGATAAATAAAGCATAACCATTCTATTTTCAGGAGTTTTATGATTTTAATAAATGACTTTGATTTAACCCAACCGCAAAAAGTCATCGTGTTAGACCATACACTAGATGACTCAAACCTGTTAACTGAAGTACTCACCTTGTGTAGGACCACAGACCCAGAGCTGATCGTGGCGGAAAGCAAAGAGGCTGATTTAGTTCTACGCTTATTACCTGAAATACATGATTATTGTGGTGCCATTGCCTTAAAACAGCCGCTATGCAATGACATCAACTTTGATTTACTTATTGCTCATTATGCAACACGCAGCCAAGCAGACCGCTGTACGATCCAAATTCAGTTAGCAAAAAATCATCCAAAGTGTACAAAGCTCGATGGCATATTTTATATGTTGGATGAACACGAAGATTTTGATCAAGTTCTAGAGTTACTGAAAAATAGCTACTTTTTTATGCCGATGTCGACAATTTAGATTAAAAATAAACAATACAAAACTTAGATTTAGCGTAAATCTGTCGTGATTAATTTTACAGTTATAATTTTAGCCATAAAAAAAGCACCCTAAGGTGCTTTTTTAATATTCTTAGCTTATGGCTTAACCACTACCATAATTTGAATCGCTTCTGGTGTAACCGCCAGACCATCAAGCAGTGTTAAACCTTCTTTTTGCAGTTTTTGTAAACGTGCAATTTCGTCTTCACGAATACTTGGGTTGAACTGCTTCAAATAAGTCAAACGGTCAATTTCATACTGCCATTTGCTACCATAGATTTCTTTGGCTTGTTGTTTAAAGCCCGGTAATGCGCCACGTGCAATTTCCAGCGCTTGCGTATAACGCTGTTCAATGACATCACGACGTGCCTTAACCACTTGGCGGCAACTGTTACCATCAAGATGATGTAAATAAGGACGTAAAATTTCAGGTGCAATTTTTTGCGATAAATCCTGACCTTTTTCGCTCAGTAATACACGAACCAACTGTTGTGGCAAACTTGACGGCAAATTCAATGCTTTCGGTGCAACGACATCGACTTTAAACCACACTTCCATTAACACAGAACCTTGTGGTAAAGCCGCTGATTTCAATACAGCAACGTTGGTACTACCAAAGCCTTGCGTATTAATCATTTCCATCACACTTTCAGTGAATGGATGCTCAAGTGTTAGATACTGAGCATCTTCACGAATCTGTGCTTGGTCACGATAAAACGTCGCCGTCATGCCTTCTTCGTCCAAAGTTAGACCTTGAACTTGCATTTGATCCGTTGGCTTGATGATCACGGTACCATTACTTTGCTCATCAAAATCAATGTTTGTAGACGCCATGAAGCGCTTCATAAACATTGGCAAGGTTGTATTGTCGTCGTAGTCTTCAAGTGCAGTCACAATTTCTTGCGCTACAATTGGACGGCAAGAGTTGTACTCAAGTAAACGGTCACGACCTTCTTGAAGTTCAGCTTCAAGTGCTTCACGTTGTACACTCACCGCTTCGAGCAAATCTTCAAACTCTTGGCCTTTATCTGCCAACAAACAATCTTTCAGATTGACGATAAAGTTTTCTTGGAGAGTTTGCGCTGTCGGGGAGATATTACAGAAAATATTTAATGCTTCGTTATACCAACGGAACATACGCTCTTGAGCAGTACCAACCAGATAAGGCACATGAATTTGAATACGATTTTCTTGACCAATACGGTCTAAACGACCAATACGTTGTTCAAGTACATCTGGGTTTGCAGGCAAGTCAAACAAAACTAAGTCCGATGCAAACTGGAAGTTACGACCTTCAGAACCAATTTCTGAACATAGTAAAATCTGCGCACCGTATGACTCTTCAGCAAAGTAAGCTGCTGCTTGGTCACGCTCTAACAGGCTCATGCCTTCATGGAACATCGCTGTACGGATACCCGCATGCAAACGAAGTACATTTTCTAAAGACTCAACCACTGGACCACTACGTGCAATTAATAACACTTTTTTGTGTTTCAGGTCTGTACGCAGACGTTCCATCAACCACATCACACGTGGGTCAGTTTCCATCCACGAGCCATCAAGCTGCGCTTCTTCAGGCCACATTTGTTCACGTAGCTTGCCATCTTTAGACCAGTTTTCTGGTGCAGGTAATGGTGCAGGCTGACAGTCACGCCCCGGGAAGCCTTGAATCGCTTCACGAGTATTACGGAATAAAATACGGCCTGTACCATGACGGTCTAATAATTCGTGAATGGCACGGAAGCGTTGTTCTGGCTCGTCAGTAATTCGATGACCTAATAGGCTTTCAATCGCTGCCAAATGCCCTTCTTCGAGTGGTAGATCAGACATCAGCACTTCAGCAATTTTAGCTGTTTGGTGATACTGCTCTTCTTCATCCAAGAAACGATCAAGCGAACTAAAACGTTGTGGATCAAGTAAACGTAAACGCGCAAAGTGACTTTCCACACCTAATTGTTCAGGCGTTGCTGTTAATAACAAGACACCCGGCGTTTTTTCAGCAAGTTCTTCAACAAGGTCATAACGGTCATTGCCGCCTTCTTCTTCTGACCACATTAAATGATGGGCTTCATCGACCACGAGCAAATCAAAACCAGCTTCAAGGGCTTGTTCTCGCAAGTCATCATGGTCGATCATCAAATCGACACTCGCAATGATGCATTGTTCTGTTAAGAATGGGTTGAGATCTGGATCGTGTTCTTTAATCGATGCTGTACGTGTCAGATCAAATAATGAGAACTCAAGATTGAAACGACGGCGCATTTCAATCATCCATTGATATTGCAATGAATCAGGTACTAAGACCAAGATACGTTCTGAACGACCCGTTTTGAGTTGCTGATGAATAATCAGACCTGCTTCGATGGTTTTACCCAGACCAACTTCGTCAGCAAGTAATACACGTGGAGCAAAACGTTTACCAACCTCATGCGCAATATACAGTTGGTGTGGAATGAGACCCACACGTGAACCTACCAAGCCACGTAGAGGGCTAGACTTCATATTGGCTTGAAGAAGCAGTGCTTCGATACGCAGGTCATACCATTCTTTATAGTCCACTTGGCTTGCAAGCAAACGATCTAATGGTTTTGCTAACTGAATACTTGCACCAATACGTGTTTCATTTAGTGCTTTACGCTCTTCTGTGCCATCGGCAAGTTTACGTACCGCGTTATAACGAACCACGCCACCACGGTCTTCAAGAGATTCGACAATCCAAATTTGACCTTCTTGGTCTTGGACTTCGTCATTTACATTGAAAACAATACGAGATAAAGGTGCATTGTGACGGGCATAGACACGAGTTTCATCACTTTTTGGGAATAAAATGCTGACCGATCGCTCATCAACATCAATAAGAACACCTAAACCCAGTTCCGTTTCTGTATCTGATAACCAACGTTGACCAATAGCAAACTGCTGCAATTTTTCCACCTTTTTCTCAAGTTCGGTCTGAAAATATTATGCTCAAACTGTGAACGTTATTTGAGCAAAAATCTAGACCATAAAGCAATATATTTTGACATAAAGCCCACTAAATAGTGAGCAGAATTCTTAGGGATTTAAATGATTTTCCTAAAATGGGACAGGACAGTGAAATTCCACTGTTTGCTCTGTTTCAGGATGGTTAAAACTTAAACGCTCAGCATGTAAACATAAGCGCGGCATCAGCTTCTGTTGCTCAGGTGTTGCATACAAAGTATCACCAACAATAGGATGACCTAAATATTGCATATGAACACGAAGCTGATGGGATCGACCGGTAATAGGAGTTAACACTACACGTGTTACGGCTTGACCCTGAATCTCAAAATGTTCAGTGGCTTTCCAATGCGTAAGTGCAGGCTTATTATGTGCAGGATCGGCAATATGCAGTGGCGGATGTTCTGGGTCATACACTACGGGTACATCAACAGTACCTTCACCTTCGAGCGTACCCGCAACCAATGCCTGATATGTTTTTGAAGTTTGACGTTCTTGGAACTGGCGTGAAATTCGATTTTGCCCTTGACGGGTTAATGCAAAAACCAAAATACCTGAAGTATCACGATCCAAACGATGGATGAGCAAGGTATTCGGTTCAATTTTTAATAATCGATTGATAACACAGTCTTGTAAATCTGCTGTTTTTCCCGGAACTGTGAGTAAACCTGCTGGTTTATGGATCACCATAAAGTCAGTGTCACGATGTATCAGGTGTTCGGTTAGAAAATTACTCAAAGTTCAATCCAGTTCTGATCTCGAAAAACAAGGCGGCAATAATAAAAAGCTTAGCCAACAATTACAATGCACAAAGGCATATTTCCCGACGTATTTTCCGATTTAGAACAAAAATAATTCCAATTGGCTTTGTTTAGTCTGTACTGAGCAATTTTTCTAGCAATGCTTTTAGACTTGCATCATCTAAAAAGTCTTCATAACGAATGTTTGCACCATTGGCACGCCACAACCCAATTAAGCTGACCATGGCAACGGAATCGAGTCCATAACTGCGTAAATCGGTTAAGGGATCTATTTCCAATGCGTCCATATCTAACTGCTCTGCAATAGCCAATAATATGCCTTTGGCTGACAAAACGAATTCAGTTGGTGCTGACAGATTCCAAAGCCGCATCAAATTATAACTACTCATATGATGAATCCCTTGGCCTGACATGGAGTCCACCCACTGAATATGCTGTTCCTGATTATTCAGCACAATTGCGTCATCAACGATACAGATTTGCTCTGTTACGCTATATAGATGCGGCAAGATCTGTTTCAGCATAGGCGTGATTTGCCCTGCAAAGATGAGCTGCGGGTGTGTTGTTGCATATTCACCGAGCTGCTGCATGCCTTGAAGTAAATCATCGCCATATAAGTCGACAATCGGAATCTCTAAGGCTTTGGCTTTATTGGTCAGTTGGATCAAATTTTCCATCAACTGCGTATCTTGTATGCCCTGCTGCAAGCGTAAATTTTGTAAGCCAACCAGTACCAATACCGACTGTGTTGAAGACAGCTGCCATTTTGCTTGAGATGGTGAAAATTGGATTTTTTTTGGCATGGGATAAAGCATACAGACTCGGTACATAACTCAAGTTGGAACAATTGATATGCTAACGCAGAATCATATCTGAAGGTGACTTTCGGCTACTGATGATTTACTTTTTGGTCAACTTTAAACTTATATATTTTTTTAATTCTATTAAGTTTATTAGATAAACCTAAGTTTTGGTTTTATTCAAATTGGGATAAAAAATAATCTTGTAAATATTCAAGTGACTTACCCTCATACAGCAAAGAAAAATCACCATCGTGCTCTTCTAAACTTGAGCTGCCATCAATAACACCCAATACATTACTAATTGAATCAATCATTACTTGTCGTAAGATTGAAAAAAAAATTCTCTTATGTTCGTCTGGCAAATTATTAAAAAAACTTATTGCATCAATAAAATAAGGATCTTTTATTTCTGATGGTGAGTAGTCTATGAACAATCCTTTATAAATTTCTAGGTTTTCGTTAATAATTCCTTTTTTGAGCAGATGAGCTAATTCTTTTGAGTCCATAGCTTTCCATTCATTTTAATTTGTATAACGTCCATTCTTTTTTAAATGAGCATAAAAAATTTTCAAATATAGATATTTTTCTTCAAATATCATTTTTTTATTTTATGATAATTTCTTTAATATTCTTTTCATCCCCAAACAATATTCGAGATACATCAATACTCATAATTGTAAAATATATGTATCGCTGCAGCTCATCCCTAATATACGCATCAAGAATTACATTATTTAATGTAATTCCTAAATCAGTATATTACATAGCATATAAAACTAGCACTGATAGTACCCTAATAAACCCTGATACTTCAAACGACAAGATTTGCTGGACAAGTTTCTTAAATGTTAATACTGACAAGAGCAGTACTCCTGTCACCTTATCGTATTTATTTTTGTGGTTCGACGGTAGGTGCCGCCAATGGTGGTGACATCGGATGTGCCGAAGGTTCACCGCCTGCAACACGAGATAGAGGCAGCCACTGTGCAAGTATTGGATTGGTTCGGTCAAATAGTGGCGTTAACTCTAACTCAGAAGGTAACAATTCACTCAAAGAGCTCATGCTTTCAAGTTTAGCCAAAGCCTTGATGCTATCCTCAGCCGCATTACCTGTATCCACTTTGGCAGCCACGGTCACAATACTGACTTGCTTTTCATCTTGATTAAACATCAGCCAAGCACTGGACAAACCTTGCGCCTTCGCTTGCTCTCGCAAAGTCGGCCAAACCTCTTTTAGCAGCTGATCTAACTGATCATGCTGTGTCGAAAACCGCTCAAAACGAACAACATGATGCGATGTTGCTAAGGATTTAAAATCATGCGCACCAGCAACACGCCAAATATATCGCTGTACATTCAAGAAAAATGGGCGGCTCCAAAACTTTACATTCGGCTCAAATTCCAATTCTTCACTGGTGAAACGCTCATAATCTTTTACATTTTCCCAAGTATCAAATAAGTAGCGTCCACCAGTCCAAAGCGCACCACTAAAACGGTCAAAACCAAGTGGCATATATTTGTGGCGCATGCCCGGGCGCACATCCATGCTGCGACGTTCAATTTCCTGCATATTCACTAAATCATGCATCTTGATTTCACTTGCAACCGGGAAGTCTGAAGTAAACGCTGCTTCTGCCTGAATCGGGCCTGTTTCGTAGTTGAGAATCGCCATATGTATCTCCGATATTCGTTGTGGAGTTGTATAAATAATTGCTCTCAGCCAGTGCTGAATCAGCTGTTAAACCCACTTTATCGAAAATAAATTCTTGAAAAAGATCTTCAAATTTAATTTACTTATTACATCATGTAATTAATAAGCAGAAATATTATGTTGCGTCACTATGATGATCTGCAAATCGGCAGTCTTGAATTATTCTGTTTAACCGTGGAAAAGAAAAGTTTCTCTGCTGCAGCAATTGCAGCAGGCATTTCTCCTGCCGCAGTCAGTAGAGCGATATCACGCATAGAAGCAAAATTTGGGGTAAAGCTATTTGTCCGCACTACACGCCAACTTAAAATTACCGATGCTGGGCAGCATTATTATTATTTTTGCAAACAAGCCCTGAATAGCCTACTCGAAGGTGAAATGCAAATCAGCGGTGAACAGGAACACCCCATCGGCTTACTGAAAATTAGCGTACCTACAGCTTATGCACATTATCGACTGCTGCCTAAAATGGCTAAATTTGCCGAGCTGTTTCCACACATCAAGCTCGAGATTCATGTCAGCAACCATAATGTAAATTTAGTAACTGATGATTATGATATTGCGATTCGCGGTAATGAGTTAACCGACTCTGGCTTAATTGCACGAAAACTTGAAGATGCTGCATTATGCATTGTTGCTACACCTGAATATTTGAAAAGGCACCCTGCACCTATAAACATCGAAGACTTACAGCATCACGAATGTATTTTGTTTGAATTGCCGAGTTCAGGTAAGTCTGGACCGTGGTCACTCATGGATGCAGGCAAAAAAATTATGGTTGATGTGCAAGGAAAAATTACCTGTAAAGATGATTATCTCTCGACCTTAATCTTAGCTAAATCAGGTGCGGGACTGATGCAGGTCTACCGCTTTTCAGTGGAGCAAGAATTACAAAGCGGCGCGTTGGTGGAAGTTCTCAAATCTTATAGCCAAACAACTCGGCCTTTTTATTTACTCTATCCAAAGTCTAACTATCAGTCTTCTAAACTCAAAGCATTTATTAATTTCATGCTGAATGCTTCGGCTCAATCTTAGAAAATTTCGATTTAATGCTATGGGCGAAGTTCCTAGACATTTAAATCAAAATAAAAAAAAGCCCAACATATCGATTGGGCTGAATTATCTATTTCACTCAAGATCATGCTTAGTCTTACTGTGCTAAAAACTTCTCTATCGCCTGCTGTGCAATTCCTGCATCCTGAAATGACTTCACACCAGACACACCCATTGCACCCACCAATTGCCCCTCATACAAAATCGGCTCACCACCTTCCAGCATACCGTTAAACGTCTGCATAGTTAAGAAACCCATCTGTCCGCCTTTTATCAAGTCTTCAAACAATTTAGATGGGCGCTTACTGATGGCTGAACATTTGGCTTTTTCTAAGCATAGATTTGCTGTCATTGGCGATGCACCATCCATTCGTTTCATCGCTAATAAATTGCCTGTCTCATCCGTAACCGCAATGCTGACATTAAAGCCATTTTCGACTGCATAAGCATGTGCTGTGTTTAGTAAAAATTCTGCATCTGCCAAAGTTAAATAATGCTTGGTTTTCATTTAAAAATCCTTTTCTTAAAAAGCTGAACTTAAAACAACAAAAAAGCCCACAGCAGGCTGCGGGCTTTATTCTAAAGCAGAATTTACCGATTTAAATGAAAATTACTTCATTTCAGCAAAAACTTCTTTCGCCATTTCAATGGTAAATGCAATATCTTCATCGCTATGCGCGCTTGAGAAGAAACCTGCTTCAAACGCAGAAGGCGCTAAGTTTACACCGCGCTGTAACATGCCGTGGAAGAAGGTACGGAAAGCATCTACATCACATTTCAAAATTGAATCAAAACCTGTGATTTCAGTTTGATCTGTAAAGTAAATACCAAACATACCACCTACTTGCTGAGTAAAGAACGGAATGCCCGCTTCGTCTGCAGCAGCTTGTAAGCCTGCAAGCAAACCTGATAATTTTTCAGTCAAAGTTTCATAGAAGCCCGGCTGACGCAAATGTTTAAACATCTCAATACCGGCACGCATAGCCAATGGGTTACCAGACAATGTACCTGCTTGATAAACTTTGCCAAGAGGTGCAATGCATTCCATCACTTCACGCTTGCCGCCAAATGCACCCACAGGCAGGCCAGCACCAATGATCTTGCCTAAAGTAGTCAAGTCAGGCGTTACGCCATAATGCGCTTGCGCACCGCCAAGACCGACACGGAAACCTGTCATCACTTCATCAATGATGAAAACAGAACCATGCTCGTCACAGACATCACGGATCGCTTGCAAGAAACCGTCAATTGGTTTCACCAAGTTCATGTTGCCTGCAACTGGCTCGACAATCACACCTGCAATTTCTGAACCGAATTTTGCAAAGCATTCTTTCAGCATCGCAATATCGTTGTACGGCAGGGTTAAAGTGTGTTTGGCGAAATCAGCAGGAACACCTGCAGAAGTCGCTTCGCCTTCACCTTTAGTGAGTAAGCCTGAACCCGCTTTAACCAAGAGTGAATCTGAGTGACCGTGGTAGCAACCTTCAAATTTTACAATCTTGTCACGGCCGGTATAGCCACGAGCAAGACGAATGGCTGTCATAGTCGCTTCAGTCCCTGAATTAGTCATACGAACCAATTCAATAGACGGCATAATTTCGCAAATAATATCCGCCAAAGTCGTTTCATGAACGGTTGGCGCACCAAAACTTAAACCATCAACAGCCGCTTCTTGAACCGCTTTAATAATGTCGGGCTGCGCATGACCTAAAATCATTGGGCCCCAAGAGCCGACATAGTCGACATAGCGTTTTCCGTCTACGTCATAGAGATATGCGCCTTGCGCTTTTTCGATAAATACCGGTGTACCGCCTACACCATTAAATGCGCGTACAGGAGAGTTTACGCCGCCAGGAATATGCTTGCTGGCTTGTTTAAATAATTGTTCTTGCTTAGCAGATAAGCTCATAAAAATTCTCTACTTATTCAATCTAAAAAATAAAATTAAGCTTGTTCAGCAAAAAGCTCAGACCATTCATAAACACGACTGCTTACAGCAGACATTGAACGACCTAATACATCACTAATCACAGCACAAAGATCAGCACCCGCTTCAATCACTTCAGCAGAATTTTCTACAGTTAAACCACCAATTGCACAAATAGGTACATTTAGTTTCGCTTTGGCTTGTTTTAGCGTTTCTAAGCCAATATTGCCTGCTTCAGGCTTAGTTTCAGTCGCAAAAATGGCGCCAAAAGCCACATAGTGTGCACCGTCTGCAATCGCCTGCTCAGCCAGTTCTAAAGAATTATTACAGCTTCGACCGATCAAAACATTTTTAGGTAAACGTGCTACAGCTTCAGCAATTGAACCGTCATCTTGCCCTAAATGTACACCCACACCATATTGAACTGCAGTTTCTAAATCGTCATTAATAACAAAAGGCACTTTGTATTGATTACACATATTTTTCATGTATTCAATTTCATAAGCCTGATCTTCCTTTGCCACTTTTTTACGGCGATATTGCAAAACAGCAACTTCATAAGTTGCCATCGCGCCTTCGAGTTTGGCTAAAAGCAATTCGATAGGATCATCATTGGTAATGAGGTATAAACCACGCATAGTTCAATCACAACTTAAAACTTTTGAATATTATAACGATTAGGTCTATGAAATGTTGCTTGGGGCATAAAATTTTAATGCTTTGCCGCTGAGAAAGTTATATTCCTTTTCACAGGACTGCTTATATAAATGTTTAATTGAATTTTCTGTAGAAAATGGCAAAAAATACCTATTTTCAGGTATAGAACAAAACTGATACAAATTATTTAATACTGCAACAGAAGAACACAAAACGCAGCGCATAAAAACACAACACTTTATAAAAATAATAATGAGTAACCTATTAGACTTTTTGGTGCTTGGTAAGAAACGTTTTGGGGAGCGTTCAGAGCATCAAAAAGTCTAGCCTATTTTTTTTGTGAACATTTTTGTGGTTAAATCTTTCAAACAATAGACCTTTTCTAAGGCCATAAAAAAAGCCTAGAGAAGGTCACTCTAGGCTTGGAAAACTGGGGTTTATCGTCTATTTATCTTTCAGATAAACAGTGAATAAACAATATGAACATTATTAGACTAATCACTCTAAACTTACAAGTCATTTACTCAAAAAACTACACCAAAATCAATAAAAATTAAACGTTTGATTAATAAATAATTAACTATCAATCTTATCTAAATTACGGTCTTTTAAGCTTAAGTTCCCCTTCACAATATCAGAAAGCATGCGCCAATCGGAAATAAAGCTGTATAAAGGCTGCTTGAAACTTGCCGGCTTATTTTTTTCAAAGAAAAAATGTCCGACCCATGCACAGGCATAACCTGAAACCAGACCATAAGCAAAATACTTTGGTTGTTTTTTTAAAATTGCTTTCGTGAAGAAATAGAGTCCTATACTGCTGCCTGTGGCATGTAAACGTCGGCTCATGATATTTCGATGTTCAGTCAAATAAAATCGATAAAATTGCGAGTAGTCACGAATAGGTAACTGAAATTCGGGCTTTAAATCTCGATTAAACTTGGGTTGTACTTGTGAATTCATGTTGTGCTCATCCTGAACTTATTTTAACCAACATAGCTCAAAACTCGCCCATTTTAAAGGCGTAAAATTTTATTTTGCTCCCATGTAACTCGAGCAATAGTAAATTATACAATTGATGGAATATCCATCTTTTAAAACTTATCTTAGTCCAAAATCAGAGTTTTCAAATCCGTCAAGTCTTACTTCTCAACTGTTTTTCGCTACAATCGAAACGCGTTTAGCTCATAGAAAATTTACGCGCATTTTAGTTTTTCATTTTTATAAAAATTTAAAGATCGCTTCATGCCAGATCATGAAGTTGTGACATCAGGACAGAAAACCATGGTTGAAGTTGAATTAAAGTTCCAGATTCCAGAAGCACGTCGAACTGCATTATTAAAAGCACTCGATCCAAAAAAATCGGAACAAATTCAACTTAAAGCTAAATATTTTGATACCCCAGATCGAAAAATGGCACAGCAGCATGCAGCCTTGCGTCAACGTTTAGAAGGAACGCGCTGGATTCAAACCCTGAAAGCTGCAGGTAAAAGTCACATTGAACGCTTTGAACATAACTTAGATTTGGGTGAAGTTGAACAAGCTCCTGCTTTAGATTTATCGGTCTATGCCAATGAAGCTGAAGTTCAATCGGTTTTAAAAACCACTTTAGGCGATCAGCAAAATTCTCTACAACTTCAGTTTGAAACAGACATACTCAGAACTTATCGCGTCATAGAGTTTGAAGATGCCGAGATCGAAGTTAGCTTAGATGTCGGCTGTATCCGCAGAAACAGTACAGAAATAGAGGTTCATGAAGTAGAATTTGAGCTTAAAAGTGGCTCTATTCAATCGCTCCTTGCCTTTGGTTTTGAATGGGTTAAAAAGTACCATTTATGGTTGGATGTTCGCAGTAAAGCGGAAATCGGTAACTTGCTGGCATTGAATCAAACTGTGAGTCCAGCAGTTGAAGCTAAAGAATTTCAACTCAGTAAAAAAGATACTGCCGCAAAAAACTTACGACTTTTAATCGCACAGGAAATGCAGCACCTTCTGCCTAATATTGCCGCAATTTCTGCAGGCGTTGCGCAGGCAGAGCACATTATACAAGCTCAGAAAGCACTCCATCATCTACAATTAACCATTTCGCTGTTTAAAGATTGGAACAGTGATATCGTTGAAAAATGGGCTTTGCAATTGGGTGCATTTAAGCAACAGTTTGAACAATTACATCATTTTGAGCACATGCAAAATACTTTGGGAGGCTTTTTACAAAACCCAACGACTTCAGAAAACTTAACTAAAGATATTTTGTATTGCAAAGAGAAATTAGGCAATTTGGTTAAATCGACTCAAAATGTACATCATTATCTTGAGCTTTTAATGTTTAGTTTGAAATTCGATGATGCGCCGCAGCAACATGATTTTAAATGGTATGCTCAAACAACCCTGCAAAACCAATATAAAGCCCTCCAAGAGGCTTTAAATGATGCCGACATTAACAATTTTGAAAGCTTAGATGTACTTTCTCAACGCATACAAGAGCTTAAATTTAGCTTCCCAATTTTGACGTCGATTTACGATGTAAAAAATTTGCAGAAATACAGTAAAGCACTCAATGATGCACAAGTTGCGGCACAGGAATACCAAGTCCTTTCCTCTTCTGCACAGTATATTCAGCAAACAGAGCTGGAAGCTAGCGATTGGTTTGTTCTCGGTTGGTTGACGGCAAAACTAGAGGTTTATGCTGATAAGCTATTAGAAGCGACAGAACAATTCCTTGTGAGTCGAAAACTTATTAAATAAAACCTAAGGGAGATTCAATGAGTCTCCCTGTTTATTTGCATCCCACATTGTCATATAGATATTCATTTGTTGGACATTCAGATTCGAATTCGCCTAATTTCAATTCATCATTTCCTTAGTTTGACTCAGTTACATTGAAATATTTTGAGAAGCTATTATTTTTGTTTTCTGGATAAAAACTTTTAAAATAAGCTATCTGAAAAATTAGATTCAGGGTGGTTTTATGTTGAATAGTCACATACCTGTAATTCATCCCCTATTTTCATTTTCACTTATATTTATCCTTTTCCCATTACTAAGTGCTTGTAGTGAACAACATAAGCCTGTGCAAAGCACCGAATTAAGGCGCACGGCATCCTTACAAGTAGAAAAGCCGCTTTCTCCAACTCAAAACTTTGATCAGACACGACGAACCTTTAAAGTCCTGCGCAATAATAATGAGGACTATGGTGATGAGTCTTACCAAATCAAAACCGATGCTGGCACACTGAGTATTTACAGTATGAACTTGAATCCGCAGCAAGGTCAGCTACTATCCAGCGTCAAGTCTGGAGAATGTCTAACTCTATCGAGTCAAAGTGACAATTTAATTGCGGTTGATGGTTATATAAGTGTGATGGAATTGGGTGACATTAAAATTCATCCCTGCAAATAAACATCAAAATAGTATTTGCACAACAGTCATTCAAAAAAACTAAGAAAAGTACGTTAAGACTACGTTGCTATTGGGAGTTTAATTCATGATCCATACTGATTGGACCTTGTGCTAATAACCCCCATGATTTCATCGCATTACTCACCATACGCTGTAATTGCGTCAAGGCCATACCATCACGTGCTTGTATGGTCATCCCTTGCAATAAGGTCATATAAAAATCAGTCAATTGCTCTGCATGAGCCAAACTTTCAATTTCCGAATTTTGCACGCCTATAGCGAGCCGATCCATAATTTTTGTTTTAGTATAGGCACGACGTTGTTTGAGCTTTTCTTGTACGGTTTGGTTTTGCTGTGAACAATTCATTGTTGCCACCACCACCATACAACCTTTAGGTTTATTGGCTTGTACCAAATGCTGAATACTGTCATATAGGTACAATTCCATCGCAATTTTAGCCGTTTGGCCTGCTTGTAGAATTTTTTCTGCAGGCTGAACTTCGTGTTCACTATAGTATTCAATACATTTTTCAAAAAGCGCCGTTTTGTCGCCAAATGTGCCATATAGGCTAGGTGCGGTGATATTCAAAGCTTGAGTTAAATCACTGATGGACGTTCCTTCATAGCCAAATTGCCAAAACAACATCATCGCCTTTTCCAAGGCTTGCTGTTCATTAAAACATTTAGGTCGTCCACGCTTCTTGACCGAATCGGCTGGATTAGCGTGCTGATTTTCTTGCTTTGAATCATTCATCATAAGCTAACATTTATATTTTATAACGTTCACTAATAAAATAATTGACGCTCACAATTTAATCAAATAATTTATTTTTATAACAGTCACTATTAAATTAAATAATTAAGGTGTAACGCTATGAATCCGCATGCTACAGCTTTAAAACCAGATAAACAGTTGACGCAGCAGCCTGATGAATCTTCTCCCAATCAAGGGAATTGGTTTGCAATCCTCACGGTTGCCATTACAGCTTTCGCCCTTGTCGCCAGTGAGTTTTTACCCATTGGCGTGTTAAATGCCATTGCTCAAGATTTAAATATTAGTGTAGGTACCGCAGGTTGGGTGATTACCCTCCCTGGCATTATGGGTGCGATCGCAGCGCCCCTGCTTTCTGTTGCTGTGAAGCAACTTGACCGTCGTATCTTACTGATTGCCTTAACCGTGATTATGGTCATTGCTAATTTTATAACTGGCTTCGCAGAAAGCTTTGCGCTGTTGTTGTTTAGCCGTTTTCTATTGGGTATTGCTATCGGTGGATTTTGGGCAACAGCCATAGCCTTGAGTGGACGTGTCGCACCCAGTCATCTCGCCATAGCCAAAGCCACTGCGATCGTCATGGCAGGTGTTACCTTAGCGACGGTATTAGGTGTTCCATTAGGTACATGGCTAAGTGAATGGTTGGGTTGGCGTAGTGCATTTCAAATCATTGCAGCGATTGGCATCATCATTTTAGTTTTAGAAATCAAATTTCTCCCAAAACTTCCACCCACTTCGGCTATTCGATTTAGTGATTTACCTGCACTGATTCAACATGATAAAGCACGTAAAGGCCTGATTATTATTTTATTAATTGGTTTTGCTCATTTTTCTTCTTATAGCTATCTCGCCCCATTTTTTAAAAATCATGCAGGCTTTGATGCGACCACCATCAGTTCATTATTATTGATCTACGGTATAGCCGGTTTCTTTGGTAATTTATTTGCGGGTTATAGCAGTAACATCAATGTCCGCTATACCCTTGCTTTTGTTGCCTTCAGTTTTATCGTAGTATTTTTTAGCTTTCCACACTTTGCAGTTCATTTATTCGGTGCATATCTTTTAACGGCATTATGGGGATTCGCTTTTGGGGCATTTCCTACAACGGCCAATATCTGGATGTTTGTACATGCCCCTGAAGCTGTTGAAAAAGGCATGCCACTATTTATTGGTATTTTCCAACTCATGATTGCGTGTGGCTCACTGTTTGGCGGCTATATTGTCGATCATTTTAATGCCAATACCTTATTGTATTCGGTGATGATCTTTGTCGCATTTGCCATAGTGGCTATATTCACTTTAGGGCGTGGATTAAATAACCCGAAGCTTCCTTGTACAGCGAACTAAGTCCACGCTCTAAGTGATATCGTCAATACATTTGATTAACGATATTTCCCAAAGATTTTCCACGTATTGTTATCGGCTAAAGGGTCGCTATAGCTATCACTACGGGCTTTACGTGGTTTATCACGGGCATCCACCAATTTAAAGTCGTTTTCGACACTGAGAACAATCCCATTCACATAAAAACGGGTACGGGTGTATTCACTTTGTCCATGTTGAAATACATAGGTTCTGAGGTCAATAAATTCACGGTGTGCGACCAAAGCTGCCGTATCATCGCTGTCTAGCCATAGTCGCATCGCTTGAATTTGATCTGCTTCAAATTGCCCACATTTTTCAACTAAGCTGGCAATACCCCGAAAGGTTTTAGATTCTTTCGCACGTGTTTTGTTGATTCGAATACGATCCACGTGAAAATAAAAAAGCGGCAGATTCAAATGACTCGGCAAATGGACTGCATCGAGGACTTCATCTTCCATAAAGGGCTGAAATAAGTCCTGAGCACGTTCAATTAAGCCAGTCCACTGTGCATAATATTCGGCTACTTCAGATTGTGTACCATAATAAATGGGCAGCCCTTCTACATTGGCTAAGGTTGAGGGCGGCCAAACATTTTGTCGAAGTAATGCAATATCACTTTTCAGACTTTGCACTGCGATTGCATCTTGCATGGGGTATTCCACTTTACTTAGGCTATTTTTAGATTAAGTCAAAGGTTTAGTTTCTGCAAGGCTTTGCCTATAATACTGCATTAGATTTTTATGCTAGGACACATTCATGGTTCAAAAGATTGAAGCTACTGATGTAACCGAAGAAGAAGCGTTGAATGCAGCTTTCTTTGAACGTGCGGATGAATTTATTAAACAAGCCAATGAATTTTGTCGTGTTGAAAAAGGTTCTCAAGTCAAACCTGCAGAAATGCGCGGTCAAGTGAGTGCTGCCATGTTATTTGGTACTGCTCGCTTTAATACTTGGGTTGCTGCAAATGGCTTCAAAGATGGCAAAGAAATGCGTGATACCAAAGATCAAGTGATGTCTTATATTCTTCAACAATTTCAAATGATGCTTGAAGATAATTATGATGAATATTGCGAACAGTTTGAAAACTATCTTCGCTTCCGTCATAACGAAGAATTCCATGCAAATAAGCATGATCACGACCACGATCATCAGCATTAATCAAAAGCCCTTCGGGGCTTTTTTTATACAACTTCTCTTTCACAAAGCTTTGATTTAATATTTAGTCATAACGTTGTATTTTCATCATTCATGCTATTTTCAGTGCCTCGCGTATTCGAAAATACAATGAAATACGCAAGAAATGGACATGGTTTTAAGGACAAGGATAGCAATGCAGACGCTCGATTTTGCCATCGTAGATTCACATATACATCAATGGGATCCATACAATACCCCACATGCCGCTTCACTTGCCGTGAAATTATTGGGTAAACATCCCTACTTGCTCGACAAAATGATGCGCTTAGTTAAGCCGCAAGAGTTAATTGACACTGTTGGATTGACCAAACATGTGACGACACCGTATTTGCCTGAAAATTATAAGCAAGATGCAGGACATTATCAGGTCGATCAAATCGTACATGTAGAAGCGAGCTGGCATGACCATAAAGGCAAAGGGGTAGTTGGTGAAACCAAGTTCATTGAATCCTTAGACTTTAACGCTCAAAAAATTAAACTTGGCGCCATAGTCGGCACTGCAGACCCAAGTGACAGTAGTTTTAAGAAAATTCTT
Organism: Acinetobacter sp. YH12023; assembly: GCF_013420135.1. Lineage (NCBI taxonomy): Bacteria > Pseudomonadati > Pseudomonadota > Gammaproteobacteria > Moraxellales > Moraxellaceae > Acinetobacter > Acinetobacter sp. YH12023. The sequence goes on from NZ_VOYU01000003.1 coordinate 252,390, forward strand.
AAAATGCATAAACAAGCCTCCCCACATTTTCGTGGCATACGAAAAATGGCAGCTGTACATGAAGACCCGAAAGTTCATGCATGGACCAATGAACCGCATCTCTATACCAATAAAAAATTTATGAAAGGTTTTGAAGCTCTTGCTCAAATGAACTTAAGTTTTGATGCGTGGGTTTATTCAGACCAAATTCGTGATTTAACCGCTTTAGCACGTGCTTTCCCTGAAACATCTATCGTGCTGGACCATTTTGGGACACCTGTCGGTGCCTTTGGACCTGTCGGCTCACATACAGGCTTAACCCAAACTTCACGTGACAATATCTTGTTTCGTTGGAAAGATGATTTAGCTGAACTGGCAAGTTGCCCAAATGTTTATACCAAAATGTCTGGATTATTCATGCCGGTGCTGGGTCATCAATTTCATAAAGAACAACGCCTTGCATCTAAACAAGAGATTTTCGATTGCGCCTTTCCGCTTATTTCTCATGCTCTACAATGCTTTGGGAAATACCGTGTGATGTTTGGCTCTAACTTCCCGATGGATAGTGTGAGTGCATCCTTGGTGAATATTATTGACGCATTTTCAGATGCGGTCGCGAGTTATGATCCTGATGCATTGACTTTAGTCTTCCAACAAAATGCCCGTCAGTTCTACCGCCTATAAGTTCGTTAAGATAATCTTGCAATCAAGTCATACAATGTAGCTCAAAAAAAATCCTCCAGATGGAGGACTTTTTTTAAGTTTATTTTTGAGTAGATTTTACAGCTTGACCATATTGGTCAGCCATCACCTCAACCAAACGCTCAGGTTGAATATATTTTTTGATGACTGCATTAACATCCGCTTTGGTCAAACTAGCAATGCGTTGATCACGCTTTTCACGATAGTTTAAATCACGACCTTTTTCTAACTGTGGAATCAACATACTATGAATGCGACGGTCATCTTCAAGTGCAGTTAAACGCTTTTTCAAAATACTGGCTTTGGCTGCTTCTACTTCCTGTTCCGTCACGCCATTTTTCAATAAGTTTTGCAAAACTGTATGAACAGACTGAGAAACTTGTGCTGATTTACCCGCAGTGTAGTTTGCATCAATACTCAGCACACCCGAATTCACCCATTCATCAAAATTAATGTCTGCACTAAAACCATAAACCAGTGCATTCTTTTCACGTAACTCTTGAGCTAGACGTGAAGACAACTGTGAATCACCGAGTATGTGGCGTAATACTTGTAGCGCAGGAGAATCGGTATGCTCTACACCTACAGGTAGAGTCATAATGGCTTGGTAACTACCAAACTCACGCTGTTCAGACAATGCATGCACTTTCTGTGCAGGATACGCTGTAAATGTAGACTCTAAGCGTTGATATGGCTCGCTGGTTTTCCAATCTGCAAATTCTTTTTTCAGAATTTTTTCTATTTGCTTGGTATCAAAATCACCTGTTACCGCAATTTGTGCGTGCTGTGTTTTAAAGAATTTTTGATGTAACTGCTGCACTTGATCACGTGTAGCCGACTCAATTTGTTTTTTCGCAAGTTCAGGTTCGAAGTGATAACGAATATCCCCCGGCTCATAGATCTCGACAATACGCGACAGAGTCATTGCTGCAACGGTATCAGGCTCTGTATAAGGTCGATCCAAACTCGACAAACTTTGCGCTTTGATTAAATCAAATTGTGACTGTTCAAATGCTGGTGCTTTAATAACATCAATGACATATTGCAAAAATTCAGCAAATTTTTCTTTACGAGCAACCACTTGAATCATCAGGCCATTATCATTTGCACTGACCGTTGCACCGCCACCAACATCAATAATTTTATCGGCAATTTGCTGCAAACTTTGATCTTTAGATGCACGGAACATGAGGTAAGCTGTCAAATCTAGCAACTCACCTTTATTCATTAAACTTTGTGCTGTACCAAAATCCAATGCAATCGTGGCATAGGTTTTGTCATCACGGGTTTTAGTTGGAAACAATGCATACTGAATGCCGTTTTTAAATTTAGCGCGCTGAATCTGCTTTTCTTTCTGATTTAAATATTGCTTAGACTCTGCAACATATTGCTTCACTTCAGAACGATAAACACTCGCATCTTTCAACGGCTCTTCTGCAGGCGCTTGCTGATCTAAAGTTTCAGCAGGTTTCGACGCAGCCTGTTGCTGTGCTTTCTTCTGGTCTGCAGGTGTCGGTAGAATATTTCCTGTGACACGGTATTCAGGCTTTAGAAAATCCTTATACACTTGATTCACGTCGCTTACACTCAGCTTTTGTACTTTATCTAAGTCTCTGAAATATTGAGACCAGTCCCCGTTATAAGCCACAGTATAAGAACTAAGACGCTCGCCAAGTGCTGTTGCGCTATTTTTGACATTGTCAGCCATATTTCGAGTCAAGCTTTTAACACGGTTTAGCTCAACATCATTAAAGGCTTTATTCTGCTCTACACCTTGTGCCAGACTGGTTGCCACTTTGTTTGCATCATGACTTGGGCCATATATCGCCCCCATAAACACCAAATTAAAATCTTTATCTAACCATGTGGTCGATTGAACTGCGGTTGCTGTCCCTGTTTCCACCATGCTTTGATACAAATGCCCACTTGGCTGTAAGGTATACAAAGTTGGAGATACCGCCAAAGCAGTTTTAATCGGTTCGACTGCACCATTTAAATAAATATTAAATTTGCCAAAGTCACTGCCCTTATGAACTGTAAATTCGCGTTGCTTTAATTTCGTTCCATCTAATTTAGGGACTTTGGCCTGTTCAGGAATTTGGCGTGCGGCAATTGGGCTAAATTGTTGATCAATTTGTTTTAATACAGCCGCTTTATCAAACTTACCAGAAATCACCATCACTGCATTATTTGGCGCATACCAACGGCGATAGAACTGGTTTAATTCGTTCATATTGATAGATTGAAGTTCTTTCAAATCACCTATCGGTAAGCGGCCTAAAGATTGATTGCCATAGGCTTCTTTTAAAACTTGGTCGATTAACACTGAAAATGGCTGATCTAAACGAATTTCACGTTCACGCTTAACGATATCAATTTCTGTCGGTACAAATTTTTCCTGAAGTACCAATTTATCCATCCGTTCTGCTTCCAAATGCAAAACTTGATCGATTGAACTTTGTTCAGGACGAATCACATTGGTGTATTTCGTTGAAAAATAATCCGTACTGGCATTGGTCATCAGCGTGAATTGGTCTAAGCGACGCTGAAATTCATCACCTTTGACATTTTCAGTGCCTTTAAAGGCCAAATGTTCGAGCAAATGTGCCAAACCACCTTTGCCCGCTGGGTCATTTAAAGAACCCGTGAAATACACCGTATTCATAAACACTTTGCTTTCTTTATCGTTTTGCGCCAAAACCACACGAAAACCGTTATCTAATTTATATTCTTCAATGGCTTGTTCAGTTTTAACCAATACAGGTTGAGCAAAGAGGCTTGTACTTAAACCTGCAAAAAAAAGTGAAAGCGTTAAATGTTTAATACGCATGTAATTCAAGTGTCCTTTATATTTAGCATCAATCAGCGCAGTGCTGTCGATCAGATTGGTTTTGATTTTATGCTGAGCTTTTCTGGATTAATAGTTACTTTTTATTAAATACATGCTGCAGAATGAGACAGCATGTATTTGATTTATGTTCAGATATAAATGTCCGACTGCATATACAAACACGCATAGCCTGAGATTTCTATACGGTCATTTTCAAGCATTTGACAATGTAACTCACCACCACGGCTTGATGCTTGATACGCTAAGATCTGACGTCTTTGTAGACGTTCTGCCCAAATTGGCACGATTCCGGTATGAATAGAACCCGTAACAGGATCTTCATTGATGCCATTACCCGGTGCAAAATAGCGTGAAATACAGTCATATTGCTGGGCTGCCGCAGTGATTGCAACATCGGTAATCGTACCCGGCGCTGTGATGGCGGTTCGGATTTTGCCCAGTCGTTTTAAAATTTCAAAATTCGGTTGTTCATCTAAGACTTGTTGAGCCGTTTCATATTCTACGATATACGCCTGCGCATTCTGATAAACCTGCTTAAAAGGTTGACTCAACCCTAGACGTAGCTCTTCAGGATATTCGCTCACGACCTGTGCCCGACGCACAGGGAAATTCATCAGAATTTTTCCATCTTCAGCTTTATTTACGTTAAAAATACCGAGATTTTTGACATGAAATTGGATATTTTTTTCAGCCGTATAAAACTCAAAAAGCACATAACTACTGGCCAATGTCGCATGTCCACAAAAGTCCACTTCAGTGGTCGGTGTAAACCAACGAATTTCATAATTGCTGCTGTCGATTTTTTTCACAAATGCAGTTTCAGACAGATTATTTTCCAAAGCAATCTGTTGCATCAAGTGTTCATCTAACCATTCATCCAACACCAAAACCGCCGCTGGGTTGCCTTTAAATAACACTTGGGTAAATGCGTCCACTTGATACATTTTCATTGATAGAACTCCTGATTTAGTGATTTATATTAAAGGCTTTTGAAAATATTTCATGCGTTATATGCTATGTAGCAACACTTTTTAATAAAACATCTAAGTTTTAGATGAACTTAAATATAGGTACAATTTTGAAAACGCATATTCACCCTGTTCCTTTAGAAAAATCATACCGACTTTTAAATCATGGGCCGACTGTGCTCGTCTCTGCTCAGGATCAAACCCATACTGGTGTGATGACTGCTGCATGGGCATGCGCCTTAGAGTTCAACCCTGCAAAAGTGACGGTAGTACTGGATAAATCAACTAAAACACGTGAGATTATTGAAAATTCAGGTTATTTCGCCTTACAAGTACCAACACTGAAACAACTCAAACTGGTCTATGCACTTGGCATGATGAGCCAACGTGATGCGCCAGAAAAATTGCGCCAATGTGGCGTAGAATTATTTCAATTTAATCACTCAGATATTCCTGTAGTTGAAGGTTGTGCTGCTTGGCTACTGTGCAAACTTATTCCTGAGCCGCACAATCAACAAGCGCACGATCTGTTTATTGGCGAAGTCATTGCTGCCTATGCAGACGACCGCGTCTTCCGTAACGGACATTGGTATTATCATGAACTAGCAGATGAATGGAAAAGCCTACACCATGTTGCTGGCGGGCACTTTTATACCATTGGTAATCCTGTATCTGTAGATGAGACACCAGACTAAAATAGCGCTATGAACTCTGTCGTTTATTTAGGGTTGAAAATGGATAATCATACCTTTTGAGCATTTTCATGCTAACTTTAACTTAATTTAAAATATTGAATGAATGGATATGGCGTTTAAAATACATACATTGGATGTCAAAAATTCACTGCAAAATTATATTTGGCTGCTTGAGCACACCGAAAGTTATGATGTCATTGCAGTAGATCCTACTGAAGCTGCCTTGGTCGAGCGCTATTGTCAGGAACATCAGCTCAATCTTACGCAAATTTGGCTAACGCATTGGCATAAAGATCACGTCGGTGGCGTACCGGAACTTATCCAGGATAAAAACATTGCCGTTTACGGTCCCCGTGCAGAATTAAGCCGTATTCCATGGGTGAATTATCCTCTCGATCATAATGACCGTTTTGAATTTCATGGGCTTGAAGTTGAAATAACAGCAACGCCCGGCCATACCCTCGGTCATATCGTATATTTTATCGATGACATTCATACACTTTTCTGTGGCGATGTATTATTTGCTATGGGTTGTGGACGTGTATTTGAAGGCACCTTTCAACAAATGTACGATTCCTTGAACCGTATTGCCGCATTCCCTGCAGAAACTCAAGTGTATTGTACTCACGAATACACCCTATCGAATGCGCAGTTTGCGCGGCATGTTGAACCTGACAACCTTGCCATACGACAGCGGTTTGATGAGGTTGAATCACTGCGCATGCTCGGACAATGTACTTTGCCAAGCAGCATTGAATTAGAACTAGAAACCAATCCATTTTTACGCTCAGAAAGTGTTGAAGCGTTTCAGCGCTTAAGAGAACTCAAAGACAATTTTTAATTGGATTGCAAGGTATAAGCATTTTAGATTTCATCACAAATAAACTGTTTTATTTGTGATGAATGTTTCGGGCCGATTTATCATTTTATGTTTATAAAATTTGATTGGTTGCAGCAAACTCATCCAGTTCAGCTTGAGTCACAACTCGAACGGCTTGCATTTCATCGATACGTACCATCAATAAACCACCTAATGCAGGCTGATAACGTCGCGCACTGCCAAAAGGCGTATACGCCACTTTGGATTGCTCCGAAAAGACCAACCAATCTTCATGTCCAAGCATTACCGCAACAGGCGTCTGCCCCGCTTGTTGCATCTGTTCAATTTTTGCTTTTACAGCGTGCTCAATGTTCTGCATGCGTTCAATCTACTTATACCAATAGAACATAGTATAAAAGCTTTTCGATAAATCTTGATGAGAAATAGCATTGCCAGCTCACCTATCCAGCGAATTAGGCTTTGAACAAGCTGTTATTTGCAATCCACAACTGCATGCCCAAACAGCTGTGCATTCTAAGCCAAACAATCGTTTATTTTGCGCACAGCTTCTCTATAAACATAGTTCAGATTTTAAGCCAGCAGTTAAAACCCAAATTTTTAAAATACGTTATATTTACTTACATTAAGTTTAGCTTGTTATAAAACAGCGAGTTAAATAAGTTTATACCGTTTACAAGCCGATAATCTGTTTATTTATCCATCAAAATTTCATATTTTAAATAAAAGTTTTCCATTTCCCCTTTAAAAAATATTTTGACACCCCTATTTAATATTTTAATGATTGATAAGGAGTTCGCTCGTGAAAAAAGTGGTTAAAGCAAAAAATTTAGTTGCCTTCCGTCTTTGGTTAGAAAAGTTAGGATATTCTGTTCGTACACTGGCAGATAATCGTGGATTTACATTCAGTTTTAAAAAAGAATATGGTCTAGTGACTGTAGACTTGTCTGGTAATGCTTTGGCCATGCAGCTCGGTGAAGAGTTTGAAGATCATTTAAAGGCATAATCTTCATTAAAATTTATTCGAACGATTAGAAATAAATGATTTAATTCGATTGATTCGAATCCGCATTTCTAAATTTGCCCGTATATGCGGGCTTTTTTTCACCTTTGTTTTACTGACTCATTTTAACGAGATAAATATCAGACAATAAGAAAGCAAGATAAGACATCTTGCTGTATCTCTTCGTTCATCATTCTTTCATTAGATTTTTTTATTAGAATTAGTCTTCAAAAAAGACCATGTTTAAGACACTGATTTTTTCGAATTTCAAAAACAAAAAAGCAAGGTATAAAACCTTGCTTAATCTAATGGTGGGGACGGAGAGACTCGAACTCTCACACCTCGCGGCGCTGGAACCTAAATCCAGTGCGTCTACCAATTTCGCCACGTCCCCAACTCGGGTGCTGACAATGTCAGACTTTAATTTGTTTTAAAAACCTGTTTATTTGGCAACTTAATAAATTAAGTGGTGGGGACGGAGAGACTCGAACTCTCACACCTCGCGGCGCTGGAACCTAAATCCAGTGCGTCTACCAATTTCGCCACGTCCCCAACAGGGTTGCTGACAATGTCAGACTTTTTAAAACTTGGCAGAGGATCAAGGATTCGAACCTTGACGAACGGTTTTGGAGACCGTCATGCTACCATTACACCAATCCTCTGTAACTTTCACTACTAAACCAATATCTAGTAATTCAATGGTGGGGACGGAGAGACTCGAACTCTCACACCTCGCGGCGCTGGAACCTAAATCCAGTGCGTCTACCAATTTCGCCACGTCCCCGATGGCTGTGTATATTATAGAGATCACCCTTACATGACAAGCCTTTTTTATAAAAAAGCATCTTGTTTGTTTAAATAAAAAACAATAGTGCCTTTTTTGTATTTTTCTTAAGCAAATTCAGCAACTAAGTCGCTTTTTAAGCGATAAAAATCCACCAATCTGTCATTTTTTTGCTTCATCAACATGTGTTGCAATAGCTGATTAAACCCTTGATATTGCATCGGCAGATCAAGCTTTAAGCGTTGGCAATGTAAATAGGCCCAATCTTGATAGTTTTTCGCCTCTAAACGCTGTGATGTCAGCCATTCCAAGAAAATAATCCCCAGCGCATAGATATCACTGTGCAAAGATTTTGCTTGTCCATGGAAAAGTTCTGGAGCCATATAACGTGGTGTCGCAGTTAAGGCATTTTGCTGATCAAAATCTAATGGTAGCGCTTGCTCAAAGTCGATGAGTCTGCACTGCCCTTGCCAATCCACAAAATGCTCTTGTTTTAAATCTGCATGTATCCAACCGTGCAAGCTTAATCGTTCAACCACATCGAGAGCTTGCCATAGCACCTGCCTCACCTGTTCGATGCTCAAACTCGATGCAGGCTGTAAGAACCAAGGCTCAGCATTCGGCAGTATTAATAAGCGATCAATAGGCTCTTGCTGAATACTGAGATACGACTGTTTTATCACTTGAAAAGGTAGCGTGATGCTGTCTTGTATAGACGCTTGATTGAATAGCTGGTACAGCTCAATTTCTCGACCAAAACTAGCTACATGTTCAAGGCTGCTGTCACTGACTTGCGCCTTGAGCCAATAAAGTTGTTGATTGAATTGAAATTGATATAGACGACGCCCAAAAACCAAACTTTTGGATTTGGTTTTTGGTTCGCAAATGGTTTGCGCTAAATCTGTGGATTTAAACCGCAATAAATTCTGCATGTCGTTGACTGGGTTCATTTTGATAATTTAATAATTCCAAACAATGCTGAATGGTCTTACCAATGCGGGCTTGCGTTTCGATTAATGAAATTTTCGGCCATGTGGCTCTTTCACCTTCACGCTGCAATACTTTAAACAGATAAGGTCGAGGATTTTGCAACATATAACTATAGTGTCTTAAGCCATATTTCCCCACAATATTGACATCACCATAGTAACGCTGATCCACCACGCCATAACCATGATCAAGCAAACGTCTTACAGGTGGGATACTTCCTGCACGCTCACGGGCAAAATCCATCACCCCTTTACTAATCACCTTACCTTGACGACGAACGATCCGCTCAGGCCAACTCAACATACTTTTACGAAAGCGTGATGCATCATCCTGCATAAACGGCACAATATGCGGATTGACCTGACTGGCGATACTATAATTAATATTATATAGACGTGCCATTTTCTCCTGTGGGAAATCACTGCGCACACTACCATCCACCCAACGTGTAGCCGACATATATGGCGTAAATTGCCCGTCATAACGCTTACTGGTCAGTCGTACCGGTGGAAATAGAATGGGCACTGCACATGATGCCAACACTGCACTCCAAACCAACAAATCGGGTGATGTATACGCATTCATAATTCGTGCATCTTGGGATGCATCATAAGGCGCAACTGCCACATTGATATGCAGACCTGATTGCTTATATGCTTCGGCAAAAGTTAAGTCACCTAAGTTTTCAACCAAAAACTTTTTCAGATATTTTACATCTGCCAAACCGCCATTACCCTGCACTAACTCAGTCAATTTACGAAAGTGAAATGCCTCACTAAAGAAATTTTGTCCGTTTAATAAATTGGTAAATTCTGATGGTTTAGATACACCCAACATCCCGGTCATAATGGCGCCAGCACTGGAACCAGACAGAACTTTGGGCATCAGATCTTGCTCCATCAGTGCTTTACACACACCTGTATGAAACAAACCTAAAGTTGAACCGCCTGAAAACATCAAAACAGGTTGACCATAGGCTTTTTGGCTTTGTTCAAAGAATTCAATTTTTTGTGCAGCATTGAGACAAACGCATTCGTGGGATGCGATAAATGCCAAACTTTGACTCACCTCATCAACATAGTCTTCAATAATTTTTTTGGTACCGACGTAGGCTTCTGTAAACAGCAAGGGATGGGCAATATTGCCCACATCATAAGTTAAACCTTCACTTAAAATGTACATCAAATCTCGAGTACGTTTCTGAGCACGATATCGTCTCAGCAACCCTAAACGATGAGTGATAATTTCTGCATCAAAATACGGTGAACTATTATCGAGTTTCCATTCTTGTGCACCCGATTCTTCATCTATTTTAAGTGCGATATCTTTCCATTCTTCATAACATTCAGCACGGTCGAGCTGACGCTTTAATTTTTTTATCCGATATGCCTGATGTGGATTAATACTTTTTGAAAACCCTGTAAACAACATGACTATCCCTCAGCACACTTTAAACTGTTCACTCAGCTAGATTTATAACAACTTTTTGGTTATTCGAATAGCGCTGATCTTCCAGAACAATCATTTAACTTTGACATATTGAGGCGATTATAACTGCATTATTGATGTACACTGCTGTCATATACCAACCAACAACAAGACACGACAAGCTGACTTATCATGGCTACAATTGATTTACCTGACAACATCCTTCAATCGCTATCTACTGTACTCTTACAACTACAGCACAGTTTGCCTGAGCTTAAACAAGCACCCGATTTTTCGAGTATCGCTTTCAAATGGCAAGATAAGCAGCTTAAGGCCATTCAACAGCCCAAAGTCATGTATTTAGAAGACTTAAAAGGAATTGAACGTCAAAAAGAAAAAGTGATTCAAAACACTTTACAGTTTTTAAAAGGCTTACCTGCCAATGATGTTTTACTTACTGGCTCTCGTGGTACAGGTAAATCATCCATCGTCCGTGCTCTGCTCACCCATTATGCAGACCAAGGTTTACGTTTAATTGAAATTGAGCGTGATGATTTATCTGATTTGCCAGAAATTCAAAAGTTAATTGAAAATCGCCCTGAAAAATTTATCGTGTATTGTGATGATTTGGCGTTTAATGCTGAAGATGAAAACTATCGCAGCTTAAAAAGTGTTTTGGATGGTTCATTACAATCAGGTTCAAGTAATTTTATTATTTATGCTACCAGTAACCGTCGTCATTTATTGCCAGAATTCATGCATGAAAACACACCTGTAACCAAGGTAGATGTGCCTCAATATACTGAGCTCCATCCACAAGAAGCGATTGAAGAAAAAATATCTCTTTCTGACCGCTTTGGCATGTGGTTGTCGTTTTACCCAATGGATCAAAATTTATATTTAGAAATTGTTGAACATTATTTGGCTAAAGCTGCAATGCCTTGGACAGATGAAGCGCGTGCTGAGGCACTACGTTGGTGTCAAGGTCGTGGGCAACGTTCAGGGCGTGCTGCTTATCAATTTTCAAAGCATTGGATTGGGTCAGAACAACTTAAACAAGCCTAGAGCCAAAAAACTAAATAAAATAAAGAACCGCAATAGCGGTTCTTTATAATTGAATATGACAAATGATTCTTTAATTCTGACAAATAGGTGGAAGGACAGAACGAATACCTAAACCATTGGCAATTTTCTGCACTGTGTTTACCACATTAACATCATTAGCTTGATATGAAACCAATTGAATACCCATCGGCAGTCCACTTTCACTTTGAGTCATTGGAAAAGCATAACTTGGTGCATCTAAATAGTTAAATGGACGCGTGTATTCACCCACATGACTAAACTCGGTATCCGTTGAGCTTGACACAGCTGTAAGGAATGGGCTCACTGGAAACAGCAAACATTGACCATTTAAAGAAGCTTTAAATGTCTGCTGAAACTCAGTTCGCTCTGCAATCAATGACTCGTATTTTTCCTGTGAAATACTCTTACCGCGTAGCACACGCTGACGAACTAATTCCCACATCTGTGTTTCAGCATTTTCAGCTGTATCGCCATGATATAAATAACTTTCATAAGCAATAATGTCAGACGTCCGGTCCGATAAATTATGAAAATCGAAATGTGCAGGTGGTTGCCAGTTTTTAATTTCGATTCCCAATGATTCAATGCGTTTTAGCCCTTCGCGCCAAAGGGTTAATACCTCAGGCTCAAGCGGATATGGAAATGCAGATTCATCTAAAGCATAAATTACATTTTGACTTGATGCCGCTCCAACATCTACATCCATCAATACATTGACTAAAGCGCTAATATCATCTGCAAATCGTGCAAAAGGCCCTAGAGTATCTAAAGTTTTGGATAAAGGTACTGCACCCGTGTCGGCAATTTTATGGGCTGAAGGTTTAAAACCAAATATGCCATTTAATGCTGCTGGTGTACGAATCGAACCACCTGTATCACCGCCAAAGGCCATAGGACTAAGACCACTAGCCACAGCAACCGCTGAACCTGAAGATGATCCACCCGGTGCAAATTGCTGCTCTGCCCACGGGTTTTTAGGTGTGCCTTGCATTGGATTTTGACCAGACAAACCAAAAGCCAACTCGGTCATTTTAGTTTTACCTAAAATCACAAAACCTAAATCTTGCAATTGATCAACCAGTTTACAGTTCGCTTGCGCTTTTTGATCTAAATAAACCGTACCTGCATAGGTGATATGACCCGCTACATCCAGATTATCCTTTAGTAAAATTGGCACACCATGAAATGGACTCAATCGAGTGTCTTGCTGAAGCAACTCATCTAAATGTTGTGCCTGTTGCAAAGCCTCGATTTCGAATAATTCCGAAATACAATCTAGATGTTTAAATGTTTGGTTTCGATCAATATAAAATTGAACTGTCTCTACTGAAGTTATCTTTTTGCAGGCAATCTGGCGACCAAGCTCAAGTGCAGATAAATTCACAATATTCATTTTATATCTTCCAAACCTTTTCCTGCCGTTTCAGGCATTTTCATAAACGTGATTAATGTTAATAATGCGCCAACCAATACCATAAAGTAGAAATAATCTTGTTTACCAATACTTTGTAGCCAAGTTAGCACATACGGTGTTGTGCCGCCGAGTAAAGCCACCATCAAGTTGTAGGGTGCGCCAATGCCAACTGCACGAACTTCTGTCGGAAACTGTTCAGACATGACAGCTGGGCCAATGGCGGTATATAAAGCATATAAAACCAAGCCGAAAAGCTCGACCAATAAAATTGATGCAAACGTGCCATCCATCCATTTAATGATTGGATAAAAGAACACTAAATATCCCACAGCAAATACGATCAACTGTGGTTTACGCCCAATTTTGTCTGATAGCCAGCCAAATACAGGCTGACACAACATAAAGATAATTAAGCCAACAGTATTTGCAGCAAAGGCTGTTTGTGGCTCTGCGCCTAAAACTTTAATGGCATAGGTCGGGACATAGACCACAAAAATATAGAATGCAAATGTTGTTAAGATAGAAATACCCACAATACGAAGCGTTTCTTTCGGATGACGTTTAATCAGTACAATCAAAGGATTTTTTACTGATTCTTTTTTATGGGTCATTTCGCTATCAGGTACTGATTTACGAATCCACATACCCGCCAAGCCGCCAATCGCACCCAAAATAAACGGAATACGCCATCCGTATTCGCTCATTTGGGTTTCAGTTAAAGTACTTGTTAAAGCCCAAGCAAGACCTGAGGCCATCAAAATACCAATCGCTGAACTGAAAAACATAAAGCTTGAATAGAATCCGCGTTTATTTTTTGGTGCCATCTCTGAAAGATAAGTTGCCGCTGAAGCGAACTCACCACCCAAAGATAAACCCTGAAGTAATCGCGCTAATACCAAAATAATCGGCGCAAAAATACCAATTGATTCATAGGTTGGTGAAAGACCTATCATCAAAGAACCACCTGCCATCATTATGATGGTTGCGGCCAAAGCTGCTTTTCGACCATAGCGGTCAGAAAAGATACCCAATACGATTCCACCTAATGGGCGCATGAAGAAACCTACAGCAAAAATTGCGAAGGTCGCAAGCAAGGATGCAGTTGGATCATCTGAAGGGAAAAATTGTTTCGCGAAAAATACTGCAAAAGTTGCATAAATCGTCCAATCGAACCATTCAATAGCATTTCCTACAGTTCCTGCAAGAATAACTTTCTTTTGTGATACATTTCCTTGTGTGGGAATTGAGTTTTGCATTTTTGACTCATCCATAAGCGTCTCATTTAATATTTAGACATAAATACAGGTTGTATTTTATTTTCTAGACTTAAATTTAGATTATAATTAGTTTTTAGACAAGTCAATCATCATGAGTGAATCTTTTAGTTTCGACGAAATCGATACTGCATGCATCAAAGCTCTTATCTCCAATCCGAGAGGATCATGGCGAGAACTGAGCCAGATTAGTGATGTCCCTGAAAAAAAGCTGTCTCGACGTCTAGGTAGATTGCTAGATGACCAAGTTATACGAACTGCAATTGAATTAAATCCTGTGGTTGCCAATAAGGGTTACACCGTTCATGTCTGGATAAGTGTGAAATTTGGGAAGGAAAAAGAAGTTGCGCAATTTTTTGCAAACCGTCCAGAAGTACGCATTGTTTTTCTAACCACAGGACTTGCCGATATTTTCCTTGAAATTGGATTAGAAAAGGCCGCCGATCTCTCTGTTTGGATGCATGATTTTGTTACGCATATTCCGGATATTAAAACCGTAGAAACCCAAGCCGTATTAAAACCATTTACTTGGGCAAGCAAACCCAAAGCTTTAGAAGGTACAAGCGATAAAAACATCAATTTTAGAAGTTTGACTGAAATAGAGTTAAAACTGATTCATGCTCTGTCTATTGATGGGCGTTCATCTATTAAAAGTTTGGCAGAGCAAATCGAACTCAGTGAACATAAAACTCAGAAATTATTGAATGATTTATTGGAAGAAGGCATTTTCAACATTCGTGTCGATGTAGAACCCAGTTTGATGGGCTATAAGTCCGAAGCGATTATTTTGATTAAAGCTCGTCCAGATGCAGCAAATCAAATTGCCAAGACCTTGTCTGAACTTAAAAACACACGCTGCCTATTTGGCATTAGTGGAGATTCACAATTTTTCTGGCATGTCCTATGTAATGATTTAAGTGATTTATGGAAACTCATTACAGAAGATCTTGGTAATTTTGAAGGCATTCAATCTTGCAATACTAACATGGTGACATTGGCATTAAAACGTGCAGGATTTATGCGAAAAATCAGCAGCGCGCAGTTATTTTCAAATTTAGATTAAAAAAAGAACCGCAAATGCGGTTCTTTTTTTTAACGATTTTTACGCTTCGTTTGGATTACTCAATTCCGTCATCGGCCAACGCGGTGTAGTTGTAACAGACAAACCATCATGCTGACCCGCCTTAAGACGCTGATAACCTGCAAACGCAATCATTGCACCATTATCTGTACACAGCGCAGGTTCTGCATAAAACACATTTGCACGGATTTTTGCCAAGTCAGCTTCTAAGCGCTCACGTAAACGCTTGTTTGCACTTACACCACCGGCAATAACTAAACGTTTTAAACCCGTTTGTTTTAAGGCCTTCACTGATTTTTTCACCAATGTATCAACCAACGCTTCTTGGAATGATGCAGCGATATCCGCCTCACGACCTTCGCCTTCAACTTTTTTCAATTGAACTGAAACGGCAGTTTTTAAACCACTAAATGAAAAATCTAAACCTTGGTGTAGCATTGGACGTGGAAATTCAAAGGCATTGATGTCACCATTGATCGCCAATTTCGAAATATTTGGACCACCTGGGTATGGTAGACCCATCATTTTAGCGACTTTATCGAATGCCTCACCTGCTGCATCATCAATCGACTCACCCAATAATTCATATTGACCAATTCCATAAGCAGCCATCAATTGAGTATGTCCGCCAGAGACTAAAAGTGCCACAAATGGAAATTTTGGTGGAGTTTTAGACAACAGCGGCGCCAACATATGACCTTCCATATGATGTACACCAATTGCAGGTTTATTCAGTGCAAATGCCAACGTACGACCAAACAATGCGCCTGTCATTAATGCACCCATCAAGCCCGGCCCGCGAGTATATGCAATGGCATCAATTTCAGATTTATCAACTTTACTTTCTTCAAGCAGTTGTTTTAATAACGGAATTAACTTACGCACATGGTCACGTGAAGCTAATTCAGGTACCACACCACCATATTCTGCATGCAGTTTGATTTGGCTATACAATACTTGTCCGCGTAATCCTTGCTCACTATCGTAGAGTGCGAGTCCTGTTTCATCACACGAAGTTTCCAAGCCTAAAACGATCATTAAACTGCCTTTTGCCCATTTCAAAATATTGCGAAACCTATTATAGACTTGTGATATGAGATGTAAATGAGTAAAATACTGACCTTCACTTGTGATCAAGGGTAATTCGACCCGAGATCTTATCCATAACTTAATGAGGATTCTTCATGCCACAAGTTAAATTGAAAGAAGGCGAACCAGTAGACGTAGCTATCCGTCGTTTCAAACGTTCATGCGAAAAAGCGGGTGTTCTTGCTGACGTTCGTAAACGTGAATTCTACGAAAAACCAACTCAAGAACGTAAACGTAAAAAAGCTGCTGCTGTTAAACGCTACCAAAAGAAATTGGCTCGCGAATCAGTACGTACTACTCGCCTTTACTAAGATTAATTTGTGATTGATTGACTAACTTGGACAAGATAAATGACTACTTTAAAAAACCAAATAACTGAAGTTTTAAAAGCCGCTATGCGTGCTAAAGAAATGGACAAGTTAACGGTAATACGTAGTCTACAGGCAGCAATCAAGCAAATCGAAGTCGATGAGCGCATAGAGCTTGACGATAAGCAAGTTCTTGCGGTCATTGAAAAGCAAATCAAACAACGCAAAGAATCGGTTAAAGCCTTTTTAGGTGCAAACCGAGATGATTTAGCTAGTAAGGAACAAGCCGAGATTGAGGTGTTATCTCAATTTCTACCAGAAGCTATGACTGAGGAAGAACTTGATTCCATCATTGCGCAAACAATTACTGCGCAAGAAGCTACTAGCATGAAAGATATGGGTAAGGTGATGAACTCTCTACGTCCGCTCATAGCCGGACGTGCCGATCCTGCACAAGTTTCAGCTAAAATTAAAGCGAAACTCTCTTAATCTTTCATCTATATTGTTTGATTTGGTCTATTTAAGTACGCTGATGACTTAAATAACCAAATTATCCAAATTCAAAAATAATTCAAATACATACATCATTTATTTTTTCTTTATTATCTAACGATTTCATACTTACAAATATCTCGCCAACTTCCATCTACTGGATTTTGAATTGCAGCTTGTTCGATTTCAATCAATTTAAAATTTGCTCGTTCACATAGACGTCGTGCTTGTTTGTTTTCTACATCTACAAAAGCGTTTAATTGCTGAAATCCTAGATCATTCAATAATTGATCCACAAATAACTGCAAAGCTTCTGTCATCAAACCCTGCCCTTTAAATTCAACATTTCCCCAAAATCCAACGGCAGCTTGGTTTTCCATCCAATTGATTTGATGAATATCCATGACACCTAGAAAGTTATGCGACTGTTGCTCACGAATCACATAAACAAAATTTTCCTAATTTAACGCAGCCAACACTCTCGAATCACAAAATGCCAATGAAGCATCTAAATTAGGTTCTTGTAAGGACCAAGCCAAACTTGCAGGAAACATTCGTAAGGTTACTATACTTTGACAAATAGCCTCATAAAGTGCTTTTGCATCGTGGCGCTGAATCAACTGAAGCGTGATTCTGCCATGACTCATCTCAAAATCATTGAGTTTCATTTTTATTCAGTTTCTCGTGATGATTTAAAATGCTTATCAATTTATTTTTAATTTAGGGCACATTGCACATTATATTTTTTTAATAATTGCATCTCTTTTGATGCGATCACCTGCTGAATCACATCCTGCTTATTCATATTACGGTACTCACGATCTAAAAATGCACGATTTTCGTCTGCAGCACGGTATAGATCATTTACATAAGTCTGAACAATACCGCAGTATTTCACTTGCTGGTCTGCTTTAAATCCCTGTTGCTGCGGGTCTAACTGACTAAAAAATTGGCGTACATCGGTTTTATATTTTTCGTTAATATCATTCACAGCGATCACATATTGTTCTGCGCTAGCTGCTGCAATATTCGTTGCTAAGCCCAACAGACAGGCCGCCAAAATCATATTTTTCATTTGTAAGTTCTTAATCATAAACATTTTACATCCAGCTAGTTTACACTGATTAATCTAAGCCACTAAAACTACAATTTGCACTTTATAATCAACATAGATAAGTGCATCACAGTTGAAATCTTTATATTTTTAATTTCCGCTCATTTTGCATTTCGTCTACACGCTGCTTGATTTTTGCAGAAAGACTTTTCGAGTCTTTGGCGATGCGCTGCGCCTGTAGCAAAGATTTAATCGCGCGTTCTTCATCCCCGCCCCAATACTCTACTTCAGCTCGATATCGCAGCACATTGACCGAACGGAAGCTTGCATCTTTGTCTGCATCAGCCATTTGCAACATCAGTCGCCAACCACTCAAGTCACGTGGATTTGCTTGTAAAAATCGCTGTAGAATCAGTTGTGCTTGCGCATATTCTTTGTTTCGAATCAAAGCCTCTGCATATTTATAATTTATTGCACGATTTTCAGGCATGATGATTGCCGAACTTTTCACAGCGTTCACAGCATCGGCTGTTTTGTTTTGTCCCAACAACACATCGGTCTGCAAAATAGTAAAAAGTGCATGCGATGCATTTTGTTTTGCTGCTTCATTTAATAACTTTTGAGCAGCACTAAAGTCACCTTGTTTAATATGCAAGCTCACCAAAGCCAACTCAGCTGCATAATTCTTTTGCGCCACCATCGCATTTAATTGCAATTCAGTCGCCTGACCTGACAATACTCGACTATACCAGCGCAGAATTTCAAAATCTTGATCAACCAAACTAGTTTTAACTTGAGGCAACTGATTGGCACGTAAGCGCGCTTCGCTCATACGCTCCGTGGTTAAAGGATGCGTCAACCAAAAATCAGGTAGAAAGCTCACTCGACTCGTAGAGCGATGCATTACTTCAAAAAAGTCAGCCATGCTTTGCGGATTGTATCCAGCACGGTACATATACTGCATCCCAATACGGTCTGCTTCACGTTCTTGGTTTCGGCTATAGGTTAGTTGCTTATCCATCAAAGCGGCTTGTGAGCCCATCATTACAGCCGCACCGACATCACCATCTGCCTGTGAGGCCACCAAGGCACCGACCAAAATACCGGCTAGTGACAGTAAACCTTGCCCTTTAAAGGCTTCCTGCGAACGACTGTAATGACGTTGTGATACATGTGCAATTTCATGCGCCATCACCCCTGCCACTTCATCCATATTACGTGCTGAATTAATTAATCCTGCATTTAAAGCAAATAAACCACCAGGTACAGCAAAAGCATTAATTTGTGGATCATTAATTAATAACAAACCAACCGGTTGATTGAGTTGAGTTTGACTCAAAATATGCGTAAAGACAGATAAAAGACGATCTTCCATCCACGGATTTTCAGTCACAGGGAGTTGACGATGCACCTCACGATACACCTTCTCACCAATGGCACGTTCTTTTTGTTGATCCAACAAGCCGACGCCACTACCAATTTCAGGCACAGAAAATTGTGGGGATGAACTAAAATCTACGGACTGCGTCTGCGCCAATGTCGAACAAAGCCCGAGACCACATGCCAGTAAAATCTTTTTCAAAGTCTATTCTCTAAATTTCATATTCGTACTTCATCGAATATAGCATTGAATTTTGGTGAATTATGGAGAAAACTGTTGTGATTGTTTATACAAATTTTGGATTGACCACATAGCGTGGCGCGCGTTCATGTACCAAAACATCCACTAAATTTTGATAAGCCAATTCCGCCATACGTTTACGAGTTGCCGCTGTTGCTGAACCCACATGGGGTAATGTCACGACATTGGCTAATGTAAATAATGGCGATTCTTGAAGTGGCTCTTGCTCATACACATCTAAGCCTGCTGCAAAAATTTGACCACGACTTAATGCATCGATTAAAGCGGCTTCATCAATCACTGAACCGCGTGAAATATTGACCAATACCGCATGCGATTGCATCAAGGCCAACTCACGTTCACCAATTAAAGCTTTCGATTCTGCATTTAAATCCACTGCAACGACCACAAAGTCAGCACGTTGCAACAAATCATCCAAATCGCAATATTGCGCTGATAACGATTCAGCCAATTCAATTTTTTCTCGGCGATTATGATAGAGTACATTCATATTAAAGCCGTAGCGAGCACGACGCCCAATGGCTGCGCCAATATGTCCTAAGCCAATAATTCCGATGGTTTTAGCAAAGACATCCATACCAAATTGCTCAGGACCCACTGTACGCTTCCACTGCCCTTGTTTGGTCCATTGATCCAATACAGGCACTTTACGTGCTGCACTCATCAACAAGGTAAATGCTAAATCTGCTGTAGTTTCCGTCAATACATGCGGAGTATGGCTCAACCAAATATTTTTTTGATTTAAAAATGCTAGATCATAGTTGTCATAACCGACACTTACACTTGAGATGACTTTTAATTGTGATGTATGAGCTAAATTTGAGGCATTCAACAAACGTCCCGCACCAATCATGGCGTCAGCATCTTTTGAATGCTCAAGAATTTGCTGATTCACATCGCCCAATTTAGGACTAATTTGGAAAACTTTAAATTGTTGTTCTAAACGTTGAATTATTTCTTGATCTATTTGACTAAAAACCACTACTTTTTTTTGCATAAATTTTCCATTTACGTAATTTAAGTATTTTGTCCTGCCTTATTTTGCATAAATTGCCATAGGCGTTTTTTCAATAAAGGCTGTTCAATCATTTGCTGTAAAGATGCCAATGGATACACCTTCGCATGCTCTAAATGCGGAATATCGCCTAGGCAAATGACATTTTTATCCAAGCTCATCGCATCGATAAAACCCTGTACATAAGATGCTGCACCACGACCATCTTGCAAATTCACCCAACCAAAAGGCCACTGTAAGGCAAAAAAATCGGCACTGACTGCGCGCTGAATATTGCTCCACAAAACTTGCTGCTCTGCCGTTAATTCTGTGGCATCAATGACAATGACACAGTGCATTAAACAGATGGCTTCTAAGTTAAACGAAGGGATTTGAACAATTGGACGAACTTCAACAGGCTCAACAACCTTTGGTTCATCTTTAGGTGCTTCTACAGATTGATTTACAACAATATCAACGTTCTTTTTAAGCTCAGTCTGTGATGAAACAGGCGTTGGCTGAGGCTCATTTTTGAGTAGAATTTCAGAGACTATTTCAGGAGCCGCCTGATCTCGCCAAATATTTGAGCTAAATTGCTGACACGGAGCCGCCTGAGGAATCCATATATCAATTCCCATTGCCGCCATTATGCTTCGCTGATGCCCAATCATGCTTTCATTTTCACCTATTCAAGGCTTGTTATTCTAACGGGATTCATTGGTTTTTGCTGAACTTTTATAAATCAATTAGACCACTCTATTTCTCTAATGATTATGTAGACTTGCTCAGACTACTTTTGACTTAAAATTAAACAATTTATTCATAAATCAAGCCGCTATAAATAATTATACGATCATTAAACTATTTTTCTTTTGCATTAGTTCAACTATCTCAGCTGATTCAAATCCAATACGCCAATATAGTAGCTGCAAAACATCCAACTCATCTTGCGTGATAATTCGATCATTCCATAAACATATTTCAGCAACCCCAAGAATGCTTAACCGCTCACGCAGCAGCAGCCCAGAAATATCATTTAGGATTTCAGCCAAATCAATTGGCTCATCAGATATATCGCGATAGAACTCTAGTTCTTCTTTCGTTAAGATTCGATTGAGGATTTTTTCACGCACTTCGAGTTGGTTATCACTGTTAATTTGTTGCACATGCAACAAGGCATCAATCAAACGCACAATACTCGGTTTTACATCTTCTAAAGATGTAGGTGTATGTGCAGGCAACAGATTTAACTCATATTTGACTGTTTCAAGTAGTAATGCATCGAGCAAACCAATTTCACCATCTTCCTGAATAATTTTGGCCAGCTTGGTTAAGAACTGCCGTGAAATTGTTGCTGGCATGGTACCAATATTTTTACATGCCTCATGAAAAATGGAGATATGCACACGACCATCAAGATTCAATAAGGCATCCACAATCGCACGACTCACTTCAGCTTCAGTCGGAATAAACTCTCGATACTGACGAATCATTAAAATAGCAACCATCACCTCACGCGAACCCGTTGCTGTTTGCAAGGCACGTTGGATCAATTCAGGCCGCTGCCAATTTTCACGAATCTCAGGGTTCAACGGTTTAATTGCATCTCGTATCGCAAAACTAATCGGTGACAAGCGCAGTAAAGGTAATGGTTGTGGCGAGTTCCATGGTGTTGCAACATCTGGACTAGCTTCTTCTAGTGAACGGAATAAATAAAATAGCGGCTGGTTTCGCAGTTTTTTTAAATTTTCTAGTTGCAGGTCATGAATGAGCGCCGGATTTAATTCAAAAATACGCTGTTCAATACTTGGGTGAATATTCATCCAGTTTTGCGGACTGAGTGAGTTTGCAAAACACATATGAGAAATCGATTCCGCATATTCACTATGAATTTGCGAACCTGAATGATGCACATAAATCCTTAATAAGGTTTGAATATTGGCATCATTTTGAATCAGACGTTTAGTTTTCTGGTCATTACGATAGGTTCGAGAACCCAAAGAGATATATTTAATAAAGCGGGAAATCAAAACACCTAAACTACCGATCAACCAAATAACTGCGCCAATCGCTACAAAGAGCGTTTCAAACTTATTGTCCCTTGCTTGTCCATTTTTATAGAAACCACGTTTTGCAATTTTACTGCCCCACTGACTAAAGGTCGTCAAACCGCTATATAAGATTTTCAAACGGGTATTTTCAGCAGCTTCCCCCGACAAGATCTTATTAAATTCATGGCTCAGCAAACCATACATTTCCATCTCATCTAGGGTTTGTAAGGCACCCCAGGTTAAAATGATCGATGTATCTCGAGGGCTAAAACCAGCGGTGAGCGCATTCACACCCACTTCATCAGGTAAGACATAAAGTGCGGGAGTATCGATTAGAAAGGTATCTGCCAGCTGCTCAGTCATACGCAGTGCAACACTTTCTTCAGGAATACTTTCAATGAGACTCAGACGTCGCGCACCTAACTGTTTTGCAAGTGAATAACCACCTAAGCGAAAGGTGTAAAAATCATAGAGAACTGAAACCAACATAATCAGCAGTACAGTAGCCACTAAAAATGGGCTAAGGACATGCCAATAGATAGACTGAGTGGAATCATAATAATCCACAATTAAACCGACAATTACATTAATAATTGCGACGGTCAAAAACACTGCCGCCATACACATGGTGACAGGCCAAAACATATTTTTGTTTTTTATAAAATCATAACCCACACGTCTCAATGTAATACCCTTAAGCTACATTGTCTTTTGTTTGCTCATCATAAATGAAAAAAGCGGGAAATTCCCGCTTTTTCAGTGTGTTTTCAGCAGATTATTCTTCGCGAACACCTGTTAAATCCACAGAAGCTGCATCAATGTTAACATCGATATAAGCTGGCTTTTCATTTTTTGCAGAGTCATTACGTTTACGCTCTAATGCTGCCAAATATTCAGCATCAATACCGCCTGCCACATATTTACCATCAAATACCGAGCAATCAAAGTCTTGTAACTCAGGGACTTTCTTGGTGCGTACTGCAGATTTCAGATCTTCCAAGTCTTGG
The DNA here is from genome assembly GCF_013420135.1 of Acinetobacter sp. YH12023. Taxonomy (NCBI): domain Bacteria; kingdom Pseudomonadati; phylum Pseudomonadota; class Gammaproteobacteria; order Moraxellales; family Moraxellaceae; genus Acinetobacter; species Acinetobacter sp. YH12023. The sequence continues at coordinate 276,120 of NZ_VOYU01000003.1, forward strand.
AAAATCAAGCGATCAGCACCAATAATTTCACGGATTTCTTCAACGCTACGTTCTGACGCAATCAGTTCAGATTTGGCTGGCATATCAATCCCGTACACGTTTGGATATTTCACCATCGGTGCTGCAGACGCAAAGAAGACTTTTTTCGCACCCGCATCACGCGCCATTTGAATGATTTCGTTACAAGTCGTACCACGAACAATCGAGTCATCAACCAATAGTACGTTTTTGCCTTGAAACTCTAGCTCTACAGGGTTAAGCTTTTGACGCACAGATTTCTTACGAAGTTGCTGACCCGGCATAATGAAGGTACGACCGATATAACGGTTCTTCATGAAGCCTTCACGGAATTTCACACCTAAGGTATTTGCAAGCTCGAGCGCCGAAGTACGTGAAGTATCAGGGATTGGGATCACGACATCGATATCGTGCTCATCACCCCATTCACGTAGAATTTTCTGAGCAAGTTTTTCGCCCATTTTCAAACGTGCTTTGTAAACTGAAATACCGTCAATGGTTGCATCTGGACGCGCAAAATATACGTATTCAAAGATACAAGGACGATATTCAGGGGCTACTGCACACTGCTTGGTCGACATCACGCCATCAGCAGTAATATAAATTGCTTCACCCGGTGCAATATCACGTTCAACCTTAAAGCCGAGCGCTGTAATTGCGACAGATTCAGACGCAATGATATATTCCATACCATTTTCAGTTTCACGCGAACCGTAGATCAATGGACGAATACCATTTGGATCACGGAAACCCACAAGGCCCTGACCGGTGATCATAGCAACAACCGCATAACCACCTTTGCAACGTTCATGCACACGTGATACCACGTGGAATACATCTTCAGCACTTGGTGTAAGTTTTGCGCGTTTTTGCAATTCGTGAGCAAATACGTTTAATAATACTTCTGAGTCTGAATCGGTGTTCATATGACGTAAGTCAGTCTTGAACAAGTCATCATGAATTTCAGCAGCATTGGTTAAGTTACCATTATGTGCAAGCGTGATGCCATAAGGTGAGTTTACATAGAATGGCTGAGCTTCAGCACTGCTTGAAGAACCAGCAGTTGGGTAACGAACATGGCCAATACCATAATTACCCTGTAATGCACGCATATGACGTGTGTGGAACACATCACGCACCATACCCGTATCTTTACGCAGGAATAAACGACCATCCTGACAAGTTACGATCCCGGCTGCATCCTGTCCACGATGTTGTAACATCGTTAACGCATCAAACAACATTTGGTTAACAGGTGATTTACCAGCTATACCAACTACTCCACACATAGCAACCTCGCAGACAAGCTAGGGTTAATAAAAAGGATTATTTGTTGACTCACCCGATCCAGAACGTCCGTGCTTGTTCTGCGACTCAGATGGGAGGTCTGAAGATTTCTGAGCATCTTCAGACTGAATATGATGAAGTGCTTGATTTGCAGCATCTTTGGACAATTCGGTTGCCCAAGGCGCATATGGCAATAATAACTGAACCATTTTAGATTGTTTCCAATGTGGTGAACTTTCTACCCAAGGACCTAGCCCCTGCATAGTGATCAGCACCACCAACAATCCTTTTAAGCTTCCAAAAACACCACCTGCCAGTCGATTTAACGGACCGAGCTTTAATGTTTTCAAAATACTGTTCAATAACCATGTCGCGACCCAAGTCATGACTACAATCAACAATACAATAAATGCGAACGCGGCAATCTTCTGTACCACTGGATCTGTACTTAAAGATGTCATCGAAGGTGCAAGGACGGTTGCATACTTTGCCGCAATGACAAGTGCAAGAATCCATCCAATGAAGTTCGCAAAGGCTTTTACAAATCCTTGACGCAAACCGTTAAGCCCTCCAATGAGCAAAATAATCAGTATAAAGATATCAATGGTATTCATGATATTTACAATGCGTCTACGCAGTCTTTTACAAGTGTCGGACCTGTATATATGAGGCCACTATACACTTGTACAAGGCTTGCTCCTGCTTTTTGTTTCGCAACAGCATCTGCGCCCGACAAAATACCACCCACACCGATCAATGGAATTTGACCGTTTAATACTTTAGCAAAAGCCGCCAAACATGCCGTACTTTTTTCAAAGACTGGCGCACCGGATAGACCACCAGCTTCATCACCAAATGGAAGGCCTTCAACACCTTCACGTGACAAAGTCGTATTGGTGACAATCAGACCATCAATTTTAAATTTTAACAATTGTTGTGCAATAAAATTAATGTCTTCTGGTTCTAGATCTGGTGCAACTTTAAGTACTAAAGGTACATAATGTTGATTTTCATCCGCCAACTCGAGTTGACGTTTCTTGAGCGTCTCTAACAGTTCAGTCAAAGCATCACCGCTTTGTAAGCTGCGAAGATTTTTTGTGTTAGGAGATGAAATATTAACGGTAATATAAGAAGCGTAGTTATAAACTTTTTCTAGACAAATCAGATAATCGTCAACTGCTTTTTCAACAGGTGTGACTGCATTTTTACCGATATTGATCCCAAGTACACCCTTAAATTTTGCAGCTTTGACATTTTCGATCAGCTGATCCACGCCATCGTTGTTAAAACCCATACGGTTAATAATGGCTTTTGCTTTCGGTAAACGAAATAAACGAGGTTCAGGGTTTCCTGATTGTGGAAGTGGTGTAATTGTACCAATTTCAATAAAGCCGAAGCCCTGGCTCGCCAGCGCATCGATATAAGCACCGTTTTTATCAAGACCGGCTGCTAAACCAACTGGATTCGGAAATTCGATTCCCATACATGTCACTGGTTTAGACGCCACGTTTTGACGCATCATTCCCATCTTGTGAGAAGATTTCAACAGCGATAATGTCAGCTCATGTGCACGCTCTGGTGCTAAAGTAAACAACAAAGGGCGGGCTAGAGAATACAACATATCTATAAAAGTCTACTGCTTTTTAAGTCGGCATATTATAGGCACAGCACAAATAAAACGCCATGCTTAGCAGATCTTTATTTTTACCGATTATTGTACACTCGCTGTTAATTTGACCTGTCCTGCTTCAGAACTTAATTCCATCTTTTCAATACTTAAGCCAATTTGAACCAATTGCGTCAAAAAATTGGCCAGAATTGCATAATTTTCATGCATCACAGCAATCTGTATTTGCTCGCCGACTTGTTGCGATGCCACTGACAAGCCCTGTTGTTGCGACACACGCTGAACTTTTTCCAACGCACTCAGTTGTGTATCACCTGCTGGTTTCATCGTGACGGCATTACTTTGCATCCAAACAACAGTATCTTTAAGTTCATTCACGCGCTTTTGTTGAAAATTTGCAGCTTTGTTCATATAAAATAGTGCCGAACCAATCGCTGCCACTACAACAAAAATCGTGGTAAAGATCACCATGACTCGTTCACGAGTAGAAAGTTGGTCTAAATAATCAGTGATGCGCTCAATTTGCCCATCTATACCTTGCTGTAGGTTTTCCATTTTTGTCATTATTGTATTTTCACCAATCCAATCGCGCCGTTGGCACTTGGTTGAATATTCCCTAATTCAACTTTAAAACCTTGTTGTTTTAATTGATTGGTTAGGGTTTGTAGTACTTCTGCCGAATTGGCTTTTAGCTCCATATTTAACATCGAGGCTTCATAGCTCACACGATTTGCAGAAATTTGGTTTTGCATCAAAACTGGCCCGACACGGCTCAGCAAGGACAGCGCCTGCGCATTGCCCGTTTGACTCTGACGCAATTGTGATTCGAACTGGCTTTTCAGCGTTTGTTCGGTCACAGGATAGCTTTGACCAAACCAATATTTAAACTGATCAATCGCTTGTGCCGCAGTGATATTGGCCACTTTTTTGTATTGATACCAGCGAACTGCATCATAACTAAACTGAGTAATTAGAGCCGCAACCAAAACCGCTGCACATGCTTTCCAATAGCCACTCACACCCGTATTGGCTTTGGCTTTCGGCAAAACATTGAGTGGATGTTGTTTCGGTTTTTTTATATTGGGTAGTTCATAATGAAACGATTCAATGTGATCATGCGTTACAGCGGCTTCAAGACTATGCGTCTGATCTGAACTTAGATTTGAAATCTTATAGTTCGGCTGACCAATTTGATAATCTAAATACAATGCCAAATCATCAACAGACTGACCGACATATTCACTATTTCGGACCAATAAATGACCGCTGACATTTGCCAAAACATGTTGCCCAGCTTCTGGGCTTGGCAAGACCAAAAAGTCAGGTAATAACGAAATGACTTTCACAGGGATTAGTGTCAAAGCATGCTGCATCGTTTCGACTGCACTATGCGCAACCCCCATGACCGTTAATTCATCTGGACTTTGAAAATGATGCAATACTTTCATTGCATCCAAAGGCAAAATGACATATTCCTCAAGTAAATATTTTACGCCGTCTGGGCCAAGTTTTTTATATTGGTTTTTTGGAAAATTTTGCTGAATGATTTGTACATCACGACTTGGAAAGAAAACAACCGCTTCCTTTCCCGCATGTGGCTGAATTTCCTGAATCAATTGTTCAAGCGTCGATGACTGCTTCCAGAAATCCCCTTCTGACCATTGCCAAACCCCATTGGCGTCGGGCATCCATAAATACAACATTAATTTTTCTGCCGTTTTAATTGGTTTTTATGTTGATGGTATAAACGTTTTAATTTGTGTTGATAACCCTGGAGCAATGACCGCTTGTTCATAAATGCGCGCTTCTGCCAAAGCATAGGGATTAAAATATTCTGAGACTAAAACACTGGCCATATGTGCCACAACGTTCATATGGCACACCACCACAATAGACTCATACGGTAAATGTGACAACCATTCCACTGCAACTTTGGCATCATCTTCCGGTTTAATGGCATTACAAATAACCACAGGCACATGTGGAAAATGTTTTTGCAAAGATGAAAGTGTTTGCTGCGCCCGCAGTAGCGGACTCACCACAAAAACGTCTGGTTGAATTATATCTTTCAAATATGCTGCAGTTTCTGCCGCTTGAGTTTGTCCGCGCGCTGTTAAAGGACGCTTTTCATCATTCCCCATTACTGGTGGAGCAGCTTCGCCATGCCTAACCAATGTCAGTTGCATAAAATTTCCTTATTCTATTCCGCACATTATATACAGCCAGTATGACAAAGCTATGTGTATTGCATATTAATCAGCAAACTTAAACTTGCTGATGTGGCAAGACAAATTCAACATCACTGCGATGGCCATTTTTCATCAGTGACAATGCAATATTCAGTGCCGGCGCACCTTCAAAAATCACTTCGTACAAGGCACTGGTAATTGGCATATACACACCGAGCTCGTCAGAGCGTGCGCGTACTTGCACAATAGTATTAATCCCTTCCGCAGTTTGTCCCAGTTCTTTGGTCGCTTGTTCTAAGCTTTTACCACTGCCGAGTGCAAAGCCGACTTGGTAATTGCGGCTGAGTGGACTACTACAAGTTGCAAATAAGTCACCGACACCAGATAAACCTAGGAATGTTAATGGGTTTGCGCCTAATTTCACTGCAAAGCGGCTCATTTCTGCCAAAGCACGTGTCAAAATCATACTCTTGGTATTTTCACCGACACCATAAGCCGCAGCTAGACCCATCGCGACTGCATAGATATTTTTCAGAGCACCGCCCAATTCCACGCCATGCACATCATCACTGGCAAATACACGGAACAAAGCACTGTGCAGCGCTTGTTGAACAGCATAACGAACCAGTTCAGATTGGCTTGCGATCACTGTTCCTGCTGGTTGTCCTGCAACAATTTCCTTCGCCAAGTTTGGCCCTGAAAGCACACCATAAGGGACTTCAGGAAGTTCTTCACGAATAATATCGCTCATAAAGCTAAAGGTATTGGCTTCAATACCTTTGGTTAAAGACACCACTGCTTGTGACGTGATAAAAGGCTTGATCTGCTTTAAAACACTACGGAAAGAATGGCTCGGAATAGCCACTAAAATAATGTCACGATTACATACTGCTTTTTCTAAATCTGAAACAGCAAGCAAACCAGCTTCTAATTGAAAATCTGGCAAGTAACGTTTATTGATATGTGTTGCATTGATATCCGCAGCCACCGCCTCATCACGAATCCATATCATGGTGTCACAGCCATTACGTACTGCGGTATTGGCCATCGCAGTACCAAAACTCCCACCACCCAACACCGTAACACGTAGTGCAGTTTTTTGATCGACTGACACAGGGCTAACAAGACTTGCAAAATCAAGTTCTGACATTGTTCTTTTATCCTAATTTCTTAACTAATCGATCTTGTTCAATCGACCTATTTTTCACTTTTATTGGTTTGCTTTATGCCAATGGCTTACAAAATCAGCAGACTGTATTTCAGCACGCGGTGGAATGGCTTTAACTGCTGTACCGATATAAATAATGCCTGAAATCAAATCATTTTCCGTTAAACCCAAGGCTTGTTTAAACAATTTAGATTCAACCACCGCCCCACTACGCCACATGGTTGAAAAGCCCTGTGCTTGTAAAGAGAGCAAAAAGTTTTGTACTGCTGCGCCTGAACTTAAAATTTGTTCGAAATGCGGAACTTTGGGATGATCTTGTAATTGAGTTAAAGCCAAAACCAATAGTGGCGCACGAAATGGATGGTGTTTCACACGTTCCAACTGCGCTTCTTCTGTTTGTCCAGTATCGGCTAAAGCATGTGAAAGCAACTCACCAAATGCTTCACGTTCAGTTTCAGAAATAATCACGAAACGCGTAGGCTTAAGACGATGATGATCTGGCGCCGTTAAAGCGGCTTGAAACGCATTTTCCAATTGCTCAGCATTCGGCGCAGGTTCAATTAAATGACCAATCGACTGACGCTGATGAATATTTTGATGAACTGTATCAACTGCTGATTTTAGAATTGACATCTATACACTGTACTTTAAAACGTTTGCTCAAGATTAGCATATTCTCAATAACTTACTCTAGAATGTTTACATCAGACTCGGTGCTTATTTGTTAAGTCAGCTTTATTCACAGATTTACTATAAAAAAACCGCATAACTTGTACAGCAGTTCCCTGTTCTATAAGAAATTTTATGTTCAAATAAATCAAATTGTTTCTAACTCGGGGCACCGCATGAAAAAATTCAAAAAAACTGTTGCCATTGTTAGCACGCTAAGCGCAACTGTGCTTTTAGCTGCATGTACATCTACGCCAACAAAATCTTTAGCGATTCAAAAACCAAATAATCAATATGAAGTGACTGCCGTAGGTAAAACCAGTTTAGCGGCAAAAAATAATGCAATTGCAGCTGCAAATAGTACCTGTGGTAAAAATGCGACCCCTGTCGTGGTGGATGAAAAGCAAGAATACAACGGAGTTTTAAAAGGCGTGGTCGATGAAAAGACAGGTCAAATGATTCAGGCGGCGGCTGGCGTACTTGGCACCATTACAGGAAATAGCGGCAGTATCAGCAAAGATGATGATTACCAAACCGTACTAACCTTTAGTTGCCGTGCAAACTAAAACGTTAGCCTGTGATTTCGTTTTGTTATTAACTCAAAACGAAGTTGTCGTTATGAAATAGTCGACATGAAATAAAAAAGCCTGCAAATCTGCAGGCTTTTTTTGAAGCAAAAATTAGCAATAACCGTCTAAACGGGTTAAAGGTAATTTTTGACCAATGGCTTTTTCAATTTCAGGCAGTGAAAAAGCATCATCTTCAGACAAGAAACTAATACTCACACCACGAGTACCCGCACGACCTGTACGACCAATACGGTGTACATAATCATCCGACTGTTCAGGAAGTGTGAAGTTCACTACATGAGAAACACCATCGACATGGATACCACGACCCGCAACGTCTGTTGCAATCATGATGTTATGTTGACCATTTTTGAACTGATCAAGCATTTTCAAACGTTTATCTTGAGCGATTTCACCTGACAACATCACCACTTTATAACCATCTTTTTTGAGGTGATCATAAAGTTTACGCACTTGATCACGACGGTTGGCAAAGATCATGACCTTTTCAATTGGTTCATCACGTAAGATGTCTTCCAATAATTTATATTTATCAGACTTCGCCACCATGTAGACACGTTGCTCTACATCTGCATTGGTTTTTTTCTCAGGTTCAATTTCAACAGTTACTGGTTCAAACAACCATTGCTGTGCCAAATTTAAAACGTCATAACTAAATGTTGCAGAGAACATCAAAGTTTGTCGTTGTTCTTTACGTGGTGAAAAGCGCACGATACGTTTCACTGAAGGAATAAAGCCCATATCTAAAAGACGGTCAGCTTCATCGATCACTAAAAATTCAATTTGATCGAGCCAAACTTCTTTTTGTTCCACAAAGTCAATTAAGCGACCTGGGGTTGCAACCATAATGTCGACAAAATTACGATTTAATAGATTTTTTTGCTTATCAAAATCTACCCCACCGAGCAAAGTCATGACATTGAGATCAGTGTATTTCACTAATTCTTTTGCATCACTTTCAATTTGCAAAGCAAGTTCGCGCGTTGGTGCAAGAATCAATGCACGCGGTTCACCACGATAACGCTGTTCTTTAATTGGATTATTCAACAAGTCATTGATCACACTGACCAAGAAAGCCGCAGTCTTCCCAGTACCAGTTTGAGCACGACCAATAGCGTCATGTCCAGCCAATGTAAATTTTAAAACCTTTTGCTGAATAGGCGTCATATCCTTAAAACCTAAAGCATCAATGGCTTTTTTAAGGTTCGGATGTAAATTTAAGGTTTCAAAACCTGATGACATATAGATGTGCCCTAATTGAATAATCACAAAATTGCTGAAGCATTATAAACAAAAAACGCCCCAATTTACATTGGAGCGTTTTTGAGTACATTCAGACGATTAGTCTAAAGGTTGTACTTCTTCAGCTTGGAAGCCTTTTTGACCTTTAACAACGCTGAATTCTACGCGTTGGCCGTCACGAAGTGAACGGTGGCCTTCGCCCATAATTGCGCGGAAATGAACGAATACGTCGTCGCCGCCGTTACGTTGAATAAAGCCAAAGCCTTTAGTGTCGTTGAACCATTTAACAACGCCTTGTTCACGAGCTGTCATAAGTTAATCCTTATCGTATTTAAAAAAGAAGGACCACCCGGTGTTGCAAACAGCAGACCAAACAAGGTTAAAAAAAATATTTTTATTTCTAAGCTTGTAATCATTCTGTAAAACTATCAACAAAATCCCGGTTACATCCAAATATATCAAGAGTTAAGAGGCTTCACAGCCAACAAAAATCTTAACAACGCAACGAGCTTAACACGGGTTTACCGCAATTAATAGATTTTTTTGATCTATTTTCCTTTTGAATATTCTTATTTTTTCACATCGTTTGAGTTATAAATCACAAAGGATTTTTACCTATTTTAGGTTGGGATTTGGCACTGTATTTGCTAATATTTCCATTGAAATGTAAACATGTTGGATCTGCTTCGTGAGTGACAGCCAAAATTCGCTTTTAACTGTAGATGCAATGGGTAAACCCTGCCCGATGCCACTATTGATGCTCAAAAAAGCTTTAAAGAAAAGTCCAGACCAATCTTTATTGTTAAAGTCATCCGATCCGCACAGCCAACAAGATGTATCACGATACTGTCAAATACATCAGTTAAACTGTGAAATGCGCAAAATTTCCGATTCTGAGTTTCATTACTTGATTGAATCTTAAAAAGATTCAGTTAAACTAAATTGCTTCATAATTGAATAAAAGTTTACATTTCTATACCCAATTTTCCATAATTTACGGAAATATTGGATTAAGATGAATCTTAGTTATTGGGCTTACCCATTTTAATTCTCAAGGAGAAAACATGAGTGACAGCAGCAATCAATTGATGCCCCTGTCATTATCGGCACCTGGGGTGAATCTTGGTGCTTATATTAGTACTGTTAATCAGATTCCAATTTTATCGGCCGAACAAGAAAAAGAGCTGGCCGAACGTTATTATTATGACCAAGATTTAGACGCAGCTAAAATGCTTGTGATGTCACATCTTCGTTTTGTTGTACATATCGCACGTAGCTATGCAGGCTACGGCTTGCCACAAGGTGACCTGATTCAAGAAGGTAACTTGGGCTTAATGAAAGCGGTAAAACGTTTTGACCCAAACATGGGCGTACGTCTCGTATCTTTTGCTGTGCATTGGATTAAAGCAGAAATTCATGAATATGTGATTCGTAACTGGCGTATTGTCAAAATTGCGACCACTAAAGCACAGCGTAAATTATTCTTTAATTTACGTAGCTTAAAAAAGTCATCTAAAAAATTAACTCTGGCTGAAGCACAGTCGATTGCCAATGACTTAAATGTAACACCCGAACAAGTCTTAGAAATGGAAGGCCGTTTAACTGCTTATGATGCTGCCTTTGAAGCTCAAGGTGATGACGACGATGAAGGTTCGACCCATGTCGCTCCTGCCCTTTATCTCGAAGATAACCGTTACGACCCTGCGCGTTTAGCGGAAGATGAAGATTACGAAGAACAAAGCACTTCAGCTTTACATGAAGCCATGGATCAGTTGGATGACCGTTCGCGTAACATCTTACAACGTCGCTGGTTAGATGACGAAAAGTCGACGCTGCATGAATTGGCGGCAGAATATAATGTATCTGCTGAACGTATTCGTCAGTTGGAAAAAAATGCGATGGAAAAAATTAAAGTCGCAATGTCTTCAAACTAAGTTGAAGGCTTTTCCCAGTCATTCTTAAAAAGAGCATTTCGATGCTCTTTTTTATGTCTGAATAGTATTGAATGACAAGCTACAACACAAAAACTTTGGGCATTTTTGCTTTAACCCTGCGTGCTAAATATGCTATGGTTATGCGCAAATTTTGTTAAGGTGAATGCACATGTGGATTGCCATTTCCGCACTTAACTTAGCTTTTGCTGTAATGCTTGGTGCCTTTGGTGCACACGGATTAAAAGCTCGCGCGACTGAAGCCCAATTGGCTTGGTGGCAAACTGCAACGGACTATTTCTTTTATCATGCACTGGGCTTACTTGCCCTCGCGATCTTATCCAAAGTCATTCCCCAACTTCCAATAAAAGCCAGTTTCCTACTTATACAAATTGGTATTTTCTTCTTCTGTGGTTCTTTATATGTGATGGCTCTAGGTTTACCACGCAGTCTCGGTGCCATTACTCCAATTGGTGGAGCGTTGATGATTGCTGGATGGCTCATATTGGCCTGGAATGCATTTAAATACGCAAAATAATTAACCACAGATTTTGGCCTTATTCAATAGGTAAGGCAGCAAGAACGGAATCCACAAATGCAAATCTATTTAAACGGCGAAGCTACACAAACCGAATGTGTCAACCTCTTGCAATTGGTTCAACAATTACAACTGGAAGGCAAACGCTTCGCTGTTGAAAAAAATGAAATGATCATCTCGAAAAGTAAATTGGAACAAACACCAATTACTGAGCAAGATCATATTGAAATTATTCATGCCGTAGGTGGCGGCTAAAATGGAGCTCCCATGGAAGATACACCCCTTATCATTGGTTCACGTACATTTAATTCACGACTTTTAGTTGGTACAGGTAAGTACAAGGACTTAACGGAAACTGACCAGGCCATTCAAGCCAGTGGTGCTGAAATTGTGACCGTTGCCATTCGCCGTGTGAATATTGGTCAACATCCAGACCAGCCGAACTTGCTTTCTGTAGTTCCACCTGAGAAATATACGATTTTGCCAAATACAGCTGGTTGTTTCGATGCGAACAGTGCGGTCCGTACTTGCATGTTGGCGCGTGAACTATTAGATGGTCACAATCTGGTTAAACTTGAGGTTTTAGGCGATGAGAAAACCTTATATCCAAATATTACCGAGACTTTAAAAGCTGCACGTACATTGATTGACGATGGTTTTGAAATCATGGTTTATACCTCAGATGACCCGATTGTGGCACAAGAACTAGAAAGCATGGGCTGTGTAGCGATTATGCCTTTAGGTAGTCTTATTGGCTCAGGTTTAGGCATTCTCAACCCACATACTATTTCGATCATTAAAGACAATGCCAAAGTGCCTGTCTTGGTCGATGCCGGTGTGGGTACTGCAAGTGATGCAGCGATAGCGATGGAATTGGGCTGTGATGGCGTATTAATGAATACGGCAATTGCAGCAGCTCAACACCCTGTTCTGATGGCTTCAGCGATGAAAAAAGCAGTTGAAGCCGGTCGTGAAGCGTTCCTAGCAGGACGTATGCCTCGTAAACGCATGGCAAATGCCAGTTCACCTGAAACCGGATACTTCTTTAAATAAGAACTCATTCACGGTATAAAAGAGGACTCTATTGAGTCCTCTTTTTGATTTTGAAAACCTGATAATAATGAAAATATTCCATATATTTTGTACTTTGAGTCTTTGTGTCGCATCTAGTTGGCTGTCTGCCCAAGTGCCGAGCACAGCCAAATCACTCGCGCCTCAAGGTTGGAACATTTTGATGGCTACGACTGGAGACCTAAACAAAGATCAAATGCCAGATATTGCGATGATCGTGGAAAAGCAAAAAGTCGATGTAGCGACCTATGATGACGATGGCAAAGTCGTTCATAACCATCCACGAAAACTCATCGTATTTTTTAAAACCGCAAAGGGATATCAACGTATCGTTGAAAACAACAGTATCCCAGTCGCTCAGCAACCGAATTCATGCTTACTTGATCCACTTGCTGAAGCAGAAGACATCCAAATCAGTAAAGGCAATTTACTCGTTCATTTTAGTTATTTTATGGCTTGTGGTGGCTGGGAATGGCCCCGACATAGTTATACCTTCCGTTGGCAAAATCAACGCTTTGACCTGATTGGTTTTGACTACAGTAGCTTTCACCGAGCTTCTGGTGAAGAAACATCGAAAAGCTACAATTTTTCGACCTTAAAACGTAAGGAAATTGTAGGCGGCAATATGTTTGAAGATGCCAAAACTCATACCAAATGGTCAACCTTCAAAGCACCACAACAGCTGACGCTTAAAAATATTAACTTTGATGATTTCTATACGCAGTTCGAGTACTAAGTTGAACCTGGGCAATAAAAATCTAGCAATAAAAAACCGCCAATTTCGGCGGTTTTTTTTAATTCAATTTGAATACACAACTTAAGGAATTAAACCTTCATCTCGCATCGCAATTTGAACTGATTGGCGCTCTGCAACTTTGTTGCGTAATGCAATGATATTTTTATATGGCGTTAAATCATGACCGATGCCATTTGACCAATTTGTCAGTACAAAGAGATAAGCATCTGCTGGGCCAAAGTTATCATCGACCAAATAGTCGTTATCCGATTCACCAATCGCTTTATCGATGTATGTCAATAAACGATCAATTTCTGCATAAGCTTTTTCTTTAGCGTCTGCATCTAGTGGTGCACCAAAGAATACGGCATAAGCATCATGTAATTCTGAGTTCAAATAGCCAAGCCATTCTAAAACTTTGGCACGACCTAAACCTGATGGCGGAATTAAGTCTTGTTTTGGATCATGCTGTGCAAGGAACGGTAAAATGGCCACATTCTCGGTCAAGATCAAACCTGGGTTAATTTCTAATGCAGGTACATAACCTTTTGGGTTGATCTCGTAATAATCTACCCCTTTTTCTGTTTTATGGTTTTTTAGGTCAACACGGACCAAATCAAAATCGACATTAATTTCATTTAAAATAATATGTGATGCTAATGAACATGCACCTGGAGAATAATAAAGCTTCATATCTGATCCTTGTTATGTACTATTCAATGTTTTAAATCTCTTCTGTCAAACTTTCAAGTGATCAAACCTGTAAATTGCAAAAAAGCGTAAATGCTGAAACACATATACTCTTTGACTATTGTCCATAATCAAGAAGATTTCAAGTCAATCTGTTATGCATTTTTATACTCAGTTGTTTTAACATAGCCGCGTTTAAGATTTGATGAAAAGTTACCGTGTTACAACTTAAAAAAGAACAATGGTTTTCCAATATTCGTACCGATGTGCTCGCTGGCTTGGTGGTTGGACTGGCGCTGATTCCAGAATCGATCGCCTTTTCAGCTATTGCTGGGGTTGACCCTCAGGTTGGTTTGTACGCTTCGTTTTGTATTGCCGTCACCATTGCCTTTTTTGGTGGTCGTACAGCAATGATTTCAGCTGCTACGGGTGCGATGGCCTTACTTATGATCACATTGGTCAAAGATCATGGTTTGCACTACCTTTTGGCTGCCACGGTTTTAACTGGTGTGATTCAGATCATTGCTGGCTATTTTAAAGTCGCAAAACTTATGCGCTTCGTCTCGCAGTCAGTGGTGTATGGTTTTTTAAATGCACTCGCGATTTTGATTTTTGTCGCACAGCTACCTGAAATGTCAAAGATGGATAGTTTGGGCTATATCTTTATGCTTTTAGGGCTTGCGATTATTTATCTGTTTCCATATCTACCTAAAATTGGCAAAGCCATTCCATCACCGCTGATTTGCATTATTGTTCTCAGTGGCTTGGCATTATTTTTAGGTGCTGACCTGCGTACTGTGAGTGATTTGGGTAAGTTTCCAGAGACTTTACCTATTTTCTTGATTCCTGAAATTCCTTTCAATCTTGAAACACTCACGATTATTTTCCCCTATTCCATTACCCTAGCAACAGTTGGCCTATTAGAAACTATGATGACCACGACAGTGATCAATGAAGTCACTGGAACTGAAGGTGATCGTCATCAGGAATGTCGTGGTCAAGGGATTGCCAATATAGTCAATGGCTTTATGGGCGGCATGGCTGGATGTGCCATGATTGGGCAGTCGATTATTAATGTTAGTTCTGGCGCGCGAACTCGCCTTTCCACTTTGGTTGCAGGTGTATTTTTGTTGTGTTTGGTGGTGTTCTTAAAAGACTGGTTGGCTTATGTCCCAATGGCGGCCTTAGTCGCGATTATGGTCATGGTGTCATTCACTACGTTCCAATGGAATTCAGTCAAGCAATTTTCAAAGCATCCAATGTCTTTTAATGTCGTGATGATTGCTGTGGTGATCGTGGTGCTTGCAACACATAATTTAGCCCTTGGCGTATTGGTTGGCGTGCTCCTCTCTGCATTGTTTATTATCAATCAACTGGAAAGCTCAGTAAAAGTCACATCAGAACTTAAAGACGACGTCCGTAGCTACACAGTCTATGGACAAATTTTCTTTAGTAGCTCTGAGAGTTTTTATCAATTTTTTGATTTTCAGGAGATGGTTACTCATGTACGAATTGATCTGAGCCATGCCCATATTTGGGATATTACTTCCGTTAATATTTTGAAGAATGTCGTACAAAAATTTGAATCACAACAGATTCAAGTAGAGGTTTTTGGCTTAAATGAAGCAAGTAGCACTTTACTTGACCGTGTCAGTGACTAATGGATTTTTGAAATATTCACTTTGAATCAAATCAATTTTCAATAAAGCGCGACCTATTGGGACCCTAAGCAGGATATATATAGCAAAGGGTTTCAATAATCAAAGTCTCATTTGTAATGACATTACATAAAATACTAAGCCTATAAAAAAGCGAAAAATTCACCATTCATTCGATTTAACTGTATAATTCATCTCATAAAATTATAACTATCAAAAATAAAACAAAGATTTGATGTGACTTTCTATTTATTTTTTTAAATTGTGGATACACAAAATTGGGGGAATTTTGATGGTATGGTTTTGGTCACGACACTGCATTCAAGCAAATCGGCTGCTGGTCTTAGCGAGTCTATTTTGCCTGCTATGTTGTATTGCTATACCCACTTTTGCCAATGCCACCCCTCAGATCTCAAGCAGTCATTGTCCTGTTGAAATTACCCATATTGCCACAGCTAAAAGCGCTGTCGAGCAAGAGCGCCCACGTACAGGTTGGCAAAATCTGCAAAAGCTTCCAGACACTTGGAATAAACGTTGGCCGGATTATCATGGTATCGCTTGGTACAAAATCCAATTTAAGTTGAACTGTGACCTCCATCAGTTAAATCAACCCATTGCTATCGCTATACAAGGCATCACCCAAAGTGGTCGGGTTTATATCAACGATGCCCTACTTTGGCAAGATTACATTTCAGCAGAACATTTTTCACGAAGCCAACATCAACCAAGAATTTTGAACTTGCCTAGCTCGAGTTTAAAGCAAGGTGTTAATACCATTTGGGTGCAAGTGTATGGTTCAGTGACCCAAAAATCAGGACTCAGTTCAGTTCAAATTGGGCAATACCAGCAAGTCTATGACACCTTTAAAATTTGGTTACTCGAACAACGACAATTAGTCGAACTCAATACGATGATTAATTTCGTCGTGGCTGTGTTCTTTTTTTTAGCATGGCTCGCCAATCGTAATGAAAGAGCTTACTTATGGTTAACCATCACAGGCATGGCTTGGGTATTTTATAGCCTGTGTATTATTTTTAATGGACCAATTTCATTTCTAACCACCGTACAGGTCGACCGTATGCAAAATATCATTTTCTGCTTTTATACGGTTTTTGGCTGTATTGGTGCATGGTATTTTGCAAACCACCCATTTCCAAAAATTCAGAAACTATTATTAAGTCTTGCCACCATCGCCGCTCTCTGTATAGGTTTTGCGCCAGAGGCTTATTTAAAGACCGTCATCCAAATTTGTTTCAGCTTCTTTGTTTTTGTCTTTGTGGCCAAATGTATTAGCTACCCCTATTTAGCCTATAAAGCCAAAATGGCTGAAACCTATTTGCTTGCAACGCTTTATCTGATTTATTTACCGATTGCGGTACATGATGCTCACTTTATGATGACCATGGAAGGTCATGCGCTCTCGCCCTATACCGGACCAGTGACCACCCTCGTCTTGGGCGGTGTACTGGCTTTGCGTTTAGCTCGACACACGCGTCAAATTGAGCGTTTTAATAAGACCTTAACTGAAAATGTTCAACGAGCTGAACTGAAACTCGCCACTTCACTTGGTCAACAACATCAACTCGCACTTGAAAATGCACGACTTCAAGAACGAATTCATTTATCTCATGACTTACATGATGGTTTAGGCGGATCAATTGTCCGTTCAATTTTACTGTTAGAACAAAATGACAAAATTGAAAAACCACAAATCATGTCGATGCTTAAACTGTTCCGAAATGATTTAAGACAAGTCATCGATTCAGGTTCGAGTATAGGAACGAAAGTTCCCGACACCCCGATCGAATGGGCGGCACCGATTCGCCATCGCTTTGTACAGCTCTTTGAAGAATTAGACATAAGCTCGAGCTGGAAAATTGCTGCCGAATGGATTCACTCACCTTCTGCGACCCAATGTCTCAATTTGACACGTGTCGCAGAAGAAACCCTCACCAATATTTTAAAACACAGTCAAGCAAGCAAAGTTCATTTCAGTTTGTGCCAAACAGAAACTCAGTTGGTATTACGTATTGAAGATAACGGTATAGGCTTCAACCCTAACAATGTTGAACAAGGTCTACATGTTGGTCTACATAGTATGCAAACACGAATCCATCGTATCGGTGGTGAATTTATAATACAATCACAGCCGGGTTCTACCGTTCTTGAGGCCATTTTGCCATTTAAATCTGATGGTACTGATAGTGAAGATCTTGATGAAAAAACAGCCTAGATTAATGTTAATTCATGACTTTTGAGCTAAGTAATTCACTGTACATGGCAAATGCGAAGCACGGCTCCAATCGGTAAGATTGAGCAAAAAGCGGATTTATTCACGGTAAAAATTTGACTTGTGTATCTCAGGACTTAAAATACGGCATTCGAATTTTTTACATTTGCCAAAGTTATGTCGAACGATCAATTAGACCAGCACGCAGTAGATCTGGATAACCTGAACGAACACCGTGAAATCGTGACGTTTATGCGCCGCTCTGCGCCACTTAATACTTCGCAACGTACTGCGCTGGAACAATATGGTCATCTAATTTTGGAATATCCTGTTGGGGATTTGCGTCAGCATTTTGAACACCCTGAACGTCCATTAACTGTTGAGATCGGTTTTGGTATGGGGCGTTCTTTGGTACTAATGGCAAAAGCAAACCCTGAACGTAACTTTGTCGGTATTGAAGTACATGTTCCGGGTATCGCTCAATGTGTGTATGAAGCCGGTCTTGCAGGTTTAACTAACCTTCGAGTATTGGATGCTGATGCCATCCAAGTGCTACGTGAAATGCCAGACAACAGTATTAACACTGTGCAATTATACTTCCCAGATCCATGGCAGAAGAAACGTCATTTCAAACGTCGTTTTGTATCTCATGACCGTATGCCATTGGTTGAAGAAAAATTAGAAATCGGCGGCACATTCCACTCAGCGACTGACTGGGAACCGTATGCTGAATGGATGATCGAAGTTCTTGAAGAACGCCCACGTCTTGAAAACCTTGCGGGTAAAGGCAATAGCTACCCTCGTCCAGACTGGCGTCCACAAACTAAGTTTGAACGTCGCGGAATTGAAGCAGGCCATAAAATTAATGACTTCATCTTCAAAAAAGTATATTAATTTTTGAATGAAGCAAAAAACCACCGTTAGCGGTGGTTTTTTATTGCTGTTTTTGATCTAAGATTTTTCTGTGTTGTATCAAATCATATAAAACGAATAACCATTAAGCTACTTGCGCTTGGAGCTGACTTTGTCGAATCATATCCACGGCTTTTTCAGCAATCATCACTGTCGGCGCGTTGGTATTGCCATTCACCACAGAAGGCATGATAGATGCATCGACGACACGAAGGTTTTGAATCCCGTAGACTTTCAATTCAGGGTCAATCACAGACATCTCATCCACACCCATCTTACAACTACCGACAGGGTGATAAACCGTATCCACACGCTGACGTAAGATTGCACGTATATCATCATCTGTTTTGACCAGTGAGGTAAATAAATCTTGCTGATAATGACTCGATAAAGACGGTGACATCATTAATTGCTGCGTCAACTTAAAGCCTTGTACCAAATCTTCTAAATCCTGTTCATCCCCTAAAAAGTTTGGATCAATCAATAATGGATCATTGACACTGGAACCACTTAGTTTGATCGTGCCGCCACTTCTTGGATTGAGCAGACACACATGACACGATAAACCATGGCTTGTATGAAATTTCCGTGCATGGTCATCTACTAACGCCACGACAAAGTGTAATTGCAAATTTGGTATCGCTAAATCGGGTGAAGACTTTAGAAAACCACCGCATTCTGCAAAATTTGAAGCAATCATACCCCTTCGTTCCTTACGATAGCGACTGATCTGCTTGAACATATCAATTGAACTAGGTAAGGATATGCCAAATGTACCTTGGTATTCTTTGACTTTATAACCAAAAATGAAATCGGGATGGTCGTGGAAGTTCTTTCCTACACCCGGTAAATGATGTTTGACTTCAATACCATGCGCTTGGAGTTCGGCCTGATCGCCTACTCTAGACAACATTAAAATCTGCGGTGATTGCATCGCTCCGGCACTGAGCAAGACCTCTCGTCTGGCTTTTAGGTGTTTCATTTGCCCTGCATGTTGTACTTCTACACCAGTCGCAACTTGATGCTCTATGGTAATTTTATTCGTTGTTGCTTTGGTTAATACCGTTAAATTTGGCCGATCTAAATGTGGAAATAAGTACGCACGCGCTACACTACAACGCTCTCCATTGATATGCGTAACTTGATAAACCCTAAGCCTTCTTGTTCTGCGCCATTAAAATCATCAAGGACTTTATGGCCTTGCGCACGAGCCGCTTCGGTATAGCGTTGATGGAAAATATTGTCACTTTGTACATCTGTGACGGACAGAGGGCCGTCATTACCGTGGAATTCATTGTGTATTCGGTTGTTATTTTCTGAGCGAATAAAATAGGCCAAGACCTCGTCGTATGACCAGCCAGTATTGCCCTGTGCCGCCCATTGATCATAGTCATTTTTATGTCCACGAATATAAATCATGGCATTAATACTCGATGAACCACCAAGGCATTTTCCACGCCGTTGATAGCCTTTACGACCATTCAAGCCAGCTTGAGGCACAGTTTCAAAGGCCCAATTATTGATTTTAGTCGGTAAGCTCACCACGCATGCAGCTGGAATATTGACCGTCCACTGATCACCTTGCCCACCTGCTTCTAATAAGCACACAGATATATTTGGATCTTCACTGAGTCGAGCAGCCAATACGCACCCCGCACTTCCTCCACCAATCACAATATAATCAAATTCCATTTTTGACATTATTTTCATCCAATTGATTCTTTTTATAAATGCACAATAAGGGATTTAACCCTGACTGAAAAGTTTCTTTTTTAAAATAGTAAGCGTGCTACTGTGCAAGAAAAATGAGACTATTGATCAAAATTTTGATGCAAGCGTCACTCATGCAAGGTAGCAATAATATCTGTCAAAATAATCAATGAACTTGATACGCCCAATCTTGGACTCTATTATTTTTTAATTTATCGACATTTAAAAGCACAGTAAGCCGCATAGCTAAAGATTTGACTGAAACAATAGATTTGATCAAAGCCTATTTCCGTCAGTAAGCTTTGATAATGCTGCTGGCTAATCAGTTCAAAATCATCTTCTAAACGCTGCATCATTTTTGTCGCTTGCGCAGCAGATAAACCTTGCATTTGGCAAAATTCAGGCAGGACACGCTGCTCAAAATTCGAATGAGTTTGCATCAAGTCAAAACTTAAAAAAATGCCCTGCGGTTTAAGCAGTTCAAATGCTTTTGCTAAAAAATTCGTTTTCTCTGACAACGCAATGAAATGCGTCACCAAGATACTCAGCACCGCATTAAAACAACTTACTTCCTCAAAAGCAGTATGACTGCCCAAAACAAAATTGACGCGATGTACCTGTCCAGCGGCTTCAACGCGTTGCCGTGTTTGATTCAGCATATTTTCAGACAATTCTGTAACGGTAAATGACCATGTTGGATTCAAGGCCATGAGATAACCCAATTCATAGCCCGTCCCACATCCAATGATCAGTACATGGGCACCTTCAGCGACATGGCAATTCAACACCGCCTGAATTTGTTGATGGACAAGTTCATAGCCGGGAATTAATTTTCGTATATGTGCATCATAACTTTCGACCACTTGTGGGCTATTAAAATCTTTTGCCATGTAACATCCTGTTTGAAATGTATGTCTAAGCTAATAAATATTCATTATTCTATATGGATTGTTTATTTCTGATGATGCCCAAGAATCTGCTGACTCAGCATTTCATAGACCGCTTTCAGATCGACTTGATCAGCTTGCTCAAGCATATTGGCATGCATCTGCATGATATTTTGATCCCCACGCATGGCAGGACCTGTTTGCATGTTACGTGGTTCAGCCTGAGTAGCTTTATTAGCTGTCTCTAAAATCAAAGGATAAAGTAAGCTAAATTCGACTTGTTTTGCATCAACAATCTGCTTTGCCATGTCATAACAATAATTACTAAAATTACAGGCAAACACCGCAGCAAGATGCAGACTCAAGCGCTGTGCCGAATCATATTGATAAACCCTTTGGCTAATGCTGTTTGCTAAACCTGTAAGTGTCGTCAAATCTGCAGAATCGGCCGCTTCTACAAAAATCGGTGTCGACATCCAGTCCACATCTCGGTCTAAACTAAAGGTTTGTAAAGGATAAAACACCCCTGCTCGCGAATGCTGTTGGGTCAGTACCGTGATATTGGTGCTACCTGACGTATGCACAATCAAAACTTGTGGCAGATAGGCTTTGACTTGCTGAATAACGGTTGCAATCGATTGGTCGCTCACCGCTATGATCAATAGATCAATCTCAACATTCAACTCACTTGGGCTATGAATGGCTTCTGCACCTACACTTGCTGCAAGTTTTTCTGCCTTTTCAAGATTTCGTGCATAAATTTGCACAATGTGATGTTGTGGATGAAGCACATTGAGCAAATGATGTGCAACACGACCTGCACCCACAATACTGATTCGCATATAGTTCTAACTCATTTTGGATGGCTACAGCATGTCAGGAAAATATCCGACGTGCAAATCGAGTCGTATCGATAGAATGATTTATTTTCAATTCTTTACATCAGTTTCGCTCAGATAAGACAAAAAAGGGATGCGCTTCATCCCTTTTGCTAGACGTCAATCTGAGTCTGATTCGTATCTTGCCCATTTCAATCTAGACAATATCCACGATATACACTTTAGCTTTTACGATTTACCAATGATTTGATTCAGAGTCTGTAGGTATTGTTCTGCATCGCGGCGCGCATTGAATTTCTTTTCAAATACACCTGTGTTTTGCACACTATTGGGCGTGTATTCTACCGACACAACAAAGGTATCAAGCAAATCTCTATTAATCCGAATTGCAATAATATGATGTGAGTTTAAATAAAAACCTTCATCAACCTTAACTAACATGACCCGCCTCAAAATCTTGCACAATGAAATAGATAAAAAATCTAAACATTCATAAACTTGGATGCCTTACCGCATACAGTCATTCATATGTTAGACCTATTTTATTGTAGCGCCATTATGTGATTTATATTGCAATTATTATGTAATTTAAATAAATTCTCAGAGAAAATTTTTGAGTTTCAGCCATCTAAACATGATTGATTTTCAATTCTAGCTAAAGATTGGATAAAAAAGACTGGATATAAAATGTGCCTGCTGCCATACCTATGACAACAGGCTCATTTCAGTACGACTGATTTAACTCAAATCAATCGTACAGAGAGGTTGAATGATTAAACACTTAACATGCTATTTAAGGTTTCTGATACATTCTTCGATTTCACGACAGGTTTAAGCGCTTCAAGTTCGGCTTTAACTTCACTACGCTGCGGCTCTGCCAACGTGTACCAACGGGACAAAATTTGCAGTAACCGTGAACCGACAATTGGATTTTTCTCATCGAGGAATTTTGCTAATTCAACAATATGCTGCACACCAAAGCTCCAAGTGTTGACAGGATTGCTATTTAAGCCACCAGTAACCGCACGAATACGGTTCGGTACTTTCAAGTCATAGTCAGGATGAGCAGTCAGTGCCTTAATGGTTTCCGCAGTTGCTTTCGGATGTGCCGCTTGCAACATAAACCATTGGTCCATCGACAAAGCTTCATTCTTAAAGCGTGTGTAGAAGGCTTCTAAAGCTTGCTGTGCCTGTGGTGCATCATTCCAAACCAATACTTTTAAAGCACCAAGACGTTCAGACATATTGCCTGTTGAGCTGAATTGTTCATAAGCCAATTCAAATACAGAAGCATCACCTTGACGTGCCATCATACTCAACATGATGTTTTTCAATGCACGAACACCCATGGCTTGTGAAAATTCTTGCTGCGCATCTGGGTCTAAAGTTGCATAAGTCTCTTTAAAGAAAGCACCTAACTCACGTGCCACACGACTTAAAAGTGCTTCACGCTGTTCTTGCACTTGGGCAGGACTGTAGTCGGCATCAATACGGCTACCTAAATAACCCTCTGTCGGTACATCGAATAAACGTGAAGCAAGTAGTGGATCACGCTCAACCAATGCTGGTAATGTATTTTGAATAGCTTGAACATAGATGTCGGCATCATGGCCATTTAACAAAATACGTTCTAACAAGGTTTGGCTGGCTTGCCATTGGTTAAAACCATTCGGCTCGTACTGCATCAGGAAAGCAAGCTCTTCATCTGAATAGTTAAATTCAAGATTAACAGGTGCAGAGAAATTACGCAGTAAAGACACAACAGGCTGGGGTTTTACACCGCTAAATGTAATGGTTGCAGTATCGGTATCAAATAAATACACGCCATCTTTGATGCCATTTTCAACCAATGCATCTGAGCTGAGAACTAACTGTTCACCACTCGTCGCATCAAACAATGCCAAAGCCACAGGAATAGGCACAGCTTTTAAATTTGGATATTTCGGATGAGCTTTTAAGCTTTGTTTCAAGCTTAAAGTATAGGTTTGATTTGCAGCATCGTACTCACCTTTTGCTTCAAGTTTTGGTGTACCCGGTTGGTTATACCAAATCAAGAAACTCGATAAATCTACACCTGATCCCGCTGTTAGTGCTGCTACCCAATCTTCAACAGTCACGGCTTGACCATCATGGCGTTTGAAATATTCGTCAGTACCTGCGCGGAATTTTTCTTTGCCCAAGAGTGTCGCCATCATGCGGTTGATTTCCGCACCTTTTTCATACACTGTTGCGGTATAGAAGTTATTAATTTCAACAAAATGATCTGGACGCGGTGGATGTGAAAGCGGGCCTGAATCTTCTGGGAACTGATGTGCTTTTAACACAGCAACATCATCGATTCGTTGTACCGCAGCAGATTGTAAATCTTCTGAGAACGACTGATCACGGAATACCGTCAAACCTTCTTTTAAGCAGAGTTGGAACCAATCACGACAGGTAATACGGTTACCTGTCCAGTTATGGAAGTATTCATGTGCAATCACAGACTGAACGCGCATGATCGCAGCATCAGTGGTGTATTCTTCATCAGCAAGCACACAAGAGGTGTTGAAAATATTCAAACCTTTGTTTTCCATTGCACCCATGTTAAATGCACTGGTTGCCACAATCATATAATTGTCTAAATCATAAGGACGACCATAATGTTCTTCATCCCAACGCATCGAGTGCTTTAAAGCTTCCATCGCAATATGACATTTTGGAATGTCTTTTTCTTCTGCATAGATTTCTAAAGCAACATTACGACCTTCAGACGTTACATAAGTGTCTTTAAGTACTGCCAAATCACCAATCACACAAGCAAATAGATACGATGGTTTTTTGGTTGGATCTTGCCAAACGGTATAATGACGACCTTCACCGGTTTCACCCGCTTCAATCAAATTACCATTGGCAAGTAATACAGGGAATTTTTTATCCGCTTCGACACGTGTGGTAAATACCGATAGCACATCAGGACGGTCAGGATAATAGGTAATTTTACGGAAGCCTTCAGGCTCGTTTTGGGTAACGAATAAATCGCCTGCCGCTTGGTATAAACCTTCAAGTTGAGTATTGCTTTCAGGATGAATCACGACTTCGGTTTCAATGACAGCTTGGTCAGGTGCATTTGAAATTACCAGTTGTTCTGCATCTACAACATAGGCATCTGCTGGCAAAACTTGACCATTTAAGCGAATTGATTTGAGTTCCAAATCACGACCCAATAACACCAAATCCCCAGCCGTTTGACGCTGCATCACTAATTTTGCATTTACATTGGTATGCTTATCAAAGACTTGAATATCTAGATCGATACTATCTACGACAAATGATGGTTTTTGATAATCTTTTAAATAAACAGTTTGGTCTGCTTTGACCACTGGATTTGCCGCAATATTCATATCTCGTCCTATTCCTTAGTTATTGCTTCATCAGCTTTTTGAACACATTGTGAATGACTTGATCATACGACAAGATGCATAAGCTGTCTTCGCATTTACAATGATTTATATATGGGCTCAGCGCATGTTGTTTTCAATCATCTTTATAGAATAATTTAAAGGCTGGCACATATTTTCGCCATGTTTAAGCAAAATAAATGCCTGAGTTGAGTACAGCTACTTCAATATGCAAATTTTTTATCTACCTAAAATAAATAAAGCGCCTATATACTAGAAAGAGAAAGTACAGGTGCTTAATCCATCTGTACGTTCAAATTATTGCGCTCAAACTTTCCTGCTTAAGACTTAGAGGATTATTGATTTTCGAAAATTAAATCGAGCGCGCTGTCATAGTCTGCAGCAAAGTAAAATTGAAATGCCGTGACTTTTGAAGTGAGGAATTGCTGAATTTCTTCCGTCGCACCCGCCACATAAATTTTAGATACTTGATGTTGCTGCGCTAGGCCCAGTAACTCGATCGTCTTTTCTAAAGTTTGATCATGCCCAATAATCAGCGCACCAACCGTACCCTGTGGCTGCTTATATAATTGCATGCGAGTGATATTGCTGTTTTTAAGTGCGTCTGACATATGTATTCCATACAAAGAAAGGATAAAAAGATCAAAACCTTTAGAAATCCAGCCGAATCTTACTGTGTATCAAGTTCAGTAGATTCCGCTTGGTTTCAATCCTAGAAGCCTAGATCATTAGAATTATAAGCTCAATATATACAAATATACTTTTCAAATCCAATCGCTTAGACGATTCCCTCCAAAAAGCACCTAAGCTCTCAAATAATCTCAGTCCTCTAATTTGGATTTGATTGCATACTTCTGTTTAAACCATGCACCAAGATGTTTCTTTTTCAACAGTTTAAGCATTTTGAGAATGCATCTAGGATAAAAGGATTCATCATTATTATTTTGTTACCTTTAGATTAATATTCTATTTTCAATATCTTAGTAAATAATTATAAAGTTTATCTGCTTTAAAATCTCTACTCAAAACATTTGAGCATGCGTTTTGCATCTACTTAATTGCCAAAAGCAAAATATTCAGGCTAAAACAAAAAGAGGTGCATTATGTTTATTAAAGAACACATCATCCGTATTGAAAATATGAAGACCCTGCAAGCGCTTGATGCTGCAAATATCGATCATCAGGTAATTGCAATGTTTATGACCTGCGAAGGGATCCCACTCAAAGCCTTTGAGGTCAGTTCATTACTTAATTCATATAGTGCATTAGGCACTAAAAAAGTCGCGTCTAAAAAAGTGCAAGCCTTAATACAAGCCAAACAAGTTGGAGAGGAGGACGAATCGATCCCATGCCCAGCCGCCTATTAATAATCCATTCTGACTAAAAGCTGCATCATCACTATGCAGTTTTTTTATTTGTCGACATATCGCCTGAGCTGCCGCAACTGAAATTGCAAACCCGTCTTTAAACAGAGATGTGTATAATCAATTTAACCTTTCAAGAAACGCTGGCAACATGTTCAATATTCTACGCAAACAAATGGATGAAAGTACACAATGCCCGTTGTGTCGTGCATCAATGTATTGGGTAGATGCTGAAAAATTAGATGAGCAAGAATTTAATTTTTATCAGTGTAGCCACTGTCATCATCAAATATTTCCAGAACAGCAATACAACTGTCATTGTGAAAACTGTCAGGCTGCGCGAAAAAAACTACTGAAAGAAACCCGTTTACAAGAACAGCGTAAACTCAAAAATAAAGATATCGTTGAACGTGAATTAAGTGAACTGAGTTTTTTACAGAAACTCTTTTTGCTGGCTTTATTGGATAATCACGTCCAAGAACATACGGCGCATCAAGAATTTATCGACTGGGATGCTATTAAGTATCATAACATCAGCCCGAATTATTTCTTCCAACAGTCGCTCAAAAAGCATCTCGTGCATGAGCAAATTTTGATTGTGAAAGATGATGCGCTACAAGCTGAACAGTATTATATCAATGTCCGTCTGGATGGCTATTCGGAGCCCAGTCTTTTTAGCGTAGCGCAGCAACTCCGTCATTGGTTTTATGAAAATTTAGCCTTGGGTGTTCCCTTTAAAAGTGCTGACGAAGTGAAAGAGTGTTTGTATCTCCTAATTTTTCAAGAAATTGTGCAATTCATGCAGTTTTACTGTAAGACATGGGGTATTCAAATTGCAGGGAATAAAAGCTTTCAAGTGTTCTGTTATCGCCTACTCGACCATCTAGCGGTTGGGCAGATTTATTATATGATTCAGTCAGCACTCGAATACCTACATAAACAAAAAGCCCTGCAAGTGCGTAATGAAAATTTCATTAATACCAATCTGTTAAAAAAGACCTTACAGCAATACCGTGAACGTGGCTTACAGGAAAAATGGGAAACCTTTACCCTCCCTCGTCCGCCACAACTCCCCTTTAGTAAAATGAGTGAAATTTTACTCTTTAACTTTTTAGGACTCGATGAAAGTATCTTTGTGCAACCGATACGCCATGCTTGGAAAAAAATCGAACCTCGCTTAAATTTTTATTCCACAAAGCGTTGCATGTACTGTGGTTCACAAGAACTCTCTGTCGATTATGATGCCGCAGATTATGTGACCCTGTTCTGCCGTAATTGTAAACATCAAGACCATTACTTCACCCGCTGAGGGAGAAAACGATGAATCAATCTGAAAATTTTGAAACGACCATGAACAGTGAATTGACTGACTTAAATAGCCCGCTTTTGCAAAGCGTTATTAATGCGTGGATTGAACTTCAATCCAAACAACCTTTGGTACATATCATCACCAATGCAGTCGCGAGCAATTATGTGGCCAATGTCCTTTTAGCTGCGGGTGCTTCTCCTGCAATGATTGACAATCCCTTTGAAGCCGAAAGCTTTGCCTCAATTGCCAGTGCCTTGAATATCAATTTAGGTACGCCAACGTCTGAACAAATGCAGGCCATGCAAATCGCTGCACAAACAGCACAAAATTTAAATAAACCTTGGGTGCTTGACCCTGTCGGTTATGGCCCCGTTTTGCCGTGGCGATCTGAAATGGTTGACCAATTACTCCAGTACAAGCCAAGTATTATTCGTGGCAATGCATCAGAAATCAGTGGTCTTGCAGGTAATCAAGGTGAGTCACGCGGTGTCGATAGCACGCTCAATAGTGCCGAGATTTATTTAAATGCTGTGCCCTTGTTAGAACACTGTGAATGTGTGGCAATTTCAGGCGAATCGGATTTCATCTTATCGAAAGAAATGAATGCGGTGATACAGATTAATGGTGGATCTTACTTACAACCCAAAGTGACGGCTTCTGGCTGCGCTTTAGGTGCGTTAACAGCGGCGTATTGCGCCGTGAGTGAAACGCTAACTGCCGGCACGGTCGCTGCACATTTGCACTTTGCGATTGCGGGTCAAAAAGCCTATGAACTAAGTTCAAGCGTCGGCAGTTTTAATGTTGCATTTTTAGATGAAATTTATAATCTCAATGAAGATGATTTCAATCAACTTGCCAACATACAAATTTATGCACTATGAACTACGATAGCTTGAGAAAAAAAACAGCTTGAGTAAAAGGCTCAAGCTGTTCAAGGATTTATGCTGTTTTGTACCAATTAATATGCTACAAAAAATTTACTGTCCCGTACTGTCACTTGCAGCATTGGCATCAAACATTTCTGAATCTTCGATCGTTTCTGTTGGATTACTCAAAATCATGTCTAGGTCATAGTCTCCCGCATAGACAATATTTTTGATTTTTGAACAGTCGCCATCACTCATTTCATAATTTAAGACTTTGGCTTCATCACCAATTTTAAACTCAGCAAGAACGACGTTTTTATTTTCATCAAAACTCAGTTTAGGCTGAACGCCTTTTTTCGAATCTTGCTGCGGATCTTGGCTATCCGTGAAAATATCAAAATCTACATTACACGCTTGTTGCGACTGCTTACAGTTAATTTCTGCTTGCATACGTTCCGCTAACGATGGCTCAAAATAGGCAGCGAGTTGATCTTTACTCAAAGCATGTAATTTCAACTCTTGGTCATAAATTTGTTTGACCAATTTTTCAGGAGTAACACATTTCTGCGATTGCTCTTGTATTTTTTGCTCTGCAGGCTGACAAGCCGTTAAAAAGATTGCCGCACCAAAACCTAATAATCGATATATCGTCATTTGTCCCATAACACATCCATGTCCGTCATTAAACTGCTCGCCCAACTGCCAGATTCATACTTGCTTCAAAAATGGTTGAAACATTTAATTTACAAATACACATTAAACCCATGCCATCAAAATAATCTGGCACGTGCTGCATAAAAAATTGAACATGTTCATCAGATTTTTTCCGTAGCCGAACCAATTGCTCAGGCGTCACCTTCGGTAAATCACAACGATGAACAAAAATATCCTCAGCCCGATGCTGCACATCATGCTGACGGATTTTATAACTATTTAAAACATCCGCATACTCAGTGGGCATCGGGACACCGTGCCTTGGATAAAACTTAACAGAGCGCGAGGCAAATAATGTATATACCTTTGGTTGTGCCAATGTAGCCACAAACCACATCGGAATCGCTGGAAATCGAATCTGATGCTGCATCGCCACTTTAATCGCCGAGTTTAAGGTCAGATTTTTCCGACGGTAATCAACCAATACCCCAGCCCGTGAATTAAAAATAAAAATCGGCCGATTGTTATGCATAATTTTTAATATACGCACAATGTTTTGCCCAATCAGTTTATTCTGCTCAAAATACTGAATGATTGGTAAGGCAACAATATCTGGGTCATGCATGTATTGATAAACTTGCTCAATCTTAGAAGTTGGGAAAATACATTGATCAAACTCCCAGAGCCGTTGAAACAACTCATGTTTTTCTTCAATCGTGAGTTTGCAAAAATCAATGATATTCTCAGTGATCGCCATACCAACACCCATTTTCTTAATGGATTAACTTTGATATTTTTTCAAAGTCCCTAGTTATAAAGTTTTCCGAAGCGGTATTTAAATGAAATAAAATTATTCATAGATCATCAATGATGATTAAAACCCCAAGTTAAAAATGAATCGCTATTTAACCTCATGCTTTTTTAAAATCAACCATATCAATATTTCTTACTTTTGAACCGTTTTAGCCATCTAATAACCCAAAAGATATAGCGTTCCTTGACTGTTACATCATGTAAATATGATACGTTTTAACATCGTGAATTGCAGCCCCTGTTATATAGGATTTCTTATACTTTCTAGTCATACAAAAAAGACAGCTTCGAAAAGCTGTCTTAGAGTCATTTTTAATATTTGAGCATTAGGCTTGGTAATAGATATCAACCGTTTTAATGCGGTTTTCATCCATTGCCGTGACTTTAAATTGAATGCCTTTAAAATCAACCACAGTACCGACTTCTACATTGCCGTGGGTCTGATCTAAAATAAGACCTGAAACACTGATATAACCATCATCTTCTTCGATCAAATCCAGCATTTCCAATTCAAGTTCTAACTGATACAGATCGAGCATGCCTGAAGCTTTCCAATGTTCATCATCGATTTTAATCAAATCAAGTTGTTCATCTGCATCAGGGAATTCACCAGCAATCGCTTCAAACACATCGAGTGGTGAAATCAGACCTTGTACCGCCCCAAACTCATCCGTAACCAGCACCAAAGAGCCTTTTGAGGTACGCAAGGTATTAATCGCATCAATCACCTTCATCTTTTGGAAAATAAAGATTGGACGATGACGTTTAATCAATGCTTTTAGATCATCTTCACTGTCTAGAACATCAATAAGTTCTTTCGCGCGGACAATACTAATCACTTTATCCAAGCTACCACGACACACAGGGAATAAACTGTGCGGCACTGAAAGGACTTGCTCACGAATTTGCTCAGGTGTGTCATTTAAATCCACCCAAGAAATTTGATTACGGGGAGTCATGATCGACGCAACTGAACGCTCTGCAAGCGTCAACACCCCCCCAATCATGTAACGCTCTTCGTCTGCAAAGGTTTCTTGCGCCTGATTACCAACTTGATCGGATTCTAAGCGCCCACCCATCAGTTTTAAAATACTGTCTGCAGTACGATGGCGTAATGGAATTTTCGCTTCGTGTTTTTGAGCATTACGCTGACTAAACTGGTTAAAGGCTTCGATGACAATCGCAACACCAATACCTGAGTAGATATAGCCTTTCGGAATATGGAAACCAAAACCTTCTGCTATCAAACTAATACCGATCAGTAATAAGAAGCTTAAACATAGGATCACGACGGTCGGATGTCGGTTTACAAAAGCCGTTAGCGGTTTAGATGCAAGTAACATCACTGCCATTGCCACAATCATTGCAGCCATCATGACATAAATGTTGTCGACCATACCGATCGCTGTAATGACAGAGTCTAAAGAGAAAACCGCATCTAAGACAACAATTTGCGCAACTACTGCTGTAAAGCTGGCATATGCCACTTTTGTTGTCACTTGAACTTCTGGTTTACCTTCTAATTTCTCATGCAGCTCTGTGACTGCCTTATAAACTAAGAACAATCCACCGAACAATAATATGAGATCTCGACCAGAGAATGTCCAATCAAAAACGGTAATCAGGGGCTTTGTTAATGTGACCAACCAAGAGATTGCAAATAACAATCCTAATCGCATTAATAATGCGAGTGAAAGACCAAGTACACGGGCTTTGTCACGTTGTTCTGGAGGGAGTTTTTCTGCCAAAATGGCAATAAAGACTAGGTTATCAATACCTAGTACAATTTCTAAAATAATTAATGTAAGTAAACCAACCCAGATTCCGGGATCTAACAAAAATTCCATTAGCTCTCTTCCTCATTCTGGATTATAAGAATATCTTCAATCAGACCAACGCACGGCGACGGATCCATAAATTTAACCTATGTAACTAGAGACCATTCCATTATGCACAATCTTGCGCATTTGTAATGTATTCAAGCATATTTTTTCGCATCAACTATATGACAAAATGTTAAGAAACGCTGAATGCATTACAAATCGAATGGGCGATATAAAATACACATCTAGATGTTAAAACCTACTTTTTGAGATCTCCTCTTCCACTTTAAAAAAGTATGAATTCACCTGACTTTTAATTAAATGTAATTAAGGACGCTTGTAATAGATTGTATG
Source organism: Acinetobacter sp. YH12023 (assembly GCF_013420135.1). Taxonomy (NCBI): domain Bacteria; kingdom Pseudomonadati; phylum Pseudomonadota; class Gammaproteobacteria; order Moraxellales; family Moraxellaceae; genus Acinetobacter; species Acinetobacter sp. YH12023. The sequence continues at coordinate 308,696 of NZ_VOYU01000003.1, forward strand.
ACAAATCTAATGAATTATTTATTTCTACCTTTTGGTAAAAAATATTAATATTCAATTCAAATTAAAAACTTATTTATTTTCACTACACTATCTCTATACTTAACCTTATTTTTAATTTCTGTTAAGCATTTAGACAGAATATCAATATAATCTATTTAGATAATCTAAAAATGAGATATCTTCTACTTTCTATTTTTTTATTGTGAACTCTTGCTATTACCCTCTATTTTTCAATAGAATGTTAAAACATTAAATAAAATTAAAACAAATATTCAGGGGACTCCTTTATGACAAAAAAGTATTCAAAATTTTTACCATCCACCGATGACTTTAGTTTAGAAAATTTTCCTTTCTACTGGGTTACTCAGGTGCATTCACAATATGTTTTAAACGTCGACCATGCATTGAAAAAGTATGGCGTTGATAATTCACGTCGTCGTATCCTGCTCGCACTCAAGTCTAAACCACATGCTAGCGTTTCAGATTTATCTGAAATGGTCGTATCTAAAATGTCGACCACAACCAAGATCGTTTATCGCTTAAAAGATGAAGGCTTGGTAGATACTTATTCTTGTGAAGATGATGCGCGTATTACCCGCGTCGTGTTAACCGATAAAGGCACTGCTATGACGCAGAAGATTAACGATCTAACGAATGTCGTTCTAGAGCAATCTTTTGAAGGCTTAACACCGCTACAAATTGAAAAAACCATGGAAAGCTTAAAGCATATTTTCAAAAACTTAGCGCGCTAAGCATTCTGCATCACCGAAATATCAATCGAAAATATTCAGTTGGGGACTGATTTTTTCGATTTTTATTTTGGGTGCGTGTGCACATTCAAACTCATCAACAGGAAAACCTTGTACAAAACTTTGGATGTTGGGTGATTTCCAACTTAGCCATTCCTCTAAGCGCGCATGCGGAATCACAATGACCGAACGTTTTACATTGCCCGGTTCATGAAAGTGCTTCATCATCTCATGCTGAATAGCATCCATCGTAATCATGGTACTTGAACGTACAATCTCGTCACCTTGCCGACAAATGTCATATAAGGCAGCTATATAAAACGCTTCTCCATCTTTGCGCTTAACACTCCAACGCTGCGGCTTATTATCGATATACATTGACTCATAAAATTCAGACACGGGTATTACGCCAAACTTACATTTTGAAATCGCATTAATAAACGTAGGCTTTTGATACAAAGTTTCATTTCGGGCATTATAGGTTTTAAGTGCAATTGATTTGTCTTCGGCCCATTTAGGCACCATGCCAAAATTCACTTTTCGCCACTCTAGCCCTTGTTCAGACTTAAAGAGTAGCGGCAAATCATAATTTGGATAGACTTCCTCAGGATATTCAAAGCTGATTTCAGGCAAGTTTTGAGACTTTAATTGCGATAAGGTAATCGGTTTGAAATTAGCACACATATTTGCCATAATCCGCAAAAAATCAATCTTTATAATAAATGAAAAATCTAGACCGAAGTCGCTTTATCGTCTTAATTCTAAGTATGTGCCTGTATCCAACCGCACATGCCGCAAAAGTCTCTGTACATACCGTTTCATTTCTACCTTTTAGTCTCGACGCGCTCTATCTCAACGAATATCCATTTAAACAAGACCTAATCAATGAGACTGAGATTCCTGCAGGCAATTACCGCATTCAGTACAAGCATTTACGCAATCAGCAAATGATCAGTACACATCATTGGGTGACGGTCAAAAATCTTCCCAACACCCAAGAACAACAATTTTCATTGGTCATATTGCCTGATGGTGAAGTAATCAATGTCTCTGACTTTAAAATTACATCTCCAGAGATGTTTCCTGAAATCTGTTTTGCAAAACGTGCTCAAAATAGTTATCGCTTGATGCAAAATCAGCAAAGACAAAGAGATCAGTTTGGCGTGATTTTTCCTGACGTAGATGAAGCCCACACGACAGAATTAGAAGATCAATTTGGCTGGTTTACGGTGAACGCAGATGGAGGCCGTGTCAGGACTAATTGTACAGGCACTTTTAAAATCAATCCTCAAGATGCGCTCCCCTATTTCACTACTGCAAATTCAGCTCTTCAGTTTAATTATCAACAAGGAAACAAAATACATAACGCATATTTAGCGTTTAGTGATAACAATCCGCTTATTCCAATTGCAGATCGAACAATTCATGAGGCAACAGATTACAAAAATGGCTTGAAGTTTGATGTGTATATTCACAATATCCAAAAAATGAAAACCGAGAGTATTTCTTCTAATTAATCAATCTACAATTACAAGGTTCAGGTCAAGCTGTATATGACGGCCTTGCAGCGTAAACCTATGCTGTTGATGAATCACAAAATGTACTATCAGGATAATTGTTCAAGCCAAGATATTGGCTCTTTTCTGTATTACAAAACACGTTGGAGTCGTTTTTGGTACTATATACTTCCTGATATTTCAAGGAAATAAACTCGAAATGTCCTGCATAACAGAACCTGCAGTGAAGTCTATTGCACAAGATAAAATAGACTTCACTTTGCTACCTTAAGCAGGGAACGTTTGCCAATGGGTGCGGGTGAATTCCTCAAATATCCACTCACCATTAAAACGACCAAGCCCTGAATTACGTTCACCACCAAAGGGTGCATTAGAATGATCCGCCACACTGATGCCATTGATATGCGTCATGCCTATATCGAGTTTGGCAGCAAACTCTCCGCCGCGTGCTAGGTTTGAGGTACATACTGCACTCGACAAACCAAATCGGGTTGAATTTGCCAATTCTAGTGCATGCGCTTCATCTCGCGCTTTTAAAATCGGCAAGATTGGCCCAAAACTTTCTTCTAATGCAATATCAGCATGTGCATCCACATGGGTGAAAATATGCGGTGCAACCAATTGACCTTCAATAACACCTGCGTAGGCTAAAATTGCATCTTGCTGAATGGCATTTTGAATAATAGTTTTTAATTTATCGATTTGCGACTTATTAATGATAGGCCCTATCAGGGTTTCGGCATCATTCGGATCACCAACCACAATGCTTTTTACCCGTTTAATTAATTTTTCAACATAAGCATCGTGCAAGGATTCATCCACAATCACTCGATTGGTACTCATGCAGATTTGCCCTTGATGCAAAAACCGCCCCATCACGGTCAGTTCAACGGCTAAATTTAAATCTGCATCATCTAAAATCACCAAAGGCGCATTGCCGCCAAGTTCCAGCGCTAAACGCTTAATCCGTGAACTTCCTAGCGCTTTCACCCCCACCTGTTGACCCACTTCAGTTGAACCTGTAAATGAAATCATTTTAGGCACAGGATGCTCTACAAAATAGTCGCCAATTTCAGTGCCGCTGCCTGCAACAACATTTAATACGCCATGCGGCAAACCCGCTTCTTCAAATAATTTCCCGAGTAACGTTCCACCTGTCACTGGCGTGTCACTTGCAGGCTTCAGCACCACACTATTGCCGCAAGCAATCGCAGTCACCACAGAACGCATCGACAAATGAAATGGAAAATTCCAAGGGCTAATCACCGCAATGACACCCAAGGGTTTGCGCAAGACAAAACTCTTTCGACTCGGATCTTTACTCTCCAACTGCGTGGTTTGCATTTTTTCAGGAAAACTCAGCGATTCTTGGATAATGCCGAGCGCCGCATCAACTTCAATATTGGCTTTTAAACGTGTACTCCCAGATTCATCTATCAGCCATTGAATAATTTCTTCTCTGCGCTGCTGAATGGTTTGAGCTAATTTGTTGATAACTTGCTGACGTACTTTAACAGACTTGGTCTTTTCTGATTTAAATGCTGCTTCTGCCGCACTATAAGCACTGTCTACATCGACACTGCTGGCTGCCTGCAATTCAAAAATCTCTGCTTGGCTAAAGGGATTTATATTTTTGATGTGACGCGTTGAAGTCCCTGCTCGCCATTGCCCACCAATATATTGCAAATCTAATGCGGTATAAGCTGACATCGTTTCCATCCCATTTTTATCATTCATTCCAATGTAAAGGCTTCAGCATTGAAAAGCTATGAGAAAAACAGGATAAAACTTTATAATTAATTTCTTTTACAACCTTATACTTTAAACAGGCTGATGAATCTGCCGCATCGCTTTATAGATTCGCCAATAAATATAACAGCTAATGATGACTTCAAAACTTAGATCTTTAACTGTGGTGAGTTGCTCAAGCGCAGCCTCCTCCATGTTTAGGGTCAACATGGGTAACAGCCCTTCGACAACAACAGCGATCAAGATAAACAGGACTAAACTCTGAATCGTTACGGGCAAATACAATGCAATAAAGCGCTTTAAAAAATCTCGGCCTTGCTCGCCGCCATTGGCTTTAAATATGGCATTCACCCAGCTAATCAGCAGACCAACTTGTAAAACAAACGAAGCCCAAGCTTCTGTAGGTTTGGATTCTGGGGTTAAGGTCAGCGCTAAATAACTAAAGAAAATCAATATTGAGCTGGCAATATAATAGTTTTTATAATGGCTTTCAGAGACTTTATTCAGTCTTATATCATCCACTAACCGATTTACATTCCATAAATACATGGAGTTTCCTTTTCATTTTTTATGTCGACATTCTAACTTTCTCAAGCAATAAAAAAAGCCTCCGAAGAGGCTTTTTTTGATTTACAGATTAGTCACCTGTATAACCTTTTAATTTTAAACGGTAAGCATGAAGAAGCGGCTCTGTATAACCAGAAGGCTGCTCGCCACCTTTGAATACTAAATCATAAGCAGCTTTGTATGCATAACCATCAAAGCTTGGTGCCATTGGTGTGTAAAGTGGATCGTTGGCATTTTGCTCATCCACAACTTTCGCCATGCGCTTAAATACTTCTTCAACTTGCTCAGCAGTTACGATACCGTGACGTAACCAGTTTGCAACGTGTTGAGAAGAAATACGTAAAGTTGCACGGTCTTCCATCAAACCAACGTTGTTGATGTCTAGAACTTTTGAACAACCTACACCCAAATCAACCCAACGAACCACATAACCCAAGATACCTTGAAGGTTATTTTCGAGCTCTTTGGTTTTCTCTTCTTCAGACCAGTTTGTATCTGTCGCTAAAGGCGGTGTTAACAAGTCATCTAAAGATAGCGGTTGAGTATTCAACAACTCTTTTTGACGCTCAGAAACATTGCACTGGTGGTAATGGATCGCGTGAATAACAGCACCAGATGGAGACGGAACCCATGCACAGCTTGCGCCAGCTTCTGGATGCTCAATTTTCGTTTTATACATATCAAGCAACATATCTGGTTTTGGCCACATGCCTTTACCGATTTGTGCTTTACCACGTAAGCCGGCTTGAAGACCGATCATCACGTTACGGTTTTCATATGCAGGGAACCAGATTTGAGACTTCACTTCGCCTTTACGAACGAATGGACCTGCTTCCATGAAAGTATGGATTTCATCACCCGTGCGGTCCATGAAACCTGTATTAATAAAGATCGTACGATCTTTCGCTTGCGCGATACAGTTTTTCAAGTTCACAGAAGTACGACGTTCTTCGTCCATGATACCGATTTTCAAAGTCTTCGCAGGTAGACCAAGCGCTTGTTCAGCACGCTCAAATAATTCAACTGCAAATGCAACTTCTTCTGGACCGTGCATTTTTGGCTTCACGATATACATTGAACCTTTACGCGAGTTCTTAATCGTGTTTTCACCACGGATGTCAGCAATCGTAAGAAGCGGAGTAACCAAGGCATCCATGATACCTTCATAAATTTCTTCGCCATCGACAAGGATCGCAGGGTTTGTCATCAAATGACCCACATTACGAAGCAACATCAATGAACGACCGTGAAGCGTAGTTTCACCACCGATTAAATTTTTGTGCGTACGATCTTTATTTAATGTACGCGTGATGGTCTTACCATTTTTCTCGATTGACTCAGAAAGCGTACCTTTCATTAAGCCTAACCAGTTACGGTAGCCTTCAACTTTCTCTTCAGCATCAACTGCTGCAATTGAGTCTTCTAAGTCTTGAATTGTGGTTACCGCAGCTTCAAGAACTAAGTCTTTAACACCCGCAGCATCAGTTGAACCAATTGGGCTCGTCGCATCAATTTCAATGATTACATGCAAACCATTGTTTAAAAGTACAATTTCAGTTGGCGCAGCTTCGTCACCATTAAAACCAACAAACTGAGCTTCTTTCGCTAAAGTTGCAGTTGAGCCATCTTTTAGGCTTACAACTAACTTTTTGCCTTCTACCGCATATTTAGTTGCATCTGCATGCGAACCATTAGCTAGCGGGAAAGTTTCATTTAAGAAGTTTTTAGCAAATTCGATAACTTTTGCGCCACGAGCTGGGTTATAGCCCTTACCTTTTTCCGCGCCACCTTCTTCTGAGATCACGTCAAAACCGTAAAGAGCATCGTAGAGTGAACCCCAACGTGCGTTCGCAGCGTTTAAGCAGTAACGTGCATTACGTACAGGCACTACTAATTGCGCACCAGCCAATAATGCGATTTCTTCGTCTACATTTTCTGTGCTGATTTGGAAATCTTCTACTTCTGGTAATAAGTAGCCAATTTCAGTAAGGAAAGCTTTGTAAGCTTCGAGTTCAAATTTGTTGTTGCGGTGCCATTCATCAATTTTCGCTTGAATGTCGTCACGCTTAGCCAATAGTGCTTTGTTCTTTGGGCTAAGATCGACAACGACTTGTTCAAAATTTTTCCAGTAAGTTTCACTGTCTAAACCTGAACCCGGTAGTGCTTCATTTTCGATGAAATCGTAAAGTTCTTTAGCAATCGCTAACTTGCCTTTTTGAATACGTGCAGTCATTGTCTTTCCTGATATTGCTATTTTTTATAACAAGAGATTCTAGTATACCCATTTATACTTTGCTGAATAGTACTATCACATTCCTAAATAATGATCATTTTCTATGTAATGAAATACCCTCATCATTCAACATAATAAAGATCAGAAATACGACGTCATCATCAGCCTGAATACCTTTTTACAGTGTATAAAGTTTTTGAAATGTCGAAATTAGACTTAAGTGCAGAATTTTGTTCTAAAACTGAACAAATAGACCCAAGCGTCAAACAAACTCACTCGATTAAGCCATGAAATGCTGCCAATGTCGATGCTACAACTTCAACCAATCAGTTTAAATTTAACGCTTTTATCGATGAATTATTAAACAACCCTTCTTCTTATTAAATGATGCTTTTATCTTCCGACCTCGCTTTTAAAGCCGATTGTTCGATCTATACTTTTTCTTATCTATGCATGTAATCTAAAACTAAAAATCAAAAAAAAAGAACGCCATCAAGACGTTCTTTTTTCATTCCAACAGAAACGCTTAATTTTCTGCCGTAGATTCTGGTGCATTGATTTGACGGTGAGAGGTATGTAGATAATCATCAGATTGCATTTCCAATAAGCGCGAACGTGTACGCTCAATTTCAAATGCCAATTTTTCACCTTGATATAATTCAATAATCGTATCTTCTGAAGTAAGCAACAACTTCACACCACGGTCATAAAACTCATCAACTAGATAGATAAAACGACGAGTCCCTTCAGACAAATAATCCGTCATGTGCGGCACATTACTCACCAAGACCGTATTATAAATATTGGCAATTTCAATAAAGTCCGCTGGGCTACGTGGTTTTAGGCAAAGTTCAGAATATTCACACCACAGTACATCTTCCGTATGACCAATGGTTTCCACAATACGCTGATTAATAATAATTGGCTCTTGTGAAACTGTTTGGGTTTGCGTTAATGCTGTAAAACGCTGTGCCATCCACAACTTATGTTCATGTGTTAACGGTGACTTAAATAACTGCGCTTGTTTCAATACACGTAAACGATAGTCTACGCCTGAGTCTACATTTAAAATCACACAGTTCTTTTTTACCATTTCGATGGTTGGGATAAAACGGTCACGGTGGATCCCGTTTTTATACAAACCATCTGGTGCGATGTTAGATGTTGCAACAAGGGTGATCCCACGCGTAAATAATTTTTGGAACAGATCGCTCAAAATCATCGCATCCGTAACATTGGATACAAAGAATTCATCAAAGCAGATCACGACCGCTTCTTTATAAATTTGGTCGGCAACAAGGTCTAGTGGATTACGCTGACCTGAAAGCTTATTTAATTCACGGTGTACGTACTGCATAAAGTGATGGAAATGCATACGTGTTTTGCGTCGAAATGGCACAGAATCATAAAACTGATCCATCAGCCACGTTTTACCACGTCCTACACCGCCCCACATATACACCCCTTTCGGTGCAGTTTGACGACGGAAACGACGAAACGCTTTTTTAGAAGCCTTAAAACGTTGGATTAATTCTTGCCAAACTCGATCCAACTCATGCACCGCTTGCGCCTGTTCCTGATCTGGTAAAAACTGACCAGATGCTAAGGCTTGAGCATAACGCTCAGCCGGTGAAATCGGAGTAAATGCGGTGTTGTGTGGTGACTGAAAATCTGACATATCATTAAATACTTTTTTGGGCTAAATGAATTATAACGAAGAATAAACTCGAAGATATAACACTTTGGCAGTAAAGCGCATTGGCTATTTATTATATTGTCTCGGACTATGCCCAAACCAACGTTTAAACGCATGATTAAACGCCGCAGGTTCTGAATAGCCCAGCAATTCTGCAATCATTTCAATTGAATATTCATTATATTCAATCATACGGAGTGCTTTATCTTTAATAATATCTTCACGAATTTGCTTATAACTGGTATTTAACTGTTGCAGTTGATGACGCAAAGTTCTTTCAGGCAAGTTCAACGCTTGAGCAGTTGCTGCCATACTTGGCATCGCACCACTTTGTAATTCCAAATAATCTTGCACACGTTGAACCAATGATGGCGCATCTTCATCGGCGCTTAAACGTTCTAACTCCGCAATACATTTCGACTCATATAATCGAAAAGTAATAATATCTGCGGAAGGGATCCGAATATCTAAAACATCTTCATCGAACCAAAATGCCGCAAATGGCGCACCAAATCGAACTTGAGAGCCATAATAATCAGTAAACATTTTTAATTTTTCGGGATCTTTGGGTTCAGCAAATGGCAAATCAATTTGAACTTGTGGCGTAGATAGCCCCATCATTTTGTACAGATCACGGATGAATTTATACGTTCCTGAAATCTCTGAATGCGCCAATAATGCACCCAGTGTCGCATACACATCTTGTGGTTGGTAGCATAAAGCCACTTTATGCTGACTGATTTGCAAACTCAAACGCCCAGTTAGATGCGTCAACTGTTGAAAGCGAATTCCCTGATTTAAAGCTTGGCGTAAAGTATCACTGGTGACCAATAACATCAGCAACGGACCATAACCCGCCAACGTATAATGCTGACCAATAAATAACCCTTGCTCAGGTTCTACATCTTTACCAATGACTTTCAGTACATCCCACTCCAAACTCGGATGAATCACTGAAGTAGGATCGAGTGCATCGACACGTAGCCCAATGGTTTGCAAACGTTGATCGACATCTACGCCTGCTTTACGCATTCCTTGTACTAAATACATCAGGCTTAGAATAGATCGTTTCATAAATCGTAAAATGACATTAAATTTCTTCTTTTTTACTACAAATTTGCAATTATGAACATTGCCGTTTCGATCAATTTTTCTGTCACCTCAATCATATTGTTCTGGTTATGAACTCAAGTATGCTTAGCCTGTAATCTCGCTTGGAATTAAAAAAATGATGCAGGAAGCGCAAACAAAAACAGTGCAAACCCCAAAAGCCAATTCTGAAATACATACACAAATCGCCATCATCGGCGGTGGTTTTGGTGGTATTGCTATGGCGATACGACTTTTACAACAAAGCAATCAAGATTTTCTGATCCTCGAAAAAGCCAATGATTTTGGTGGAACCTGGCGTGAAAACCGCTACCCTGGCGCTGCGTGTGATGTGCAATCACATATGTATTCACTTTCTTTTGCACCCAAAACAGATTGGTCAAAGCGTTACGCCGAAGCGCCGGAAATATTTGACTATATCCAACACGTCACCCGTGAATATAATTTAAAACAATTCTGTCGCTTTAACAGTGAAGTGCTTTCAAGCAAATACAATGAATCAACCTGTGACTGGCATTTAGAACTCAAAGATGGCGTTAAAATTACCGCTCAATATGTGATTTTTGCATCTGGCCCGTTACATGTCCCACAAATTCCACATATTCTAGGTATTGAAAAATTTAAGGGTAAAGTGTTCCATTCTTCTCAATGGGATCATCAATATCCATTAGCAGGTAAAAAGGTCGCATCGATTGGTACAGGCGGCAGTGCCATCCAATACATTCCTGAAATCGCACCACAAACAAAGCAACTGTATGTTTTTCAGCGTACCGCGGCTTGGGTCATTCCACGAGATGAGCGTAGTTATCATGGTTTAGAAAAATTACTATTTAAAAAATATGATTGGTTTCGAAAAATTCACCGTGCTCGCCTGTATTGGACCAACGAATCACGTGTCGTGCCAATTGTTAAACCGACCACCATGAAGTATGCGCAAAAACTTGCAGAACTGTATATTAAGTACCAAGTGAAAGATGCTGAACTTGCCAAGAAACTAACGCCAAACTACATCATGGGTTGTAAACGCATTTTAATTTCTAATAAATACTTTCCAACCTTTAATCGACCTAATGTGGAATTGGTCAGTGATGCAATACAAGAAATCACTGAAAATGCCATTATTACCAAAGATGGAAAATCCCGTGAAATTGACTGCTTAATCTATGGGACTGGCTTTATTACCGATCCAAGAATTTATTTAAAATCATTTGAATGTATTGGTGAAAATGCTCAAGAACTCAAACAAGTGTGGCAGGCTGGCGCAGAAAGCTTTTATGGCATTTGCACCAAAGGCTTTCCAAATCTGTTCCAATTATTAGGCCCCAATACCGTACTTGCCCATAATTCAGTGGTATTTATGATTGAGGCACAAGTCGATTACATCTTACAAATGATGCAATTGGTTTCAAAATCTAATGTTCAAGCCATCGCTGTTAAAGATCAGGTGCAAGATCAATTTAACACTCATGTACAAGACATGCTTGATGGCACGGTATGGCAATCAGGCTGCGTGAGCTGGTATCAACAAAATGGCGGTAAAAATTTTGCACTGTGGCCAACTTATACATGGAAATATTGGCTGGCTACTCGAAAAATAAATCCAGCCGATTTTCGACTCCTCAGTAAAACAAAATCTAGTCATGCAGCTTAAGCAATAACAGGTCATAATAGGCAGGTATTCATTATCTGCCTATTTTTGTATGCAATCTTTCTGGTTGATTTTCCAGCTCTTAGCCTGTTTAGGGCTTGGTTTTATTCTTGCACGTCGCCTACCCACTTGGCTTGAAAAAATCGCCTTTAAACTCCTGCCGTACTTTACTTATATTTTGTTATTTGCGATTGCGATCGAATTTTCTGAAACATTACACACTATTCCAGCACCTCTGCAAATCCTCTCTTCATCAGTACTTATTGCACTATTGACCTCAATGGGTGCTTTGATTTGCTGCTATATTTTGTTTAAGCTTTTAGGCTATAAACCCAGTCATGGCAAAGTGTCCATGCAGTTGGTAACAAGCTCACTCATCAATATTAGCTATGCTTTTATTGCATTAGGTTTAGGTTATGCTTTTGCCGAAATGGCAGCACATTTTAATCTTAAGCCACATATGAGTACTTGGGATCTACTTTTAGTTTTCATGTTTCTGATTGGGCTTGATCTCGCCTACTCACCGCTCGATCGTTCTTGGTTAAATTGGAAAATTCTACTTGTTCCACTCGGCTGTATCGTCGGTTCACTTTTGGGCGCTTTTGCTGCTGCCTATCTATTGCCACAAATCAGCCTGAAAGATTTGATTATGCTGTCACAAGGTTATGGTTTCTATTCGATGACAGGCATCGTCGTGACTGAATTAAAAAATGCGCATCTAGGCAGTATCGCGCTGATGAATGATTTATTCAGAGAAATTTTTGCGATTGTATTTATGTATATTATTGGCTGGCGTTACCCACGCTCTGCAATTTCATCTGCGGGTGCAACAGCCATGGATGTCACCCTACCTATGGTCAAACAAGCCTGTGGGAATGATTTTATTCCACATGCCATGGTCAGCGGCTTTATCCTTTCTGTCCTTGCACCTATATTGGTAAGTATATTGGCGGCTATCTAACCCCTCACCTAAATCCTCTCCCAAAGGGAGAGGACTTTCTCTCTCCCTTTGGGAGAGAGTTAGAGAGAGGGTAAATATTAAAGTGTCGCCAAAATATCTTTTAAAGTCTGACGCATATTATCCGATTTAGTAATTGGACGGCCAATCACCAAATGTGTAGAACCATCAAGCATGGCTTGTTTAGGTGTCACAATTCGTTTTTGATCATCCGCTGCAGAACCCTTAGGACGGATACCCGGTGTTACCAATGCAAAGTCAGCACCCAAAGTTTCACGTAACATTTTCGCTTCTTGTGCCGAACAAACTACACCATCCAAACCACTTTCTTTCGTTAAAGTCGCAAGACGCTTCACATGTTCAAAAGGTTCCACGTCTAAGCCTAATTCCGCAAGATCTTCACGACCCATTGATGTCAAAACCGTAACAGCAATTAGCTGAGTATTGTAATTGCCCGCCTTCAGGCGCTCTACACAGGTTTCCATCATTTTACGGCCACCTGATGCATGGACATTGACCATCCACACCCCCATATCCGCAGCTGCACAAACTGCTTGTGCTGTGGTGTTTGGAATATCATGGAATTTAAGATCTAGAAATACTTCAAAACCTTTATCGTGCAATGCTTTAACGATACTTGAACCCTCATGGGTAAATAACTCTTTACCAACCTTAACTCGACATAATGCAGGATCTAACTGCTCTGCAATTGTAAGTGCGTCATATTGGCTTTTAGCATCTAGTGCAACGATGATACTCAAGAGACTTACCCTTCATTTTAACAAAATTAGTGCATTATAGATGGATTCAACTTGATCAGAAAGTCATAAAACTCATGTTAATTGAAATGATTAATTTGAATTTAGCTATCTCATTATTTTATTTAAGATATATGGCTTATTTTTTCAGCCCATAAAAAAAAAACACCCCGATGATCCACCAGAGTGTTTAATATAAAATTTAACTATACTCATAAAAGTAGTTAATTTACTTCATAAACCCAATTATAACGGGTTAGAAGGACGCTCATTTGCATCAATATCTAAAACTGTTTTTTCATGACGTGTATGTGCAGCCGCTTCAGCAGCAGCCAGTTGAGCAGTTTGAATTTGCTCTTTACGTAGGCGCTCAATATCTTTACGTAGACGTTTAATTTCCCAGTTATTTTGAAATACTCGGAATACTTGCACTGCCAATAAAAGACCTAAAACCAAACCTAATGACAATGTTAATAGCAATAAAAGCCCTAAACGCATTGCAGGCACTTGTGTAAACAACAAATCGACTGAAAGTTCAGTGCCGTTTTGCAGAACCAAAGCCAATGAGTATCCAAATAGGACTAGTAGAATTACGACCAATACGTAACGCATAAACACCCCTAACAATGTTTTGAATTAGTTTGCAGATTCGTTTACCGCATCACGTAAAGCTTTACCAGGTTTAAAGTGCGGTACAGCTTTTGCTGCAACTTCAACTGATTTGCCGGTTTTTGGGTTACGACCCACACGTGGTTCACGGTGATGTAATGCAAAACTACCAAAACCACGGATTTCAATTCGGTTGTCTGTAGACAAAGCTTCGATCATTTGATCGATCATTATCTTAACGGCCTCTTCCACTAAGGGTTCAGCTAAGTGTGGGTTTTTAAGAGAAATACGCTCTATTAAGTCAGACTTATTAAGTGCTTCAGTAGTCATCTGCGACCTCTTTAATTATCAAGCTACCTAGGATCAGTTTCCCGATAATAACCTGTTTAAATACAAAACGGTAGCGTAATAATCACTTACTACGCTACCGTTACAGTAATTGTGTAAAATATATTAATTAATTTACATTAACAATACAATTCAAACACTTACTTAGTGGTTCATTTGAGCTTTGATCAAATCACCAATAGTCTTAGGACCATTGTCTGAAGTTGCTGTAGCTGTCTTGTTCAAGTTAGCTACTGCTTCTTTTTCTTCAGCTTCGTCTTTCGCTTTGATAGACAAGTTGATAGAACGTGATTTGCGGTCTACGTTGATGATTTTAGCTTCAACTTCTTGACCAACTTCAAGGAACTTAGTTGCATCTTCAACGCGGTCGCGGTTGATTTCAGATGCTTTAAGAGTCGCTTCAACTTCGTCAGCTAACTTAACAGTAGCGCCTTTAGCGTCAACTGCAGTTACAGTACCTTTAACAAGCGCACCGCGTTCGTTAGCAGCTAAGAAATCGTTGAACGGATCGCTGTTCATTTGTTTGATGCCAAGGCTGATACGGTTGCCTTCAGCGTCTACTGAAAGGATAACCGCTTCAACTGTGTCACCTTTCTTGTAACGACGGATAGCTTCTTCGCCTTGTTCGTTCCAAGAAATGTCAGACAAGTGAACTAAACCATCGATACCGCCTGGTAAACCGATGAAGATACCGAAGTCAGTGATTGACTTGATAGTACCTGAAACTTTTTCACCTTTGTCGTGTTCTTTAGCAAACTCTTCCCATGGGTTAGCACGAGTTTGTTTGATACCAAGAGAAATACGACGACGCTCTTCATCAACTTCAAGAACCATAACGTCAACTTCGTCACCGATCTGAACAACTTTAGATGGGTGGATGTTTTTGTTAGTGTGGTCCATTTCTGAAACGTGTACTAAGCCTTCAACGCCTTCAGCGATTTCAGCGAAGCAACCGTAGTCAGTTAAGTTAGTTACACGAGCTTTAACGATAGAACCTTTAGGGTAACGGTTCATGATCGCTAACCATGGATCTTCGCCTAATTGTTTAAGGCCTAAAGATACGCGGTTACGTTCGCGGTCGAATTTAAGTACTTTAACAGTAACTTCTTGACCAACTTCAACAACTTCTGAAGGATGCTTGATACGTTTCCAAGCCATGTCAGTGATGTGAAGAAGACCATCAATACCGCCAAGGTCAACGAACGCGCCGTAGTCAGTAAGATTTTTGATAGTACCAGTAACTGTTTGACCTTCTTCAAGCTGAGCAAGAAGAGCTTCACGGTCAGCTGAAGATTCAGCTTCCATAACAGCACGACGAGATACAACAACGTTGTTACGTTTAGCATCTAGTTTGATTACTTTAAATTCTAACTCTTTACCTTCTAAGTGAGTAGTATCACGAATAGGACGAGTATCAACTAAAGAACCTGGAAGGAACGCACGAACTGGACCGATGTCAACAGTGAAACCGCCTTTAACCTTACCAGAGATAACACCAGTAACGATTTCGCCGTCTTCAAAGATTTTTTCAAGTTTAGTCCAAGTTTCAGCACGTTTAGCTTTTTCACGTGATAAAACTGTTTGACCCATACCGTTGTCAAGAGCTTCAACAACTACATCAACAGTGTCGCCAACTTGAACTTCAAGTTCACGTTGTTCATTTAAGAATTCAGCGCGGTCAACAATACCTTCTGATTTAAGGCCAGTGTCAACTGTTACCCAGTCAGAGTCGATGCTTACTACAACGCCTTGGATGACAGCACCCTTTTCAACGTTGAGGTTTAATTCGCTTTCTTCAAAGAGGGCTGCAAAAGATTCGGTCATGATATACCTAGTAAAGTCAGCGGTCTTGGATCAGACAAGGCCGGTTTAATTAAGCGTCTACATAGTCCGTATAAGACTGATCAAGCTATGCTTCTGCTGAAAATTCTTTAGTTTGCTAATTGCTGATCGATGTAATTCGTCATCAGCGTGAATACTTCATCAATACTTAAAGTTGAACTATCAATGAAGTAAGCATCTGGCGCAGGCTTGAGTGGAGCGACTGCGCGTTCCATATCTCGCTTATCACGCGCTTCGATATTAGCTAAAATGTCGTTTATTTTAACATCCACGCCCATAGCCTGCAACTGATTTACACGGCGCTCCGCACGGGACTGAGCAGAAGCCGTTAAATAAATCTTGGCTTGAGCATTTGGAAAAATCGTTGTCGCCATATCACGGCCGTCTGCAACCAAACCAGGTGCTTGAGCAAAGGCATGCTGACGTTCTAAAAGCGCAGTTCTAAGTGCAGGAATTGCAGCAACTTTTGAAGCAAACTCTCCGACTCTCTCAGTACGGATAACTTTTGAGACATCTTCACCATCTAAAAGCACCGAAACACCTGCTTCATTTGTCACAAATTGTATGTCTAAATTTGTTGCAATTTTTACGCATTCATCGAGCTTAGAGTCTAATGCATCAATTAAGTCTTGCTTATGCAATGACAATCCCAACAGACGATATAACGCACCTGAGTCGAGTAAGTGGAACTGATAATGTGCCGCAATTTTTGCTGCCAATGTTCCTTTACCTGAGCCACTTGGGCCATCAATTGTAATGATTTGAACTGTCATTGCTCTTCCACTTTTGTTTATACGGTTTTTGCAAGTTTTGAAAAACCAATTTTAATCGCTGACTTCAGTTGCGCAAGGATTAATTGACTAACGAATGGCGCACGCGTCTGTAATTCAATCGTATAAGTGACTAAAGTACGCCCGGCATCGATCGCTTCGAATTGAATCATGCCCAAATGATGTTTCACCAATGGATTTTTAATAATTTTATATTCAATACGTTGGTTTGGCTCAAGCAAAGTAATTTGCTCTTGTAATGGCTTCACGGGCCCAAAGCCCATACGACGTACAGAACCTACACCATCAGGACGTTCAGGATCTGCTGAATCTTTTACGCGCACCACTTGAATCGGCGCAAAAGCCACGTTATAGGTCGAATGTTTTGAAAGTAATTCAAAAACCTGCTCGACCGGTGCATTAAATTCTTTTTTTACTTGAATGGATTTCATGTTGTACCCTATTTTATTTGACAATATTAATTGTCAGTAGAGTTTACTTGGTTTTTTAAATTAAGTTCAGTCAAAGTGGCTTTTTCCTGTAACTTCATCAGTCGTTTTTGTTCACGACGCATTTTAAAAAAATCACTTAATTGTTGAGAGCATTGCTCTTGTAGGCAACCATGCTCAAACTCAAAGATATGATTATAGTAGCCTGAATTTAACAATTGGCGCGAACTGACCAAAGAACCTGCTTTAGGCTCAGTCGTCGCAAATACCACTCGTTTTATTCTTGAATGTACCAAAGCGCCCACACACATCGTGCATGGCTCTAAAGTTACATATAAAGTTGCGTCGTCAGGTAATCGGTAATTATCGATATTCAAACAAGCTTGACGCAAAGCTTGTACTTCCGCATGTGCGGTGGGATCTTTCAGAGAAATCGGCGCATTAAACCCTGCACCTATGACTTGATTTTGACTCACAATGACTGCGCCTACAGGAATTTCTTGCAATTCGGCAGCTTGAGCAGCCTGCTCGAAAGCAAGCTGCATCCAATGTTCATCACTATATAGATTTTGTTCAGACATCAATTAATTAAATTACACCATACTGTCTTAACAGTGCATTCCAACTGTCAATATTGGTTACAGGAGGCTCATCAGCCAAAATCCCTTTAAGGGAAAGATCTGTACCTTTTTTCCATTCTGGAGAGAGGTCTTTATCGACTAGACGTGCGCGCACACCTTCCACAAAGTCTGCATGACGAATTTTCCAATCCGAAATTTGGGTTTCAAGTTCAAACACTTCATTCCAAGAATGTACCTGCTTGCCCCACTGCCACAACAACCATGTTAATGCGGCGGTTGCAGGTGAACCTTTTTGTAGATTTTCACTGGCTTGACGCAACCAATCACTACGCGCATCACTTAAACCTATAATTGATTCATAGTCATGTTCAAAATTATGCCCACGGCACACACTTTGAATCACATCCAATGAATTTTGTAATGGCCCCGGCCCCACAGGACGATGCATACTATTTAAAGTGTCATCGATGGCACGAAAATCACCCGCTGGATAATGATCCCAATCAATATTGATGACAGTTTCAAGTACGTTATCACGCTGTGCATCACAAATATGCGTTGCCCAACCGATACCATAAGCACCTGCTGCGGTCATAATCGAGCCGGTTAACCCAGTAAACAACCCTATGGCACCACGGTCAGCAAGGAAACGCGTCGCACCCACATCTGGATACAAACCGATATTAATTTCAGGCATTGCTAAACGTGAATAAGGTGTTACCAAACGGAAAGGTGCGGCCATAAATAGACCTAGGCCACCACCCATGACATAACCTTCACCCCAAACCAAAATCGGCTTTGCATAATTATGCAGCAGCAAATCTAGGGCATATTCTTGTTCAAAGAATTTATTCGCCGTTTCAACTTCATCATTGACCACCAATTGTCGCAATTTGCGTACATCGCCACCTGCACAAAATGCTTTTGGCGTAGTGGAATCTAACCAAATCGCTTTTACTGCATCGTCGTGTTGAAAGTCCTGAAAGACTTCAAGCAACGCTGTACAGATTGATTCATCTAATGCATGAAGCGATTTTGGGCGATTCAAGCGAACAATGCGCCAGCCCTTTTTCGCTTCTTCAACAATCAGATCTGGGTGATAATTTTTTGAAACGGGAGAATAAGTCATGCGTCCAGCTGCCAGTCTATTGGCTCAATGCCATTTTGTTTAAGATAATTATTACTTTTTGAAAACACCTTACAACCAAAAAATCCACCGCGGTTTGCAGCCAAAGGAGATGGATGCGCGGCTTTTAGCACTAAGTGCTTATTTTGGTCAATGCGTTGTCCCTTACGCTGTGCATAAGCCCCCCATAAAATAAAGACAATATGCTCACGTTGTTCATTTAAAACATCAATCACATGGTCTGTAAAATCTTCCCAGCCACGTTTTTGATGTGAAGTTGGTTGCCCAGCCTCAACAGTCAGTACCGCATTTAAAAGCAAAACACCTTGTTCTGCCCAGCGTGTTAAGTCCCCATGTTTTGACACAGGAACCCCGAGGTCAGCATTTAACTCATGGAAAATATTACGTAAAGAAGGTGGTAATGCAACCCCCTTTTGTACCGAAAAGCTTAAACCATGTGCCTGATTTGGCCCATGATAAGGGTCTTGGCCTAAAATCACCACCTTTACATTTGCCATAGGTGTCGTGTTTAGGGCATTAAAGATCAGCGGATTCGGTGGATAAATCACTTTATCCTGTTTGATTTGTTGTAGCAGAAAGTCTTTTAACTCATCCATGCGGGGGCTAAGCAAAAACTCACTTAGGGCATATTTCCAGCTAGGCTCAAGCTGCACTTTAGCGAGTTTTGCTTGTTGCTCTTCTGTTAAAGACATCACTGTTAACCAATCCTAATAAAACCAAATATTTACTTAAATTCTAACTTGTAAATCAACTGCAGGGTTTAAAAATTTTTGACCCTGTTTTAATTTTTCATACATTTGAGTATCGTTCCATTCCGACTGAA
Organism: Acinetobacter sp. YH12023; assembly: GCF_013420135.1. Lineage (NCBI taxonomy): Bacteria > Pseudomonadati > Pseudomonadota > Gammaproteobacteria > Moraxellales > Moraxellaceae > Acinetobacter > Acinetobacter sp. YH12023. The sequence continues at coordinate 328,250 of NZ_VOYU01000003.1, forward strand.
CCTGTTCGGAGAAGACGATTTGATCTAACTGCAACAACCCCATTTGTGCGTTATCGATATCTTCTAAGAAGCTTTGCGCATAGCCTGTGTCTGTCTCATGCACGATCACAGAATACACCTCAACATCACCCTCACCATTTTGAGTTTCTGTTGATTTTAGAACTTGTTGTGCTAAGTAAAAGAAGATCCGTGAAAACTGTTCTGCTGAAGGCGATACGGGTAGTTGAACCCAACGTGCGCTGAACTGCTTGCAGGCACGAATGTACTCAGCATCATCATGTTGCCAAAAACAAATCGCGTGATCAAAACTGTCAAATAAGTCTTTAATTACCCCTTTGAGCAAACCGAAATCGTAAACCATTTGCCCATGGTCAAGTTTCGACGCTTTGAGTAATAGTTCGACTTTATAACTGTGTCCATGAATGGAACGTTTGCAACGGTCTGACGTGCAATTACGCACGATATGCGCGTTTTCAAACTTAAATAACTTACGAATTAACATGTGTCGTAATGCAATCAAATAATCTATGGGTTCTTAGAGATTATAATGCAAAAGTCTAACAAGAGGCATTAATTTTGCTATTCAGCACAATTGGGAAAAGGCATCATGAAAATTTAGCGACCTTTAAGACCTAAAATGGTGCCATACTGCGAAAAGCTACATATACATCTTTATCTTTTCGCACTAACTCACTGGTAAATTGACGCTTTCTTTCATTTAAAATAATTTCAATTTGCGCTTTAAAATAGTTCGACTGCACACCCAATTGTGAATTTAAAACTTCCCTATTTTCTGTGCTCACCTGTGCAAATGGCTCCATTGCCCATAAATCATTGATATTTTCGAAATGTTCAAATTTGGCAGCTTTTTGTTGCAAAGCTTGCTCAACTGCATTGACATCTAAACGATCATCCATAGTCGCTAACAAAAATGCAGGAGCGGTATTAATGTTTACCGTTGTTTCATGCGAGGGCAAGCTACTCACATAGGGCGCAATCAGTTTATATTGAGCACCTTCAAAACCACGGACTGATTTCAGTTCTTCCACACTATGAAATTTTGCATTTGGCGGTAGTGCCGCATTATTTAAACCACGATAGTACGCCAGCTCTGCTCCCATCGGGCCAGAAGTCTCATCATCTTCATCTTGCCAGTCAATCACGGCTTGACTTAATTCTGCGGGTAAACCAACACGCTGCAATATTTTTTCAAACCATAATTTTGCTTTGTCATTTACTACACCCTCTTCTGAAACCAAACTATTAAGGTTAAATTTTCCAGATTCGTCTTGGAGCACACCTGCAACAGTTCCACCTTCCACAGGAAAGGCTGGCATAGGCTGAGCCCAATTTTCTTGGAGGTGATCCACCTGCCCTGCATTTTCGGCATCATTTACCAAAAGTTCAGCAAAAAATGCTTCAGCACTTTTCGCATATAACATCGATTGATTTTGGCGCATCACATAAGCGGTATTTTCAGAAGTATTGGCTTGTTGTTTTGCGATGCCTGCTGCAACTATGGTTGCCAAAGCTACCATCATCAGGATAGTTAACAAAGCGATGCCACGTTGCTGTTTCATAAGCAACTCCGAACTTCAAATGCCTCTACTACCTGACCGCTAACCATTCTTATTTTTATCCAATAAAAAATCAGTATTTAACAAACTGAATAACCATTCGTAGTTTGTCCCATCAACTGTGAGCTGCATCCTGATACCCCGCGGTAACAGTTGTATGGTTTTTTCATTATTCAAATCAGCGGCAGCATCTGGCCAATTCTCTAACTCATTTGGATTGAGTACCGTGATTTTATATTGTTCAACATTATCCAGTAAAACACTCGAATCTGGCTGATCATGCCCCGTTTGGTTGAGATTTTTAAATTTTAGCCGATACAATTTTTTTTCATCAGCTTTGTATTGATATTCCACTCGCTCGTCAGGTGCAATGCCCTGATTTAATGGATCAGTGACACCTGTCTTACTGAAATTAAATCGGCCATTTTGCAATACTAACGCTGGTTGGATATCTCCATTAATATTGGCAGTTAAGGGCACAGCTTGTACTGTGTCTCTGAGAATTTGCTGATGGGCATCTTGCAACTGACTAAGCCTTGCCTCATGGGTTGCGTTTCGCTCCTTCACTTTCGAGACATAATCAAAAACCTTCCAACCCAAAGCAGACAGCACTGCGAAAATAGCAATCGCAACCAAAAGCTCAACTAAGGTAAATCCTGCTTGATTCTTCATTCCTTGCTGTACAAGCACAGGCATATCTTGAGATGTACGTTTTTTTCTAGTTATTATTTTCATCCAATGGAGCCTTATAGTTAAAGAACACTAAACTACTAATCCCTGCTTCAACATCGCCTGTTTCAGCATTCATCAAACTCACTTGGATATCAATCCGTTGTACATTTGGACTAATGGTGGCTTGGGCTTTTTTGTCAATTTGCCATTGTTCGCCTTGTTCAGTGACTTGTATAGATGCAGTACCTGTCATCCATTCACGATTGATTTCCATCTTAGCGATTTCATTCAACGCGACGAATTGTGCCTTATTTCTTAAAATTGCATGTGCTGTCGACTGTGTATATTGCATCGCAACATTAGACAAAGCCATTGCCGCCGTCGCAAAAATCGCCAATGCCACCATGACTTCAAGTAGCGTAAATCCTTTAGCCCGCATTGACTTTCCCTAAATGATCGATTTCGATTTCATTACCAATGGCACGTTCTTCAAAATAAAACTGTATACGCACAGGCTTTACCTCACCATTGCCCAACCAAATCAACTTAGGTGCATTGGTATTTAACAAATCATCATTATTGGCATTTTCATACTGCTGGTCTAAAGGCTGAATCGTAAAAGAGACATTTTCAGGTAATACTCGGGTTTCAAAGTTTTTATAGTTTTGCCATTTATTGTTCTGATTTAAAATACTATTTTCTACACGTTTTTGTTCTGGTAAATATTCTTGTACCGCATAGCTTTGGGTGTTGATATCCGTTCCAGCTTTTTGCTGTAGGGCCAATATCAAAGCTTGATCATTTGCATCGCGTAAAATTCGTTTTAGATCCATCACAAACACTTCACGTGCCTGCATGGCTTTGCGTTGATCTGTCCCACCGATATTCAAAAGCACCAATGAGGCCATGATGCCCATAATCACAATCACCACCATCAATTCTACGAGGGTGAAGCCACGAACCGATGATGGTGATGCACTTTTCATAAGCAGCCTTTAAGCGAATTGAGCAACCGCATGCACTTGTTTTGGTAAGGCCAAGGCTTGATCAATATAAGCAACCCGCAAGGTGTCTCTTGAACCCAAATAACGCTGATAAAAACTAGAGTTCAAAATTGCTGCAGCGCCATGTGTAAGTGACCAAATCGAAGCAAGATAATCACGTACTGGCATGCTACTTTGAATCGACTCCAAATAATGCTCAGTCATACGAATGATCAATCGTAGGCGTTGTTTGCGCACTTGATAAAGTTCACTAAACAAGTGTTGAATACCCACACCCGTTGTCGATAAACGCTCTTCAATTTGATGAAACAACACTGTACGTTCTGGGTGATGTAAGTGATGCAACATAAAGAAAGCAAGGTGTTCAGGAAAAGCTTTATCGGTGTCTTTAATCATTTCCAATAACATGCGTTCATTACGAATAATGAGCAACATATATAGTTCATCTTTACTTTGAAAATGTTTATATAACGTCCCTTTTGCCAAGTCGAGTTCTGCCGCTAGCGCATCTAGTGTCATCCCTGCTTCGCCATTTTCCAATAGCAGCTGCTCTGCCACTTGGAAAATTAATGCCTCTCTTGCTCTAAACTGAGCTTGACGATCCATCTTCACCCTATACTCTCTTACTCTTATATCAATTCAAATTATTTACTTAAGATTGAGGAGATTTTCAAAGTTTTGCATTGTAATGAAAGCCATCTCTTCAATTGACTTATCATATACATCACTTAAGGCTTTGGCTACATAAGGAACGTATTTTGGTTCATTAGACTTTCCTCTATAAGGCATCGGTGCAAGGTATGGGCTATCTGTTTCAATCAGCACGCGATCCAGTGGCACTTGCTTGGCCACATCACGCAAATCTTGTGCATTTTTAAAAGAAACAATGCCTGAAAATGACACGTAATAACCACAATCTAAGACCGCTTTTGCTGTTTCCCAATCTTCAGTAAAACAATGCAAAATCCCGTGAGTGGATTTCTCTGCACGGATAATATCCACCGTATCATGCTTTGCAGAACGAGTATGTACAACCACCGGTTTTTTCACGGCTTGCGATGCGCGAATATGGCGGGCAAAACATTCTTTTTGCTCTGCAACAAAGTCGGTACTATGAAAATAATCTAGCCCTGTTTCACCAATCGCCCAAACCTTTTCAGGTTGTGCTAATTCAATGAGATATTCTTCTGTTGCCCGAGCCATCGTTGCAGGATCTTCACATGGGTGCACCCCAACAGAATAACCTACATCAGCATGGCGTGAAGCAATTTTTGAAAGTTCGATATGGTCATCTAGATCAACCGAGATACTCATAAATTTTGAGACCCCGGCTTGACGAGCCTGATCCAATGCAAGATCTAAATTACCCTCATAAGGGCTTAAGTCAAGCATGGTTAAATGGCAATGGGTATCTACAAACACAATATGTACCTACAAGTCTTCACTGTTGTAACTACATAGTGTAACTTCTACGCCCCTCAGATTTAAGCCCTGCAAGTAAACGTTCTGCTTCTGTTTTGAAATAAACGCCTTTTTCGCCGCTTAATTGAATTCCAAAGCCTTGTGGTTTAATGCCATTTTGCTTTTGCGAAATCCAAATCACTTTTCCTGTCAAAGGAATTTTTATACTTTGTTCAGGCAAAGTCGCCAATAAGAAAACCTCATCACCCATTTTCACAGCTTGCTTTGATGGTACAAATAAACCGCCACCAACGACATAAGGCATGTAGCTCGCAAAAAGTGTTTCCACATCTGGAATATTAGCGTGAACAATCCCGCCCATACGTGGTTGCATGATGTTTCCCCTTAATTAAACATTCATCAGTTTGATGCAAAGCTCATCTACGACCAGATTCCCCTGTACGTTCTGCTCGATGAACCGCTTAGACTGCTGTAATTCTGTATAAATCCCAAAGAGTGTTTCGAGCGAATATTGCTCTGCCAACACCCCAAAATCCAAATCTATATTTTTTATGGATTGATTTAGCTTGACACAAATTATATCGGACAACAAGTATTCAAACATTTGACTAAAATCACTAAAACTCAGTGCTTTATTCCACTTGGTCGCAATTGCCATCGGCATGTTTTTTTGTGTCACAAGTTTTTGCCAATCTTGTAGAAACTCTTGGCGCATATTTAGCCATTCACTACTTGCCAATGAAATCGCTTGTAATGGCATTTGACTGGCTAAGTTCATGAGAACTTTGCGCTGGGTTTCACCACTATCGGGCAAATGCTGCTGTAAATATTGCTGTGATTGTTCGGGTTCAATACGATCCAATGCATAGTGCTGCATACGACTGCGAATGGTTGCCGGCAATTTCAAATAATGCTCTGCCAACAACATAATCACAATCCGCTCACCCGGCTCTTCTAGCGTTTTCAGCAACGCATTCGATGACGCAATGTTTAATGCTTCAGCGGGCTCAATCAACACAACTCGCCAACCGTCTACAGTTTGCTGCACAAAGGGCAATAAATCACGAATTTTTTCGATTTTAATTTTGGCGTTTTGCTTTTTATTGTCTTCATCTGTGCTGATGTGGACAAAATTTGGATGTGTATCTGACTTTAACCACTGGCAACTCCCACACTCACCACATGGCTCAGTTCGCTCATCACGTTTTTGACACAGCACCCATGCAAGAAATTGTTTTGCAAATGCCTCTTTACCGCAGCCTTTTTTGCCATACAAAAGCACGCCATGTCCCAATTGTGGAAAACGGCTGGTTAATGTATTCCATGTATTTTTCTGCCAAGGGTACACTTGCGCCACAATGTCATTTTGCATAAATCGTTTAACCTTATTCGAAGTTTGAAACATCCATTTGATTCAAACGATCAAGGTCAGCTTGAGTATCTACGCCCGGTGGTAGGTTCGCTTCTGCCACAGCAATGGCAATACGATGACCATTTTCCAAAACACGTAATTGTTCAAGGCTTTCTAATTTTTCCAGCACCCCCATATCCCAAGTGACATATTCTTGAAGCAGTTTTACGCGGTATGCATAAAGACCTAAATGACGAAAAGCTTGATCATGCAAGGTTTTTTCAGCTTGCTTTGCACTGTCTCGGTCATAAGGAATAGTCGCACGACTGAAATACAGCGCTTGATTATGCTTTGACATCACCACTTTGACGATACTGTCACGTTGGAACTCATCCAAACTATGAATCGGCTCACAGAGTGTCGACATTGAACATGTCGGCTGATCTACAAGTAATTGTGCAACTTGTTTTACCAATTGAGCGGGAAGCAAAGGTTCATCACCCTGTACGTTGACAATAATGTCATCACTCGCCCAACCTTTGATGCGTGCAACTTCACTTAAACGGTCTGTCCCAGATGGATGCTCTGCAGAGGTCAATACCACATCAACCCCTTCCGCACGACATACTGCTGCAATACGTTCATCATCTGTAGCAACACATAGATCATCGAATCCTGCAACTTTTTTGGCTTGATCGACTACACGTAAAATCATCGGACGGCCGTGAATTTCAAGCAATGGCTTACCTGGTAAACGTGAACTTGAAAAACGTGCAGGAATAACAATATGTTTCATAAATTAAATGCCTTCGGGAAGTTTCAGACCCAGTTGTTTCAACTGTGCATGCAAAGTTTCATAACACGCAGGTGATAACACTGCATCAACAGGAACAACCCATATTTCTCTTTTAAAATCTGGATTATTTTTGAGGATCGCTAAAATTTTAACTGCATCTTTTTCAGTGGTAATGATGGGATTGGCATCTTCAAACTGCAAATCACTCAGTTCATATTCATAATGATCTGGGAATTCATGACATTGAAATTGATGAATCCCCATATTTTCTAAAGTTTTATAAAATCGTTGCGGAAAGCCAATACCCACCACAGCATAAAAATCTTTATTTGCATCAAATGTCGTCACAAGATCTTTATTGAGCAAATAAGGCTGCGCCGCTTCTAGGTGCATATTCAGTGGAGAACTTGGATCTGCTGAATGTTCAATGACCGTTCCACTGGCAAGGCGCTTTTTCGGTTCACGCAAATAACCTTCGGGTAATAATTTTTCATTGCCTAAACCACGGTTATTATCCAGCACGATCCACTCCAACTGACGTTGAAGCGCCCAATGCTGCAAACCATCATCGCAGATGATCAAATCCAATTCATGCTTGGATAGTAGCAACTCAATACTTTGCTGGCGATTTGGACCGACCGCCATTGGCACACCTGTAGACTGAACGATTAAGCTCGGTTCATCACCCACGATTTCAGCCGTCGAGTCTAAATCGACATAAGCCGGAAATGGTCCTTGACCACCATAGCCACGACTGATCACACCAACACGCAGCTTTAAGCTATTCAAATAACTGACCAAATGAATGAGCAATGGGGTTTTACCACTTCCACCCACTGTGATATTTCCTATGACCATGACTGGAACAGGCGCTTTATAGCTTTGCTTAATACCTGATTGATAGAGCTTTTTATTGAGTAAAAAGCCGCCACGATAAAGCCATGACAAAGGTCTAAACACAATGAGCCACTTTGCCTGTTCATTCCAAGCATCCTGAATCAATTGTGCAAAAGACATGACTTAATTTTCCTCAAAATTACGCTGATGAAGTTGGTAATATGCACCACGTTGTGCCATCAATTCTGTATGCGAACCTTGTTCAATAATACGCCCTTTATCCATCACTACAATACAGTCTGCATTTTCAATGGTCGATAAACGATGCGCAATCACGATCGTGGTACGATCTTGCATCGCAGCGTCAAATGCTTGCTGAATGAAAAATTCAGATTCGTTATCTAGCGCACTGGTCGCTTCATCTAAAATTAAGATCGGTGCATTTTTCAAAATGGCACGTGCAATCGCAATCCGTTGACGTTGACCACCAGATAGATTTAAACCTTGGGCACCCAATGGTGTGTCATAACCTTGCGGTAAATCCATAATAAAATCATGTGCAAATGCAGCTTTGGCAGCAGCAATGACTTGCTCATCTGTTGCATGCTCGAGCTGTCCATAAGCAATATTTTCACGCACAGTACGGTTAAACAAAACCACTTGCTGATTGACCATCGAAATCTGAGTACGCAAGCTATTGAGTTCTATATCGTGAATATCATGCTGATCAAGCAACAATTGTCCAGAAGACACCTCTTGGTAACGCACCAACAGATTGACCAATGAAGTTTTACCTGCACCTGAACGCCCAACCAATGCAACGGTTTGCCCTGCATTAACTTTTAAATTGAAGTCATGAATCGCATGGTGACCATCAGCATAGATCAAATTGACATTTTTAAATTCGACATCACCTTTCAAAGCAGGCTTCAGCGTGCCGTTATTCACTTCTTCAGGCATATCTAGCAATTCAAAAACTGAATAAGCTGCTGCCATGCCTCGTTGTAGTTTTTCATTGACATCCGTCAAGGTTTTAATTGGCTTACTCAGCATACCTGCGGCAGTAATATAGGCAACAAACTCACCTGCTGTTGTATCTTGTAAAATCTCTGGGCGTAGCGCGATATACATCACGATACTGAGCGCGATCGACATAATCAGCTGAACAATCGGGCTATTGAGTTGCTGCACCACAACCATTTTTAAGCCGCGGCGTAAGTTCTCCATCGAGCTTTCATAAAAACGTTTTTGTTCATAATCTTGCCCTGCAAAGCCCTTCACCACTAGGTTGCCTTGCACTGTCTCTTGCACCACATGGTTAACATCACCCATGGTACTTTGTACTTGCATGGATAATTTACGCATGCGCTTCGATGCTTTACGGATGATCAGACCAATAATTGGGCCAAAAATCAAAATACACAGGGTTAAACGCCAATTGGTATAGAGCAAATAACCCAATAATGCGATGGTAATCAGACCCTGTTGTACAATCGTTTTCAGTGACTCAGACGATGCCGCCGTCAACTGTTCAACGTTATACATAATTTTTGCAGTGATATGACCGCTCGAATTATCTAAATAATATTGCGAAGGCAAACGCATGAGTTTTGCGAACACTTGCTGACGAATATTAAAAATTAAGTTTCGAGAAATCACTGCGGTAAAATATCCCCCCATGAACAAACCGAGTCCACGGAAGAACATCAATAAAACCACCAAGAGTGGAAATAAGGTTGTAAAGCTTTGATCTTTGTTTTGAATGGCTTCAATAATGCGTTCCAATAATTTTGCGACAGAAACTTCTGTCGCAGCATTAATACCGAAACCAAGCAAAACCAGCAGGCCGATTCCCCAAAAAGGTTTTAAATAACTTAATAGGCGTAAATAGACCTTAAAATCGTGCTTCACTAATAACCTCGAGTTGGAACTTTGGTACTGATGTTGATATTCACAAATCCAAGTTGACCTGCAACATCCATCACCCGAATCACATCCTGATGTGTTGCTTTTGCATCTGCGGCAATCACAAACATTAAATCACGACGATCATTGGCTGTCTGTTTAATTGCAGTATTCAAATCAGAGACTTCTTTACTCGCCAATGACTGACCATTGACAGAATAATGTCCTGTTGAATCCACCACAACTTCAATCTTTTGATCATAGTTTTTAGGTGGAACACCCTGTGCATCTGGCAAAGTCAGGTTCATTCGACTCATCTGGTTAAAGGTGGTCGAGAGCAACAAGAACACCAAAATGAACATCAAACAGTCAATCATCGGTGTGAGGTTGATATGAATATCTTCAACCTGACGACGTTTAAATTTCATGCGCAGTCTCCACTCAGCTGGCTTTCTGAATGTCCTGACTTTCTACTTCAGGTGTTTTTTTATAAAACAAAGCGGCATGAAATAATGTCGACTGCTGTTCTAACTCAGCCACATATTCCTGAACCAAACGTTGGAAATAACGATGCGCAAATAATGCAGGCACAGCAATTAACATACCGGCAGCCGTGGTAATCAAGGCTTTAGAAATACCTGGCATCATCAACACTGGATCACTATTGGTGCCTATATCAATCATTAAGAATGCTTCAATAATACCGATCACCGTACCCAACAAACCCAGTAACGGTGCAACAGCACTTAAAGTTCCCAAAAAGTTGATATTTTTTTCTAAATAACCAATTTCTTGTGACGCTGTGACTTCCATTTGCGCACGTGCATATTGCTCGTTTTGATCTTTACTAGCGTAACCTGCGCCCAATACACGACCCAATGTACTTTGCTGTAAAGTTGGACTTTGCTTTAGCTGCTGCACCACATCTTTCACCGATGTGTTTACATTCATCATCAAGTCTTTTGGCAACACCATTGATTTTTTTAAACGAATAAAACGCTCAATGGTAATGGCTACCGTAAAGATCGAACAAATGACGAGCGGGATCATTAACCACCCGCCCGCTTTGACTAATTCCCACATTTGATTTTCCCCAATAAATCGAATTTAAAAATTATTCAGCTAGACAAATATTTAAAATGCCATCTAGCTCTTCAAGAGTATGGTAGCTAATCACCAGCTTGCCTTTCCCTTGTTTATTATGATCAATTTTCACGTCTGCACTGAAACGGTCAGAGAGACGTTGTGTCAGTTGTTGAATGTCTGATGAAACACTTGGTTTAGCTTTCTGTTGTTTTGGTGCATTCAAATCACGAACAAATTGTTCGGTTTGACGTACAGACATACTTTTTTCAATCACCATTTCAGCAACTTTAAGCTGATCTTTGGCTTTTAGCGTCAAGATCGCACGTGCATGCCCCATATCGAGCAAACCTTGCTGCATAAAGTCTTTGACTTGATCCGCTAAAGACAAGAGGCGTAGCAAGTTACTAATCGTGGTACGTGCTTTACCGACCGTGTCAGCAATCTCTTGATGACTTAAACCAAATTCGTCATGGAAGCGTTGCAAAGCCATGGCTTGATCGATTGGGTTCAGATCTTGACGTTGAATGTTTTCAATCAATGCCAAGGCAATTGCCACTTGGTCACTCAAGTCACGAACAATGGCTGGAACTTCGGTTAAACCTGCAAGCTGAGCCGCACGCCAACGACGCTCACCTGCAATAATTTCGTAGGGATGCTTTTCATCTTCGACAGGACGAATGACGATTGGTTGCATGACGCCATGCTTTTCAATCGATGCAGCAAGTTCTTGTAAATCTTGTTCTTTAATGAAACGACGCGGTTGATACTCACCGCGTTTCAATAAATGCACATCAATTTGTTTTAACTGTCCATGATCTAAAGCTTTTGCTTCGAGCTGTAGTTTTTCTTTTTGGATTGAGCCGAGTAAGGCATCCAGACCACGACCTTTAGCCAGTCCGCGTTTTTTTACGGTCATGCTTTAGTTCCTTTTTTTACTTTGGTTTTTTTTAACATCTCAGCTGCCAAGTTCAAATAAGCAACTGCACCCTTCGAGCTTTTTTCAAAATAAATCACTGGTAAACCGTGCGCAGGCGCTTCAGCCAAACGAATATTACGCGGAATGACCGTGTCATAAAGTTTCTGACCGAAGTATTGTTCAAGCTCAGCAGACACATCACGTGTTAAGGCATTACGCGCATCGTACATGGTACGAAGCACACCCACGATCTCTAGATCTGGGTTTAAAGCTTGCTGAATACGGTCAATGGTTTGGGTTAGGTCAGCCAAACCTTCTAGGGCATAATATTCACACTGCATTGGAATCAGCACAGCACGTACCGCTGCAAGTGCATTGACAGTGATCAAACTTAAACTTGGTGCACAATCGACAATAATATAGTCGAAGTCTTTTTCGACGCTTGCCAACGCTTCACGCAAAATAAACTCACGACCGTCTTGATCTGCAATTGCAAGCTCAACGCCAGCTAGGTCACGGTTTGCACCTAAAACCTTATAGCCCACTTCCGCTTTATAAATAGCGGTTTCAATCGGCACTTCACCAAGTAAGACATCCGTGACTGAATACAACAAATCATTTTTTTGAATGCCCGAACCCATCGTGGCATTGCCTTGTGAATCCATGTCCACAAGTAAAACTCGTTTTTTTAATATGGCTAAAGATGCAGCCAAGTTCACAGCAGTTGTGGTTTTACCTACGCCACCCTTTTGGTTTGCAATCGCAATAATTTGAGCCATGGTAACCCCAGTCCTTTGAAAATTTTAAATACGTTTAAGAAAAATTAAATGACGCTGCTCATCAAGTCGTGGAACTTTTAATGCAACGATATCAATCTTGAAATCACTTTTCAGTGTTTCAACTTCTTCTTCAGGAATTAAGCCTTTCATCGACGCGATAATACTTTGCGCATGCATATACGGTTTAGACGCATCCACAAAATCCGTTAACGATGCAAAAGCACGACTGGTAATCACATCAAACTGCCCCAGTTCATTAATGCTGTCTTCATTTTCGACACGTGTTTGTACCGCAATGACATTTTTTAGTTTTAAGTCAGCAATAAATTGTTTTAAGAATCGAATTTTTTTACCGTTGGCATCTAAAAGCACACATTCACGTTCAGGCTGACACAGTGCAATGATCATGCCCGGCATGCCACCACCCGTACCGATATCCAATAAACGACCTGCAGGCAAATCATTTAGGATACTTAAGCTATCCAATAAATGCTTAACCAACATTTCTTTAGGATCACGAATAGCAGTCAAGTTATACGCTTTGTTCCACAGCACTAGGGCATCTTGGTATTTCAGCAATAGATTTAATGCTTCTTCACTCAAATCTAAGCCAAGCTTTTGACTACCTTGCTTTAAGTCTTGAAAAAAAGGATGCATAAAGAAGACATCTCAATAAAAATTAACTGAAGTATACCGATTTCTAAGCCGTGGAACAGTAGCTAACGCTTAGCGAATATGCACTTAATCGTACATGCCTTGGCGAATCTGTAGATCTAGATCACTTAAACGCTCAGGTGTGCCAACATCAACCCACGCAGTTTGCATTTTCTCTGCAGAAATTTTTCCATCCAACATAGCTTGTTTCAATAAAGGTGCGAGCGGACGCTTGCCAGCTTCCAATCCATTAAACATGTTTGGATGTATAACTGCGATTCCGCTATAGGTGAGTGCCTCGCCTGCATGTTCTTGCTCAAAGGTATAACTACGCCCAGCATCCAAGATAAAATCACCCTTTGGATGTTGCGCTGGGTTAGTCACATAGACCAAGTGTGCCAAGTCATCTTTTAGCTCAACATTGAGCAAGGCCGAAAAATCGTAGGTCGTCCAGACGTCACCATTCACCAAAATAAACGGTTCTGTCCCAAGCAAAGGTAAAGCATTAATAATGCCACCGGCTGTTTCCAGACCTTCCACTTCACGTGTCCAGCGAATATTCACACCAAACTGCGAACCATCACCCAAAGTACCAATCAGGATATCTGCAAGCCATGCAGAATTGATGATGATTTCAGTTACGCCAATTTTTTTTAGCTTTTCTATATGCCAAACAATCAGTGGTTTTCCACCCACTTCAAGCAAAGGCTTTGGCTTATACAATGTTAAAGGGCGCATCCGATTTCCGAGACCCGCAGCTAAAATCATGGCTTTCATTATGCAACAACCTCATAAGTGCCGTATTTGGCTTCAAATTTCGGCAATACTTTAGCGCGAATAAATTGCATAAAAGGTTGTAATTCTGCATATGGTTTACTTTCTTCAAGTAAATACCACATCACACGCGGCAAATCTTTGAGATAACCTGACTTACCATCACGCTCAAATAAGCGCACAAAAATGCCTAAAATTTTGATATGACGTTGAATCGCCATCAGGTCAGCGTCTTGTTTGAATTGCTCAAAGTTACGACCTTCTTTAGCCGATGCAGGTAGCAAATCATAGAACGTCTTAAACCATGCATAAACACGATCTGCATTCCACTGCACATAGGCATCACGTGTGATTGAGATCAAATCATAAGTATCTGCACCAATCACAGCATCTTGGAAGTCAATCACACCCTGATCTTGCTCACCATCAAGTACCATCAAATTACGGCTATGAAAATCACGATGCACAATCACTTGAGGCTGAGCCAATGCAGCATTGGCTAAGATAGCAAAGGTACGTTTAATAAGTGCCGATTCTTCTTCAGTAGGCTGCACTTGTAGAGATGGCAATAACCAATCGGTTAACAGCTCCATTTCAGAAATCAGCTTTTCATAGGTATATGCAGGAAAATGAGCAGTACCATCAATTGACTGTAATTGAATCAACTGTTTAAAACTTTGAGCATAATGTGCGTCTACTGTTTGATCATTTAACAGCGTCGACAACAAAACATCACCAAAATCTTCTAACAATAAGAAGCCTTGATCGAGGTCTTTGGCCACGATATGTGGTACACGCACGCCATGTGCATCAAAAAATTCATCAATCGACACAAAAGGACCACAATCTTCTTTTTCTGGTGGTGCATCCATGAGCATAAATGTTTTATTATTCAATTTGATTCGTGCATAACGACGGAAGCTTGCATCGCCTGCTAAGAAGTTAATTTCAAATTGATCTGAACCGAGTACAGATGAAATCCATGTTTGTATCAATTGTTCACGTTGTGTATTCATTTGCGATAAATTCTAATACAGGCTGAGTTTTTAAAGTGCTAAGTGTAGCTACTTATCAACTTTTTCTCTATGATGCGACAATAATTAATTGCGATTAAGCATACCTGGTTAATGAGACAAATGAAGCATCAGTTTAAATTTAATCCTTTAGCGACTGCGATCTTAACCCTTCTATGTGGTAGCTCGTTACCAAGCTATGCAGCACCTGTTTCAAACCCGTCCACGGATGACGATACAGAACAACTCAAACAAAACATTTCAGAAGCTTACCCTGGGCAGCAGTTCTTCGAACAATATTATGTCGATAAATCTGCACCTGAAGCACAGATTCGCAACACCAATCAATTAAGTTCAGCGTTTTGTACAGGCACTTGGATTACCCCAGTTGCTCCAACAACGAAAGCAGTCGCACCTGAAGATGCAACCTCTACCATTACCGCAGACTATGGTCATTTTGACCCGAATGGCGACTCCATTCTTGAAGGTAATGTTCTGATTGACCAAGAAGGTCGTCAAATTCGTGCCGATCAAATCAAAATTGATAAAACCCAAACCTATGCCAATGCTTCTGGCCGCGTGCAAATGGCACAATCTGGGCTGATTTCGCAAAGTGATTCGATTGATTACAATTTAAAAACCCAACAGGGTGATTTAAATAACAGCTTCTTTATTGCTGAACAGCAACATGCGCATGGTCGTGCTGAAAAAATTTCACGTACTTCAACTGAAACACTCGAATTAGAAAACGCTGTTTATACCACTTGTCCACCCGATGAAAAACCAACGTGGAAAATTCAAGCAGACAGAATTAAGCTGAATCAAGAAACTGGTCGTGGTGAAACCAAAGGAACAACACTTTATGTAAAAGATGTTCCTGTGATGGCTGTGCCCTATTTCAACTTCCCGATTGATGACCGTCGTACCACAGGTATTTTGACCCCAAGCTTTGGTTTTACCAATGATGGTGGTGTTGAACTTGCCGTTCCCGTCTATCTCAACCTTGCACCAAACTATGATGCAACGGTCACACCACGTTACATTGCAGACCGCGGTCCAATGATGGAAGGCGAATTCCGCTATCTCACTGAAAACTTTGGTTCAGGGATGGTGTGGGGTGGTTATTTACCATCCGACCAAAAGTATGATGATCAGGATCGTAAAGACTTACATTTCCTACATAACTGGAAAATTAACGATCAATTCACGACAAATTTAGAATACAATTATGCATCTGATAAAGACTATTTCTCAGATCTCAATAATAATCCAAACTCAAAAACTGACCTGAACTTACGCCGTGCATGGGAACTCAATTATAAAAATGGTATCCCTGGCCTAAAAGCACAGCTTAAAGTGGAAGACTTCCAAACACTGGATAAAACTGTCAGTGATGAAGACCGTCCATATGCGCGCTTGCCACAATTCCTACTGAACTACAAGACTGGTAATCCGCTCGGCTTACAGTACGAATTTAACAATGATACGGCTTACTTCAAAAAGAACTTACGTAGTAATAATATTCCAAGCAATACTGGCGATTCGCCAATGTATGAGCCAAGCGGCGCACGTATTTATAACGACTTTAGTGTACGTTATAACTATCGTAACCCATGGTCTTTTGTAATACCAGAAGTGTCTATTCGCAACGTTAACACGATTTACGATCAAGACACCGTTAATGCACAAAACATTAGTTCATCAAATGAAAGTAAATCGGTCGTTGTACCGCAATTTACTTTAGATGCGGGTCTTGTGATGGAGCGCGAAGGTCGTTATCTACAAACCCTAACGCCACGCTTCTTCTATGCATATTCTCCATACAAAAACCAAGACACTAACCCGAACTTTGACTCAACCACAGCGTCAATTAATTATGACCAGTTATTTAGTCCGCGTCGGTTCTATGGTAATGACCGTTTAGAAGACAACAACTTCGCATCTCTAGGCTTGAGCTATAGTTTATTTGATGATGTTGGTCTTGAGCGTTTAAAAGCTAGCGTTGGTCAAAGTTTCTATTTTGAAGACCGTCGTGTCACACTGAACAACGTCTCTGATAAATTTGATACCGAACGCCATACCGGCCCTGTCGTGAGCATTTCTAGCCAACTATCTGACAGCATCAGTGTGAATGCCAATTCAGCATGGATGGCGAATGGTGATAATGCTCAGCGCGATATTCAAATGTATTACACAGGAAATAAAGGCAATTTATACAATGTCGGTTATTTCTATCGTAAAGACATTCCTAACCGCCAAGACAGCTATGACCAAGCAGTAGCATCGTTTATTCAACCTATACACAATAACTGGCGTATTATTGGTCATGCACAATATGACCTCGACAACAGTATTGCGCGTGAATATTTACTTGGTGTGAACTACGAGTCATGCTGCTGGGGTGTTTCAGTTTATGGTCGTTCGTACTATAACGATTTAGATGATGTAACATCTTCAGATGTTAAACCAAAACGTGCCATTATGGCGGAGTTCACCCTAAAAGGTTTAGGTGGCTTCAACAATAAATTAACCTCTTTGCTTGAAAACCGAGTGTTGGGTTTTAACAATATTAATCAATCTTGGACAGAACGTTAATGAAGACAAAACAGTTAAAACAAATTTTTAAAGCGTCAGCCTTGGCACTTTGCCTATCGACTTCTGTATCTGTATTTGCTGCTGCGCAACCTAAAGATGAAATTGTAGCTGTCGTTGACAATAGCGTGATTCTACGTAGTGATCTTGATCAAAGCATTGCCGAGATCACTCACCAATTTCAAGCAAAAAAACAAACCGTCCCACCGACTGAATACTTGCAGCAACAAGCTTTAGAACAGCTGATTTCGCGCCAAGCACAGCTTGAACAAGTGAAACGCTATAACGTCAAAGCGGATGAAAAATCACTCAATGAAGCCGTACTTAAAGTTGCGAAAGATGCCGGCTCTCCAAGCTTAGAAGCGTTTCAGCAAAAATTAGATGCTGTTGCACCAAATACCTATGCAGGTTTACGTGCACGTATCGCTGAAGACATCGCTTTACAACGTCTACGCCAACAGTTGGTCACTTCTCGCATTCAAATCAGTGACCAAGATGTGAAAAACTTCTTAAGCTCACCACAAGGTCAAGCTGCGTTAGGTAATCAAGTTCATGTCTTACATGTACGTGTAGCTAGCAGTGATAATGCCGTTAAAATCGCGGAAGAAATTCGTAAAGAACTTGCAGCAAGCAACGATGTAAAAGCGATTACTAGCAAATACAGCACCAAAGACATTAAAGTTGACGGTGCCGATATGGGCTTCCGCAACTTATCTGATATTCCAGATGAACTTGCTGCACGTGTAGCACCTTTGCAAGTTGGTCAAACCACTGAACTAATTTCAGTACGTGATGGCGTTCATGTTTTAAAATTGGTCGACCGTAAAAGTGGAGAACAAAAAGCCATTGTTCCTCAATACCAAACTCGCCATATCCTGATTCAACCATCTGAGGTCGTGAGTCCTGAAAATGCCAAGCAAATGATCGACAACTTGTATAATCGCCTGCAAAAGGGTGAAGATTTTGCGGTCTTGGCTTCAACGTTCTCGAATGACACTGGTTCTGCTGCCAATGGTGGTAGTTTAGGTTGGGTTAGCCCAGGTGTGATGGTTCCAGAATTTGAAGCAATGATGAAATCAACAGCGAAAGGTGAAATCAGCAAGCCTTTTCAGTCACAGTTTGGTTGGCACATCCTTCAAGTGACCGATACACGTCAACAAGATATGACACATGAAGTACAAGAACGTATGGCCCGTCAGATTTTAGGTGAGCGTCAATTTGACACTGAACTGGACAGCTGGTTACGTGAAATTCGCAACAATGCCTATGTTGAAATTAAAGATCCTACTCTAGATCGTAAAAAGAAATAAGTGAATAAACAAAAAACCAGCTTCGGCTGGTTTTTTATGTCGATTCTTATCATCATTCAGCACTTTAGTAATTATTACATACCCTTTGTGAAAACAATCTACTCTTTTATAGGCAAAAAAAACCTCCCATTTGGGAGGTTTTTTTAATTCAATTAACGATTGTTGTTTTCGTCGTCTTGAGCATCTTCAAATTTAGTTTCACCATCAAAACCAGCATTTTGACCGCCGAAGCCACTTTGACCGCCAAAGCCACCTTGACCACCGAAGCCACCTTGAGCGCTAAAGCCACCTTGACCACCGAAGCCACCTTGACCACCGAAGCCACCTTGACCACCAAAGCCACCTTGACCACCGAAGCCACCTTGTTGACCGCCGAAGCCGCCTTGTTGACCACCGAAGCCGGCAGCGCCTTGAGCACCAGCAGGAGCACCAGCAGGACGTGGGTTACGTGCTGGAACAACAGTTGAAATAGCGTGTTTGTAAACCATTTGGCTTACAGTATTTTTTAATAAAACAACGTATTGGTCGAAAGATTCAATATGACCTTGTAATTTAATACCGTTGACAAGGAAGATCGACACAGGAATACGTTCTTTACGGAGAGAATTTAAGAACGGATCTTGTAAAGTTTGACCTTTAGACATGTTATAACTCCAAAAAATAATAAAAATCAGCGCAAAAGCTACCTTTACTTTTCAATTAAAAATTATCAAAAAGGTAGTCTGTAAATTTTGCTTTATCCGTAGCACTTTCGCAAGTCTTCTTGAGCCTGCTGCGCAGTTAAATATGTAGTAAATTTATGCGTTTCTTGCAAAGATCTTAACCAAGTATATTGACGTTTTGCAAGTTGTCGTGTTGCAAAAAGTGCCTTATCCTCCATTTCACGCTGTTTTTCGCTACTTTGATCACTATTTTTCAAAAAATCTAAAGCTTGACGATATCCAACTGAACGCATAGAGGGTAAATTTTCATCTAAATCGTATTTTTCAATGAGAGCTTTCACTTCATTCAAAAATCCAATTTCCCACATTATTTTTAGACGTTGAGCTATACGCTCATGTAATTCTAATCGGTCTGGCAATAATGCGTAATTATGAAAATTGTAACGGTATGGTACGTTTTTAGGTTGCTCAGCTTGTAACTGCGTAATGGGTTTACCTGTTAATTTAAAAACTTCGAGCGCACGGATAATTCGTTGCTTATCACTCGGTTTAAATTTTTCACCTGCCAATGAGTCTACATTGCACAGTTCTGCATATACAGCATCCCAACCTTGCGACTTAGCTTTGGCTTCAATTTCAGCACGTACAGCATAGTCTGCACTTGGTAAGTTTGAAGACAACCCTTCCAATAAAGCCTTGTAATACAACATTGTACCACCGACTAAAATCGGTGTTTTACCTCGTACATGCATATCATCAATCAGTACACACGCATCTTCCACAAAGTTCGCTGCCGAATACACTTCTAGCGGACTGATAATATCAATCAAATGATGTGGATATTTCTCCAACTCAGCTTTACTCGGCTTGGCCGTACCAATATCCATATCCTGAAAAACCAAAGCAGAATCGACTGAAATTAATTCGAATCCACCTTGCTCGTATAACTCACATGCCAAGGCGGTTTTACCGCTTGCAGTTGGTCCCATTAAGTTGATGACCGGCAATTGATTTGACATGTAAAACTACTCTCCCCGAGCAAAAAGTTTATCTAGCTGTGCCAATGGAAACGCACGCCACGTCGGACGCCCATGGTTACATTGGCTGGCAAATTCAGTTTGTTCCATCTGACGCAGTAATGCATTCATTTCAGATAGACTTAAAATACGGTGTGCGCGTACAGCGCCGTGACAGGCCATGCCTGCCAATATTTGATCACGCTTTTGTAGTAACCCTGCAACCTGATCACTTGGGTCTAAATCATTTAATAAATCTGGAATCAGCGCATCAAAGTCTGCTTTATGCAAAATGGCAGGAACACCTCGGACAATGACTTGCTCATCGCCATATTGGTCTATTTCTAAACCTAGGCGTGCCAATTGTTCTTTGAGCTCATCGACGCGCATCGCTTGCATCCGACTGATACTGACGACTTTAGGAATCAGCAACTGCTGTGATGTCCAAAACTCAGGTTTATCCCAAGCTGTTTTCATCTGTTGCAAAACAATGCGTTCATGTGCCGCATGCATATCAACAATGATTAAACCTTCGGTGTTTTGGGCCAAAATATAAATACCATGCAATTGCGCAATGGCAATCCCCAAAGGATGCTCATCAACTTTCTGCTGAATATGTTCAGCTAAAGCGGTATCCGGATCATTTAACGACTCAGTTTGACGTAAAGGCGCTAAATAACTTTGCAATGCATTATTGAGCTGTCTGGAACCCGCTATATTTGACTGATATCCAGTGCTATTGTTCGACGCATTTGAATATTGCTGTGTATAAGCTTCCTGACCTGTTGGCGCATGATTTGAAGCATATTGCACCGTTGCTGGCGAACTAAAGTCAGTAAGTCCACCTGCGATCTCTGGACTGACAAAATTTGTGCCTTGCTCTGCAACTGGCTGAGGTTGATGTAATGAAAATTGTTCCTGATGACGCGGCTGCGGAATAATATTTTCGTGTGCCTGCCCATCAAGTTTCATTGCAGATGACAATTCGGCGGTCGCGGTTTGAAATTGCGCTAATGTCGATTTGGCAAAATGACGAACAAACTCATGTACTTCACGTTGATTTAGAAACCGAATTTCATGCTTGGTCGGATGCACATTCACATCGATATTTTCAGGATCAACTTCCATAAACAACAAATAAGCGGCATGTTGATGTCCATGCAAAATACCGTCATAAGCCATCCGAAGTGCATGTGAAACGGTCTTGTCTTTTACGATACGTCCATTCACATATACGTATTGCATATCGGCCTGCGCACGTGCATCTGAAGGATGACCTAACCAACCACTAAGACGCATATTGACGCTATCAGCATCCATCCAGTACGCATTTTCAGTAAATTGACGGCCTAGTAACTGCTGCACCCGCTGAAAACGCAGCGCGCCACTATCTGCAATAGGCAAGTTCAGCTTAATGCTATTGTTATGCTCAAGGACAAAACGTATATCAAAATGGGTCAGTGCCAAACGACGGACAATTTCTTCGATATGTCCAAACTCAGTCCCCGGTTTTTTGAGAAACTTACGCCGTGCAGGCACATTAAAAAATAAATCTTGCACACGAATGGTGGTGCCTTGCGTCGCTGCCACAGGCTGAATTTCTTGTGAATCAAATGCAGTGCCATTTACTTCGACCTGATAGCCTACACCGTCATCATTTTGGCTACTGGTCAATGTCAAACGAGACACCGCAGCGATCGAAGCCAAGGCTTCCCCACGAAAGCCCAGACTTACAATGGCATGTAAATCCTCAGCAGTTTGGATTTTACTTGTGGCATGGCGCATGACCGCCAAAGGTAAATCTTCAGGGTGAATACCCCGACCATTGTCTATAATTTCAATCAGTGTACTGCCGCCTTGTTCAATACGAACAATCAGCTCAGTCGCCCCTGCATCAATGGCATTTTCTAGTAATTCTTTGACCACAGAAGCGGGACGTTCAATCACTTCCCCTGCGGCAATTTGGTTGGCTAAAGCAGGATCAAGCGTTCGAATGCGGCGGGCACTGATTTCATTCAGCATGGTTAAATTTCTGCTCCAAAGCGTTTTGCAAAGTTTCTGAAGAATAGCTTAAAGTCGCTGTACGAGTGGTTTCATCCGCAGACTTTTCAATATTAATAATTAAATCAGCCGCAGGGATTTCGTCGCCCCCTTTAGATGGCCATTCAAATAAAAATAGGGCGTTCGGCGTTTCTAAATAATCACGGATACCCATAAGTTCAAGCTCATAGGGGTCATTCAGACGATATAAATCAAAATGAAAAATATCTTGTCCTTGAATATTGTAAGGTTCAACCAATGTATAGGTTGGACTTTTTACCGCACCTTGATGACCCAAGTGTTGTAAAAAATAACGTGTTAACGTGGTCTTTCCTGCACCCAAGTCACCAATTAAATACGCTACACCCGTCGTAAAATGCGTCGCCAGTACGGTAGCTAAGTTTTGGGTATCGACTTCACTATTAAGTTCCAGACTGAATGAATACTGCATATTACTCACAACATGTACATAAGAATTAAATATGATAGCATCGCACCGGCTAAAATGGATATGTTCACACTATAGATTGAGCATTTTTCATGATGTGTTCTCTGCTTTATTTGCTCAGTTTTTAGATCTTTCTTCATGCATAGTTTTGAATTTACTCCCCCGATGATCAATGGTGTCAGTGCCAGCAAAGTCTTCCTTGACGGTCAACACACACAAGCCTCTACCGTTTATACATATTTGTGTGAGCAATTTCCTCATATCCAAGCAGTGGAGTGGCAACAACGATTTAAGGATGGTCTAGTCTATGCTGCTAATGGTGACGTTTTAACGATAGACAGTCCTTTTGAAGCAAATCGTCATGTTTATTATTATCGATTCTTAGCGTATGAAATCCATGTTCCCTTTGAGCATCAGATTTTATTTGAAAATGATCATTTCATCGTGGTCGATAAACCGCATTTTCTCACCATGAGTCCGACCGGTCAGTATGTACAAGAAACCTTGTTGGTTCGACTCAAAAAACAAACGCAGCTTGAACACCTGACACCGATTCATCGTTTAGATCGTGAAACTGCCGGTGTGGTTCTCTTCTCCAAATGTGTCGAAAGCCGTGGGCTATATCAACAGATGTTTGCCAAGCGGCAAGTTAAAAAAACCTATCATGCCATTGCAGCTTTTCGAGATGACTTAAATTTCCCAATCACAACTCGCTATCGTATGGAAAAAGGTCAGCCATTTTATACAATGCAACTGGTAGATGGTGAGCCTAATAGTGAAACATACATTAAGCTCCTCCAGCAGCATGGAAACCATGCAAAGTATGAATTAAATCCCCATACCGGCAAGCAACACCAACTTCGTGTACATTTAAATGCTTTGGGCATTCCAATTCAAAATGACCCCTTTTATCCAGTAGTACAACATAAGGCAGATGACGATTTCAGCCAACCTTTACAACTACTTGCGAAACAGCTTAAGTTTATCGATCCTGTGACAGAGCAGGCTTTTCAATTCAGTTCTGCCTATGAATTGACACTGTAAATCTATTGTCATTACATTAAATTGATAAAATACTGCCAAACTTTCTTGAATTTATAACAGTTTTGATTAGAATAAATGCGAAAAGTTAAGTATTTAAAAGCTTTCTAAGAATATGAGAAAAACTGAAGTCTACCAAATCCGTCTCGATTCACAGGAAAAGAAACAGGCCTTTGCCGTTTTTAAACAATTAGGCATTACACCTGCACAGGCTGTACGTCTATTCTTTAAACAAGTTGTTTTAACCAAATCGATCCCCTTCTCTATTGAAAACCAAAATATCAATATTGAACAATTGATTAAGTTACGCAAATTAAAACAACAAGAAGCCCAAGCTATTTCAACCATTGAAATTAGCCCTGCTGAATTAGAAATTTTAAATAATGATCCATTATTAGATGATGATCATCTCGACTTGTTTGAAGAACTCAATGCAATTTTGGGTGAAGGTGACAAAACTTAACACTGTCGCATTTATAAACAATTTATAAATCAACCAATTTCGAAATTTCGATATGCTTCATGCAAGACTGATAAAAATAGCATGGAGTATAGAAAAAATGATCGTTCGACGCGCAACAGAAGCAGACCTTCATCCACTTGCTGTTTTATTTGATGAATATCGCCAATTTTATGGTACCTCTTCTAATCTTGATATCTCATATAAATTTCTAAGACAACGTTTTGAAAATAATGAAAGCGTAATTTTTATTTGTCTAAAAGATGAAGTGATTACTGGGTTTATCTTACTGTATTTAGGCTTTTCATCTGTGGCTTGTTCAACCTACTATATTTTAGATGATGTCTATGTCAGCCCTGTATATCGTCGTCAAGGTTCAGCCAAACAATTGATCGATACCGCTGTTCTCTTTGCACAACATGAAGGTGCGCTTCGAATCAGCCTCGAAACTCAAAAAAATAACTATCACTCACATCAACTCTATGAATCGATGGGCTTCATTAAAGATGATGAATTTCAAACCTATCATTACTTTATTCGCTAATGCTCTGCTAGGCATTAAATACATCATCAACGCATATTAGAAACGAATCTTTCGATCAGTAGATTGCAGACATATTAAGGGGCTTTAATACCGCACATTCATCCTTCAAATGATGACGTATCAAAGCCCAGTACCCATTACTGTGGATTTAGATTTTCACGAAATTTCGATTGTTCAATTTGCGCTGCATTCAAATAAATCCATTCACCTTCATTCAGATCTTCAAGCTTTAATTGGCCTATTTGAGCACGATGTAAAGTTTCAACTTTATTGCCGACAGCCGCCAACATCCGCTTCACTTGATGATATACCCCTTGATGGACAGTCATTTGTAATTGATGTGAAGCCAATAGCTGTACATCGGTTGCAGCGAAGATGCCTTTTTCGTTTCGAAGCTCCACGCCTTGTTCTAATTGTTGTATTTGCTCAGGTGTCACAGGATCTGCGGTATGCATCGAATACACTTTGGCAACATGCTTTTTAGGGTGTGTCAGTGCTTGTAGATATTGACCATCATCCGTGAGCAGCAACAGTCCAGTGGTGTCTTGATCCAGTCGCCCGACGCATTGCAGACCACGATTTAACAGCACATCATCAAATAATTCAAAAACACTGAAATGATGGGTTGCCTGATGCGAACATTCATAACCTTTGGGTTTATTTAACGCAATATATATATGCTCACGATAGACATAGTCCTGACCATATACACTATAAGTTAAATCATTTAAGTCCAGTTTTTGCTTTGGATTATCTACAATCTCACCGTGTATTTCGACCGCACCATTTTTAATCAACTGTTGGCAATATTTACGCGAACCAAAACCTTGTGATTGCAGCATTTTTTCCAAAAACATAGAACAACCTAATAAACACCATATATTGCTATTTTATACTGAACAACGAGCCAACTTGCAGGAAAAATAGCGGAAATGATCTTGAACGCCAGTTTTTAATGTTTCTGCGCTACACTATTGATTATTTATTGAAGTTTCTCACGAATATCCTATGTCTCAGTTGGATTTAAATCTGATCGTGTTATTGGTGTTATTGGCTTGTGGCATCTTTAGCCACAATACAGCGATCACCATAGCAGCAGGTGTCTTGATTGTTTTCCGCATCACGCCTTTAAGTGAATTTTTCCCCTATCTGCAACAATATGGCTTAAACATTGGCATTATTATTTTAACCATTGGCGTACTCACGCCGATCGCTAGCGGAAAAATACCCGGTGATTCGATTTTAAAATCCTTTTTAAGTTGGAAATCCCTCGTCGCAATCGCCATTGGCGTCTTTGTCGCATGGCTAGGCGGACGTGGTGTCAAACTGATGTCCAATCAGCCAGATGTGGTTGCCGGACTATTAATTGGGACAGTCGCAGGTGTTGCCATGCTGCGTGGTGTACCTGTCGGCCCACTCATTGCAGCAGGCATCTTGTCGCTACTGATTGGGATTAAACAATAAGGCCGTTGCTGACAT
This sequence comes from Acinetobacter sp. YH12023, assembly GCF_013420135.1. Lineage (NCBI taxonomy): Bacteria > Pseudomonadati > Pseudomonadota > Gammaproteobacteria > Moraxellales > Moraxellaceae > Acinetobacter > Acinetobacter sp. YH12023. The sequence goes on from NZ_VOYU01000003.1 coordinate 354,628, forward strand.
AGCGGTTTAACAAAATTTTAATTTGAGCCATGCTGCATTTGAAATAAACGTCGACTAAGCATGATTCCAACGAATGACAACGCTGACATCAAGATCCCCGCCCAAAACCACGCTCCAGTTTGTGAAACCACAGTGGCAATCACAGGTGGCAGAACAAATTGTGATATGGCAGAGCATTGTAAAATCATGCCGACCGTCGTACTGATTGCCGCAGGATAAGGTGCAAAATGCAGTGATTGCGCAAACACCGTCGCAGCAACCAAGCCCCCAAATAGCGAAAAACTAAACACCGTTAAATATTGCAGTAAAAACGGTAACGAATCTTGAGAGAGATAAAACCCTAAGGAGCAAATGATCAAAACAGCAAAACCCAGTTGGACTAAAGTTTTAGCTTGAAAACCACGCTGTAATAGCAGTCCACACCCCCATGTGCCCACAGCATTCGCAACGGCAACACTGGCTGTTAAAGCACCCGCCAGTTCTGCTGAAATTTGGTTTTGGGCATAAATCATCGGTAAGAAGCCCACCAATGCAAACCACTGCCCTGCATATGTCCCAAAAATGAGCGCCAAAAGCCATGCTGCAGGATGTTTCAAAGTATCTCTAATGAGACCAATAATAGGTGTTGTATTCAGCGCCACATTAGGCTGAGGAATAAACATAGCGATACAGAGTAGTAATGCCGCAGTGATCATAGCGAAACTGAGCCAAACCACACTCCAACCATATTGAGCAATTAGAAATGGCGCAACCAATAAGGCTATGCCCATACCTCCGCCCATATAAGCACTCCACAGTCCCATCTTTGCGCTGATGTGCTGTAGCGGTACAAGCTGACGGATAAATGCAGGCCCTGTGAGTGTCACCAATAAGAAGCCAAAGCCTTCTATGACACGCAGAAGCAACAAGGCATCAAAGCTTTGTGCAAAACTCCCCCATGCACTTGCCATCGTTAATAAACTTAAGCCTAGTAATATACATAGCTTAAATCCAATTTTTTGGATATAACTGCCAATCAACAATGCAAAGCACATTCCTGCGCCCTGTACCAATGAAAGCAATAAACCAGACTGAATAAAGCTAATACCAAGTTGCTGCTGTAATACAGGTATCGCGGGCGGTAATTTCCCGATATGCATTGCAGCAATAAAACCTGCCGCAATAATGAATAAATCTTTTGACATCCCTTTCATTGAATTGTCATGCTCTTTTCGCCATGCAATAGTGCACAGCTTAACAATTCAAAATATTATTTTGAGTCAAAAAACAAATGACCTTAGATGATTTTTCAATTATTTAATCATCTTGCACCGTCACATGCTAAGCGCACTTTGATTTAAATTAAACAATGATATTCCGTGATGTCATCTGCAATTGTTTGAGACAATACGTATTCCCATCAAAAATGTTTTTTCTGATACTTTCAATAATTTGGCGGTAGTGAAGGAATTCACCTGCATAACAATTAGTGAATTATTTAAGCAGTGAGTTATTCAATATTTACTTGTTTCCGTTCACGCTTATTGGCGTACATTTTCAAATCAGCCATTTCGACCAATTGATCGATGGATTCGGCATCCTCTGGAAATAAAGCCATCCCAATACTGGCACCAATTTTCAAGCTCATTTGCTCGAATGCAAACGGTAGTCCGCAACTTTCTGCGATTCGATTCATCGCCGTTTGCGCACGCTCTAAGTTGGCAATATTGGTTAAAATCACAGCAAATTCATCACCACCCAAGCGTGCAACCAAGTCATCTTGACGTGTTTCACGCAAAATGCGCTGTGCAATTTCTTTCAGTGCAGCATCCCCAATGCGATGTCCAAACTGATCATTAATCGGCTTCAGACCATCCATATCAATCATCAAGATACCTAGCACTTTTTTCTGCGCACGTGCTTTTTCTATCCCTTGGCGCAAAAAGTCGACAAACAAAGCCCGATTAGCTAAACCTGTTAAGCTATCTTGAGTCGCCAATTTATATAGCTCTGTCGCACCGAAACGTGTCGCATGGTACATCGCCGCAGCGATCAACTCAGACATCAAACTTAATATATGCAAGTCGGCTTCCTGAAAGGCATCGACTTGGTCAGAGTAAATCTTTAAAACACCGACACCTTCATCACAATGAATCAATGGCACTACTGCCATCGAACGCAATCCAACACGTTGACATGCCACGCGATCTACCCGTGCATCTGTTTCCGAATCTTGGCAATACAGTGTTTGTTTTTGCGCAATACATAGCCCCGATAAGCTATTTTCAATATGAAGTCTTAAACCCAGTAAATGGCTCGCCCCGCCAGACACTGCACGATAGACCATATCACCATCTTCAGCCAACTCTACAACTGCACCTTTAGCATGTGTAATCTGCTGCGCCTGTTCTGCCACTACGGTCATCACTGCATTGAGATCTAAACCCAGTTTGGCAATAGCTGTCTGCGTTTGAATCACAGACATGAGTTGAGTTGGTGAGGGTTCTATAGTATTTGGCATGATTGAGCTCAAACAGGTTTCAGTGTGAGATACAGCTCAATTCTAAAAATTATTCATCCACTTGTATAGCAATCTTAAAGTGATTTCTGTGCATTCAAGCACTTTAGATACAACTCTTTCAAATACTGCTCTTCGAAAGAAAATGCACTCAAGGAAACAACAGAGCAAGTGGAATCATCGATACACATATCGAAGGTTGGGGAAAGTCATGATGTTTGGATGACCCACGTATTTTCCGACTCTCCCCCTGGATATTATTTCAATGCGTAAATTTCACTCTGCACCCATTCTCCACCTTCCAATTGCACATCTACAGCCACACGTTGATATTCAGCCCCTTCAAATTCATCTAAAGCCGCCCAATGTGCAGCTAAGTTTTCAGAGATAAAAACATAGCCTTCAATGGTTTGACCTGCCTTCGATAAACGAATGCCCGGACTGCCCATCGCCGCACCCCAGCCTTTATCTTCTAATTCACCCCACACCACACCTTTCTTCCACTCGCCACCAATGCGATCCATCACGTGAGCATTGGGCTGACCTAGACCTCATGTCCCGTATACAAAAAGACTCTGTGTCATAGATCCTCCTTAGTTGGAATAATATTGATTGCGTTTTTGTGAGAATTTCGCCAACTGTTTTAGGAAGCCTTCAAAGTAGCTTTTTTCAGCCTCTTCTGTACGATAGCCGGCGTACAAAGTTCGTCTTAAACCTTCAGGTGAAACACAATCTAAGCGTCGAGAGGTCACCCAACCTTTTTGCTCATATTCATTCACTACCCAATCAGGTAATGCCGCAATACCACGACCACTTGCAACCAACTGAATCAGCATCTGGGTCAAATCTGTAGTACGGACGTGTTTAGGCTGAATATTGGCCGGTAAAAATAATTTTGCCATGATATCTAAACGATGTTTATCAACCGGATAGGTAATCAGCGTTTCTTCTGCTAATTCTTGAACAGTCACATTTGTCGCACGAACCAATGGATGTGTATTGGACAATACCAAACGAGATTCATATTCAAAGATTGGGAAATATTCCACGCCTTTTAAATTGATCGGGTCTGCAGTAATCAGAAGATCAAACTCGCCCGTTTGTAATAGTTCATGCGGATTGGCTTCAAAGCCAGATGCAAAGTCCAAATCTACATCGGGGTATTGCTGACGGTAGACATTCAATAACGGCATCAGCCAGTCAAAGCAACTATGACATTCTGAAGAAAAAATAATTCGGCCAGTTTGACCATGCACAATACGTGTAATGTCCGATTGCGCAATTTGAACTTGCGGCAAAATGTCATCGGCAAGGCGTAGTAAACGTTGCCCAACATTCGAAAAGGTCACAGGACGTGTGCGTCGGTTCACCACCTCTACCCCATACCAATGATCGAGTTCTTTCAACTGGTGTGAAAGTGCAGAAGGCGTTAAACACAGATCATTAGATGCAGCAACCAAAGAACCGTGTTCTCTGAGTGCCAATAAGGTTTTGAGATGGCGTAATTCCAACATGATTGTTCTCAACTAAACTTGGGAGCAACTTTGCAATCGAATATTTTTCGCAAAGCATTAATGAATTATACTCACCTTATCATTATTTTATTAAATTTTATTCATTTAAAGTTTTATTTGGAACTTTAATCACCAATTCATCGTTTTTAAGCAGATGCAAAGGATGAAAATAAACACGATGCCCTTATTAAAAAAGCCAGATTGATCAATCTGGCTTTAAATGTAGGTAATCCAAAGAATGTGTTATTCCACAAATAATAAAGCCAAACGAACTTGATCATATCCCATGCGTGGACTGGTCAACTCCACAATTGGGCGCAGCTTAACAGTACCATCATCGTTATAATGTGCTGGGTCTTGTCGTTTCGCCAAACGTTTATAAATTTTACGCACCTGCTCAACCACGTCTTCTCCCGGATGTGCCACCGATATATCTAAACCTTGCTCTTTTTGCAGACGAGCCAAATGATTAATAATCGTAGCAGGTGTTAAACCACGCTCCACTGCAATATCTTGAATTTCATAACCTTCCTCAAACAATTCACGAGTTTGATCTAAAGTCGCTGTGGCAAAGCTTTGTTTCGCACCAGTTTTGGCAATTTTCTTTTCATTGCGCTCAATTTCCACTTCATTCAGCGTTCCACCACAATGACGAATAAAGGCTTTATGTTGAACGGTTAAATCAGCCTCTGCAAAATTGGTTTCCGCTTCATCAGAGAGTTCCTGAAAACGTCGATCGGCTTTAATCGCCAAACTGTCGAGTTCTAAAGCTTGTTCATTAAAACCAAGTAAACGCAAACCATCTAATGTTTTTAAACGCGACAATGCCACATAACCCTGACCTTTCTCAAAAGTATGCGTCAAGTTAATTTCAGCCGCTGCAAGGGTCATCCCTTGAGATTTGTGAATGGTGATCGCCCAGGCCAAACGTAGTGGAATTTGTTGGAAACTGGCAATGGTTTTACCATCATCATTATCGACAGACCATGTTTCAGGTTCTACCACCAAGGTCGTGCCGTCCGTAAGTTTTACTTTAGGCAAGATGCCATATTCATCATCTTCTTCAAAACCTATCACTTCACCGAGGCTGCCATTGATATAGCCCACGTCAAAGTTGTTTTTTACAAACATCACTTTGGCATTTTTCTTTAAGGTCAAAGTTTCCGGCGCACGCACGGATGATTTTAAGGTTTCGATCAGTTTATCATTACCATCACATTGGGCATCAAACTGGCGAGATTCTTGCTCAATTTCATTTAGATGTTTATAGTTAATACTATCTACATCCATATTATGGGTATACAAGCGCGTAAAGGTTTCACCTATATTTTGTGAACTTGTCTGCCTTAAAGCATGCAAATGATCGCCCGTAATTTGCTGAGCACGAATCGCATTTAGAATATCATTGAGATAGTCATTACCCTGACGATGTTGTTCGGTCAAATAACACACGCGAAACTTCGCTTCTACCCATGCCTCAGACATAAAGCAAAACTTATCACGGTTTAATTCACCTTTGCGTCCCACAGGGGGTAACTGGAAGAAGTCACCTGCAACAATGACTTGAATTCCCCCAAAAGCATCTTCACTGTCTTTAAAAAATTTTAAAACTTTATTCACCAAGTTTAATTGCTTGGCATGCAACATCGAAATTTCATCGATGATTAAAACTTGGGCATTTTCCAAATGCTCTTTTAAATATTTACGTTCTTTTAAGCGCTTTAACTCATCTTCGGAAATCGCATCTTTAATCCCAATCCCTGCCCATGTATGAATTGTCATGCCATTCATATGGGTTGCAGCAATCCCTGTAGAAGCCGTAATTGCCACCGGCACTTTGCGCGCTTTTAGATAATTGATGTACTGATTTAAAGTATAAGTTTTACCTGCACCAGCCGAACCTGTTAAAAACACATTTTCGCCTGCTTTGAGCAGCTTGAGTGCAGTTTCTTGTTTCATAAGACCTATACCGTAAAAGAACGGCTATAGCCTAACGATTTTTGACTCAAAAGTTAAGCGCACAACACAGTTTACTAAATCCGTATTTCGCCAATCTTACTTTAAGCTATTGAACCTATTTAAAAATTCTTTGGCGATATTTACTTTTTCTATTTCTGCTTGGGTATTATTTGAATACTCAAGTTGATCAAAAACCAAAATATGGTTTTGCACATGACAGCCCAAAGTCATCGATACATGCAAAATGGGATGGTACATATGAAAAGCTACATATACTCTTGCAATGATACTGGCGCTATAACTTGATGCCAAACAATGTTTAAAGTGAATAGATTCATCAATAATTCGATCGATGGTTTTTAATTCTTCAAAGACCCAATCTTGAAAATATATTTTGTCTTCTGTTGTAAATGGCTGCCAAACCGTTGTCGCAAATTGACGCTTTAATTGAGTTAACACTTCCTGCTTTTGTTGCTTGGCATGCCAATGCACCGCCTGATGAAAGACCCCATTCCAGGTAATATTTTTAGGGACTGTATCACCTGTAGAATAAGTCGCACTAACATAGTCACGCACATATGCATCAAATACAGATACTCTTAAATTAGCATGCTTTAAATAAAATAAATTTCGAAAATCCTGCAGTTGAATTTTATGTTGTCGTAAAACACTTAAAAATTGGCGATTTTCTTGGGTTTCTGGACGGATATAATCCATCAAAGCCTGCGGTAAATGCTGCGTACAACGTACTAAATGCTGCAGATAGGCCTGCATAATACGGCTCAAGGGTAGATAGACTTTTTTTATAGCCTGATCCTCTGCACCCAAAACCTGTCGCATTAAGATCAACCATTCATCTAAATACAAAATCGATGGGCTGATCACTACACGATGGTCATCATGCTGCTGATATTTTCGCTGTAAAACAAACTGTAGATTTTTTTCATGATTAAACCAATCATGTTCATGCGCAATCGTATGGCAATTTTGAATAAATAAGCGCGCTGCAACAAATTGAAAATGTTGTAAGGTTGCAAGAATCAATGCGGGATGAATATGCTGCGTATCGACAAAACTAAATGCCGTCACAGCCACTCGTACATTACTGTGTTGAAAATTACGACTCAGCCAATCCAACACTTCGGCTGACTGCTTGAACATCCATCGCACTGCACGATTGTTATCGAGTAAAGGGAGTTTTCCACATTTTTTTTGCCAAATTGCTGTGGCTTGCACAAAATTACTATGGCTTAATATGTCCTGCTCTGCCCAAACATCCCGATGCATCAAACGAATAAAACCCAACAAATTGGGACGCTCATATGCATGGTCGAGCAACAAAATAATATCTTCTATATGTTCATTTAATTCTTGTAAATTGAACCGATCTTCATAACTCAAACTCATGATCCGGTAAATCGTTGGATCTAAAAATTGTGCTGTAGCAAAACAAATCTCGTCCAAACTATCCATCAAGACCTGTATCGGCAATATTTCAGCTTCTGTAAGTGAGTTGAGTGCGAACATCTGCTCAATCTTTTGCATCAACCAATGTGGTAGACAGATTTGGCATTCGATATAGGTTTGTAATAGCGGTGTCTGATAAATCTGCTGCTCTTGCATCAACTGATCAAAAATTTGCGCTTCAACTGCTGTCATCTGTGCTAAAAACTGTTGAACACGCGCTGGCCCATTTAGATGTTGAAAAATCGACTGTAAGATCAATTGTCTAAATTGCTGTGCTTTTTCTCTGAGCAAGAGTGAATGTTGCTGCTTTAGGTCGCCAGTAAAAAAATACAATTCATGAAATAAGAAATCTTCTATTGCCTCAATACATGGTACTGTCGTATGCAATTCAGCAATTTTGATGGGTCTAAATGGACTTCTAGGAAACTGATAGCCAATCGATTCACGACTTTGTAGCTGTAAGGTCCACAGTCCATTACACAGTTGAATGCGGTGCTGCTCTTGTTCAATTTTAAAGATATTTTGTGAATTGAGTGCTGTAGCAAGATCCATTTGCTCTTGATACAACTGCTTTAAACTTGGAGATATTCGAATAAGTTGCCGAGCAATATGCTCAAGCTGCGGGGTCAAGCTTTTCTTTTCCATCTTCCGCCCTAACGATCGTTGATTATTTTTCAACCTTCACTATAGTCAAAGTTTAATGCTCCGACTACTGCCATTAATCAACCAAATAGCTGTACAAAAGGTCAATACAAAGGCATTCAATAAAAAAGTCTAAAAGCTATTGTTGTGACAAAATTCACCATGATTTTGAGCTGTGACGAATAAAAAATGGATGACGTTGAAGAGTAGTCACTATTATTGATCTGTAGAATGTTGTTCTGAACGGATTTTTTTAAGCTGTTCTATCGCAGTGTAAATATCTTGTTGTAGTGCCTCTCGATAGAGCTTTAAATCTTCCACACTCTGAATATGACTCAAACTTTGACGGGGTAAAAATTGAAAATAGAATGGAATGCGCTTGGGGATAATACGTTTGGGTAAAGACGGAATCACATCACCATGGCGTAATAATTTATCGAGTTTTTGTATTTTTAATAGTTGTTTAAACCAACGATGTTCAACAATCACACTGGCATCAAAACCCAGTTCAAAGACTTCATCTCCACCTAAAGCGGCAAAAGGCACGATATCATAATTAAATTCTTGCGCCAGTTTTAAAAAGCCATAACGTTGCTTCCAAATCAGTTGATAGGCTTCGCCTTTGCGTTTCAAAACCTCTCGACCACCACCGGGAAAAACTAAAATGGAATAACCTTGTTGCATCACTGTTCTGACATAGTCCTGAATACCTTGGACTGCACCGAACTTTTTGACCATGCCACGCCAACCAGGCAAATAAAAATGGCTATGATCAGCAATACTGACCACAGCCACTTTATGTTCATTGTAGAGATAATCAATAATCACCGGTGAATCGAGTACACCGTAAATTGTGTGATTCCCTACATACATTGCAGGTTTAGATGCATCGATGTATTCAGCGCCTAAAAATGTTGGCGTGAAATACATGCGGGATAAAGCGCTTAAACGCTTTATCCATTTTGCATCATGTTCAACCTGCAAATGTGCTGACCTTAGGCAGCATCATGTTTTTGAACAAGTACAGAACCTACTGAGTAGCCTGCACCAAATGAGCAAAGCACACCGTATTCGCCATGGTTTACTTCATTTGCTGTACGGTGCAAAGCAATAATGACACCTGCTGATGAAGTATTGGCAAATTCATCAAGAATGATTGGCACAAGGTCTGGCTGAGCATGTTCTTTACCCACAACCAGTTTCAGAATCAATTCATTCATGCTGGCATTCGCTTGGTGTAACCAGAAGCGTTTTACATCTGTTGCCGCAATTTTATTGTCATCCAATTGCTTAGTGATCATTTTCGCCACTAATGGACACACTTCTTTAAATACTTTACGACCGTCTTGACGGAAACGGTTGTTGTCGATGTCAGCATCGACTTCACTCATATTTAAGTAACCGAAGTTGTTACGAATGTTGTTTGAGAACTGAGTAAACAGGTCAATATCCAACACTTCAAAACCAGCTTTGGTTTCAGTTTCTTCAATGATCGAAGCCGTTGCAACGTCACCAAAGATGAAGTGACAGTCACGCATACGGAAATCTGTGTGACCAGATGTAATCTCAACGTTTACCAATAACACGCGACGAGCGCCTGATTTGATCGCGTCATAGGCTTGCTTGATACCAAAAGTTGCAGCTGAACATGCAACGTTCATGTCATAGGCATAACCCTGAATACCCAACGCAGTTTGAATTTCAATTGAAACGGCTGGATATGCACGTTGAATATTTGAACAAGACAAAATCACTACATCGATGTCTTCTGCAGTCACGCCTGCATTTTCCATCGCTTGTTTAGCAGCAGCTACGCCCCATTCCGCTTGAATAGACAATTCATCATTTGAACGTTCATGCAATACTGGACGTAAACGTTTTGGATCTAAAATACCGCTTTTTTCAGCAACATAACGTGCTTTTACGCCAGATGCTTTTTCGATAAATTCTGCACTTGAACCACGGCGCGCTTCTAGCTCACCGGCTTCAATTTTTTCAGCATTATCACTGTTGTACTGTTCCACATAAGCATTTAAAGCTTCAACTAACTCTTCGTTAGTAATTACGTCTTCTGGATGATAAAGACCTGTACCCGTAATGCGGATGCCCATGTAAAACTCCTTTTAGAAATTACCTATATCTTAACTGATTCCGAGCTTATCCCATACTTTTTGCAAGCGGGATGGAGAAATTGGCATCTTGGTCTTCATTGGTTGAGAGAAAATAGAGATGCGTAACTCCTCAACCATGAAATACAATTCTTTAAGGCGAGTGTCATTTTTAAACTTAAATAATTTTTCCATCCATGGGTCAACTTGATCAATGGCAGAATTGTCCCTTTGTAGGTTATTTGGCAAGCGGTCTAAACGCAAGACTAATGCCTTCAAATATCTTGGAAATTCGAGCCACACATCGGAAGTTTTGCCATAAACAAAATCTGAAAGTTGCATCAAATCGAGTTGATCTTCAATGTCATCAATGTTCTTTCCAAACACAGAATCATCTAAAACCAACAATTTCCGACGTATATCCTGCCATTGAATATAGGTTTCAGTTAAAACGGCTAATGCTTGTTGCCCATGGGTTAAGAAAGATTTCTTTACATTTAAAATCAGGTTTTGGTACTCCTGCACATTGACAGGTAGCTCATTTATTGCAAGCTGAAGTGTGGCATAAACTAACATTTGCTCTAGTTTGGCTTTGTCACCTAGCGGTGAATAAGCCAATGCCAAGGGTTTAGAAATCTGTTTTTTCAACTGACGAACTAAGTCGCCCAACTGCATATGAACCAAACGAATGATCCCTTCGCGGTGTTGTTTGACTGCTTCAAATTGGTCATTGAAAGTCTGAATCACCACACCCGATTCATCTTTGGCATCCAACTCCGCAAAGCTTTTGACTGGAACAAGCGCTTGGTATTGTTTCACCACCACACCCGTGACTTTTTGTGATGCTTCGAACACAAAATTATCAGGGAAGGTTTTAAACTCACCTTTTAACTGTTTGACTGGGCTATGAGTTTCCGTACGACAGCGTGCTTTGAGTTCATCTAGATCACGACCTTGCTCAATCACACGGCCTTTTTCATCAATGACTTTGATTAAAGGCAGCAGATATTGCTCAACACGTTCCCAAGAAAAGTCTTTGTCTGTGATTTGCTCACCACGCAGTTGGAACGCCAAGAAACTAAAAATATGCTCGCGCAAATGCACGGCATCGACACGATCCATCAATTTACGAGCCGTATCTGGTATTGGCACCAAGTGACGGCGTTTATCCTTAGGCAGTGCTTTAAGCAAGGCTTCAATCAGGTCTTGTCGCCAACCAGGTATACCCCATGACCAAATATTTTCATCCACTTGCGGCAAAGCTTGAACTGGAATTTTGACCGTTGCACCATCTTCATCATGACTTGGGTCAAAACGATAACTTGCAGCCAAACGCAGTTCACCATTTCGTAGGTAGTCTGGAAATTGCTGGGTCGTTGGACGGTCATTCATCCAAAGCGCATCATCATCGATAAATAAATGCCGTGGATTTTTCGGTTCTACAGTTGCACGCCAGTCTTCAAAACTACGGCGACTTGCCACCTCTTCAGGCACTTTTGCAGCATAAAATTGGTAGATGGTTTCTTCATCCACCACCAAATCACGACGACGCAGTTTATCTTCAACACGCTCAACTTCTTCGAGTTTTAATAAATTGTGTTTTAAGAACGGCGGCGTAATACCCAAATGTCCCGTCGTCAACGCATCACGTAGGAAAATTTCATGCGCAGCCGGATGATCCACTTTTTCATAATTAATCTGACGACGTGGCTCAATAATCAAACCAAATAAAGAAATTTGATCATAAGCATTCACCACACCAGCTTTTTTCGACCAATGCGGCTCAAAATAATGATGCTTCAATAAATCGCCAGCAGCCAATAAAATCCATTCAGGTTCAATTTTCGCCAATGTACGAAGATATACCTGAGAGGTTTCCACCATCTCAAAAGCCATGACCCAAGGTGTATTGGTTTTATGCAAGGTTGATGCAGGGAAAATACGTGCCTTTTGCTGACGCACTGCCATGAACACATTACGTTCATCGGTTTTGTTGGCAATAAATGAAAGTAAACCCGTTAATAGCGCACGGTGCAGATTTTCATAATTGGCTTTCTTTTCATTAAAGGACAGTTTTAAGCCCTGAGCCAAATCCACCAATTGCTCATGGGTTTTTTTCCACTCACGGAGGCGTAACCAACTCAGGAAATGGTTGCGTGCAAATGTACGACGCTTATTTTCACTCATGTCACGGTTGGCAACCAAAGCTTCCCATAATTTGATATAGAACAAGAAATCCGAGTCAGCTTCACGAAACAAAGCATGTTTCTGATCGGCCTGCATTTGTTTATCCGCAGGACGTTCACGTGGATCTTGTACCGCTAAAGCAGCGACAATAATCAAGACTTCATTTAATACGCCAAAATGCGCTCCACCCAAAATCATCCGTGCAAGACGCGGGTCGATTGGCATTTTCGCCATTTGCTGACCAATTTTGGTTAAAGCACCATTTTTATTATTCGCATGTTTTGTGCCTTGTTTTGCTTGGCTATCTGAAGCAACTTGCGGTGCATACGCCGATTTTTCTTTTAAAGCACCTAATTCAATTAACAGCTTACGACCATCATTCACCAAACGATGATCTGGCGGCTCAATAAAATCAAAGTCTTCTAATTCACCAAAGCCCAAACTTTGCATTTGCAAAATAACCGAGGCCAAGTTGGTTCGTTTAATCTCAGGCTCAGTAAATTCAGGACGACTCATAAAGTCTTCTTCTGAATACAGTCGAATACACACACCCGGTGCAATACGACCACAACGACCTTTACGCTGATTTGCTGCCGCCTGTGATACAGCCTCAATTGGTAAACGCTGTACACGTGAGCGATAGTTATAACGGGATATCCGTGCAAAGCCACTATCAATTACATAGCGAATATTCGGTACAGTTAAAGCCGTTTCTGCCACGTTGGTGGCAATAATAATACGTCGCCCACCGCCTGATGGATTAAAGATCTTTTGCTGTTCTGCCAAAGCCAATCGAGCATATAAGGGTAAAACTTCGGTATGTCGTGGCCCAAACTTTTGCAGTGTTTCCTGTAACTCACGTATTTCTTGTTCAGTGCTGGCAAAAATCAAAATGTCGGCATGTTCAGGATGACCTTTTTCCTGCGCATCTTGAAAACATTCTTCTACAGCTGAAACCACGGCACGAGGTAAATTTTCTTCAAAATCGTCAAATTCATCATCATCACTACCGACAATGCTCAGCTCTGAAATCGGACGATAACGGAGTTCTACTGGGAAGCTTCGACCTTCGACTTCAAAAATAGGTGCCCCATTAAAGTAATTCGAGAAGCGATTTACGTCTAATGTCGCGGAAGTAATAATGACTTTGAGATCTTTACGGCGTGGCAAGAGCTGTTTGAGATAGCCCATAATAAAGTCGATGTTCAGCGAACGTTCATGCGCTTCATCGATAATAATCGTGTCGTATTTATTTAAGAAGCGGTCATTGGCCAGTTCAGCCAATAAAATACCATCGGTCATTAACCGAACGATGGAATCTTGTGAACCTTGTTCATTGAAACGAACTTTAAAGGAGATCGACTCCCCCAGCTTTTCGCCTACTTCTTCTGCAATACGTTGCGAAACACTACGCGCTGCTAGTCGACGGGGTTGAGTATGGCCAATCAAACCCGTTAAACCACGACCTGCAAGCATGGCAATTTGCGGTAACTGTGTGGTTTTACCCGAACCCGTTTCACCTGCCACAATAATCACTTGATGCTTTTGAATAGCTTCAATCAGTTTGTCCGCATACTGTGTAACAGGTAAGTCTTGATTTAATTTAATATTGGGAATGCGGGCAATCCGTTCGCGCACTTTCGCATTCGACTTTTCAAACAAATCTTGAAATTTTTCAGGATTGGCTTCTTTGCCTTTTTTCAGCCGACTTAAGCGATGGCGATCACGAACCATGACCAATTGATCGACATTTAACTGACTTGGCACAGATGCATTATCCTAATAATTAAAAATTGAACCGAATATTTTACGCTGTATGTAAAAATAGTGAAAGATGAATCTATTTTTTGCGTGCCTGAAACCAATAGGTAAAGCCGAACAGAATAAAATGATAAAAAACTAAAATTGCGGCCAATAACCAATAATTGCCACATGCTTCAATACTGCCATGTAATGGCTGATAAAATGGCACTGTATAAGACATACTCAACGGCATAATTAAAAACATCAATAAAATGAAAGAGATGATCAAAAAATGATGAACAGATTTTGCTAAGCACAAAAAGAATTTAGAATAAAAGCAAATCAACGCAATAAAAATAAATAAAAAAGGTTCATCCGATGAAGAACCATTCATTTCAGCTTAATAAACAATTTGATTCGGGCTAGCACCTTGAATTGAAAGCACATTCTTGATTCATCCAGTACAGAAAAATAAACCCACATGCTGACTAGAATACGCAACTCAAGCTTATCCATTTGGATGCTTTATCCATTAGGTTTCAGTCCCATAGAAAATATAAATGATACTAAAAAAAATAAATATGCTCTGCCCGATCACCCATGCGAACAACCAACCATTATGACAATAAACAATACTGTCATAGATAATTTTTGAAATTGAAGCAGTTTCTATCATTAAAATGATGATGAATTGAAAAATCGCATATAGCCATAATATAACCACATACCAAGCGCGTCTAAATGATAGCAACAGTGGGAAAAAAAAGAAGATTCCAACGATTCCCATGGTACTCAATAGCGTAGGATCATCTGATGAAGTTCCAAATAGTTCATTAAAATAGGTCGCTTTTTGAGGTTGCAAGTATTCATAGATACATAAATTTGTACCTATATCTTCAACTTTAAGAATACATAGTGATGCAAGTGCAAGACTGAGAATGGCAATGATACGAAAAAATTGACTAAGCACCTGATCAAATCTGGAATCATTTTATGTTCATGCCATCTTATATGAACAAATTCTATAATTTGAAATATTTTTTATAACTTTTTTAGAGATCACCCTTGAAATCTTATGCCACAAGCATCATGTTGGTTACAGACATTAAAAAGATGATTTTGTCATTTTACTTTCAACTTTATATGGCATTGATATGGCTTATATCGAATGAAATAATGATAAATAATCGTTATTGTTGAAATAGTTCTGGAGTGTACTAATTCGGATTTTCCGATATTAGTTATGTAAAAATACTATTTCAGCAATAAGAAAAATTTCTGTACCCTATTGGAAATCAAAAACAAACCTCAATCATGGAGACAATGATGAGCTTAATTAATACTGAAGTTAAACCGTTTAAAGCACAAGCATTCCAAAATGGTCAATTCATCGAAGTAACTGAAGCTGATCTTAAAGGTAAATGGTCTGTTGTATTCTTCTACCCAGCTGACTTCACTTTCGTTTGCCCAACTGAACTTGGTGACCTTGCTGACAACTATGCAGAATTCCAAAAACTAGGTGTTGAAATCTACTCAGTTTCTACTGACACTCATTTCACTCACAAAGCTTGGCACGATTCTTCAGAAGAAATCAAAAAAATCCAATACGTAATGGTTGGTGATGCGAACTGGACTCTTGCTAAAAACTTTGACGTATTAATCGAAGCTGACGGTCTTGCTGATCGTGGTACTTTCGTTATCGATCCAGAAGGTAAAATCCAAATCGTTGAAATCAACGCTGGTGGTATCGGTCGTGATGCTCAAGAACTTCTTCGTAAAGTTAAAGCAGCTCAATACGTACACGCTCACCCAGGCGAAGTTTGCCCAGCTAAATGGAAAGAAGGCGACGCAACTCTTGCTCCTTCAATCGACCTAGTTGGTAAAATCTAATCTGTATTAGATTGAACTGATTCAAAAACCACGCTTTTAGCGTGGTTTTTTTATGCCTATTATCTGCGAGTATATACCTCTATACACCCTATGCAGTTCACACTTTATTCATACAACTTTAACGTACTAGCACTTTCTACATATCTGTAGATATTCATCAAGTTAGAGCTTACACAAATATAATAAAAATGCGCCGCAAACCCGATTGTCTAGGCTTACATCTTTGCCAGTATTTCAGTATTTTTAACATGAATTTTAGGTCAATTGCTTATTTCAGGAAGATGTAAGCCCATGAAAAAATATTTCGTCTCAATCAGTTTAATTTTATGTTCGTTTACAACTTTTGCTGCCATGAACTGCGAAGGTGAAATTAAAAACCAAAGTATTCGTGAAGATATTAAAGTCAAAAAAAATTGTCAGCTTGAAGGTTTAATTGTTCATGGCAATGTTATTTTAGAAAATGGTGCAAGTGTTGAACTGCATGACAACCACATCAAAGGCAATATTGAATCGAATAAAAATTTTACCAAGATCATTGCCAATCATAACAATATCAGTGGCAATGTCGATTTTACAACTGGGAAAAACATCCAACTCCTCAATAACCAAATTTCAGGCGACCTCAAATTAAAGAAAAATAATGGCAATATTGTTCTAAATAATAATGAAATCGCAGGTAATTTGATTTGTCTTGAAAATGCTTTTTCAATTAATGGCAGCAACAACCAAGTCAAAGGCAATAAATCAGAACAATGCCGTAGTTTTTAACTCTCCTTACACTAATATGGGAGAATGACACTTATGGCATTTATTTGAACTGGCATTTTTTTATCAAATTAGTTGATAAAGAAATGAAAAAAATGTGAGATAAAACATTATTTTTTAACAATTCTGCAATACTCCACGCCCTAAATTTGTCTTAATTTCAAATGAGATAAACCTTTAACTGCAGTATGACTATAACAACGCAATAAGGGGGTGGCTTATGACAACAACTGTTGTAACTTCTTGGAAATACAGTTCTTCTTCACGTTACTTAAAAATATTTTATGCGAATGGTTCTGGGGATCTCTTTTATCCAGTTTCACCTTTTATTTATGATAATTTACTTCGATGTAGTGATAAAACGGCATTTGTCCACAAATATCTAGAATATGATCTACATTTTTCACGAGTAAGCTTACAGGGTTAAACCGCTACAAGTTTAGCGCTATAGCAACAGTATTTTTATTAATTAAAAAAAAATTCGATCAAATCAGGGCTGAATGCCCTGATTTTTAGTTGCGCCAAGTCACCATAAAGAGCCCTGCGCCCACATTTAATGTCGTACTGATAAAACGATCATCCGCTTCAACACGTTGGATAAATTCAGCGACCTCATTGGCATGTGACAGCACATTATCCACGATTAACACGCCACTTTGAACTTGTATCAATTCAGCTAAATATGGCCAATACGCGATATACGCATCACGTTCTGCATCCAATAAAATGAAGTCATAACGCTGATTTAACTGCTGTAAAAAATGCAGCGCATCGCCATGATGAAATTCAATGTATTCGGATAAAGCTAAATTTTCCGCATGCTGTTTAGCTTGTTCGATACGCGCTGCATCAATTTCAATGGTTTCGACTCGCCCTTGTGTAGACTGGGCAGCATCTGCCAACCACAGCGTGGAATAGCCTGTAGATGTTCCAATTTCCAAGATCTGTTTGGCTTGTTTTAAGCGAATTTGCATAGCCAAAAACAGTGCAGACTCAGGCTCAATATTTCGGTAACGCGCAAGTCGGTGATTTTGCGCAGCATCGTGAGCACTAAAGTCTGCATAGAGTTGTTGCATATAGTTTTTAAAATTTGCATCCATGCTCATGATTCTGTCCTTTTGTTATTTCTTTCATATTTAAAGATTAAAGTACTAAATATCTGCTCAGTGGGTTTCTTGGATCAGTTTAAAACGTGGAATTACTTCACCATCAATTTCAACGGTTTCCATAAACATCTCTAAGGGTCTGACCCACATTGAATAGTCGTCATACAAGCACTGATAGACCACAACTTTTTCACGCGTTTCACTATGTGTTGCAACATGAAAGACTTGATACAACTGACCTTTATAATGCTGATAAATTCCCTGTTTAACCTGCATGCCATTTCCCTAAAAAGTTCTCAATACAATAGCGTTGACTCTAGCATTCTCTCGCTTAAAGCGCGATGAATTCGTTTATTTTTCCACTATTTAACTTGTATTTCTCGATAGTGGCCCAATATTGACTGCATTCACATCGGTATATTCTTATGATTTAGAAAGAAATTTAATCACTTGATTTATAAAACCGATTAATTTTATAAAAACAAACCGTTTCACCTATTTAATGGTTTGTTCTATCATTCTCTCATCAAATAAATTTACTCCTCTGGAGACGTTAGCAATGTTAGATCAAAATACTTCTGCTCAATTAAAAACCTTACTTGAACGCCTTGAAGGCCCGATTGAAATCGTCGCGACTTTAAACGGCACGGACAAATCAGACAAAATTAAAGAATTGGTGACCGAAGTTGCCGCTTTATCTGATTTAGTGACTGCACGTTTTGACGGTAACAACAGCCGTGCGCCAAGCTTTGGTATTGCAAAAGCAGGTGAAACACCACGTGTATTCTTCGCAGGTCTACCGATGGGCCACGAATTCACATCTTTGATTCTAGCTTTGCTACAAACTTCAGGTTATGCACCGAAAGTTTCTGACGAAGTACTGAACACTATCAAAGGTCTAGGTCTTAAAACTAACTTTGATGTGTTTGTATCTTTAAGCTGCCATAACTGTCCTGACGTGGTTCAAGCCTTGAACCTGATTGCGATCTATAACCCAGGTACAACTGCAACCATGATTGATGGTGCATTCTTCCAAGACGAAGTTGAAGAACGCAAAATCATGGCTGTACCAATGGTATTCCAAGACGGTGAGCACATTGGTCAAGGTCGTATGACCTTGGAAGAAATCATTGCCAAATTAGACACCAACTCTGCTGCAAAAGATGCTGAAAAGTTAAATGCCAAAGAGGTATTTGATGTGCTTGTGATTGGTGGTGGTCCTGCAGGGAATACTTCTGCAATCTATGCTGCACGTAAGGGTATTAAAACCGGTATCGTGGCTGAACGCATGGGCGGTCAGGTCATGGATACCATGGACATCGAAAACTTCACGTCGATTCAAAAGACTCAAGGTCCTAAGTTTGCTGCTGAAATGGAAGCACATGTACGTGAGTACGGTGTGGACATCATGAGCTTGCAACGTGTATCTGACATCAAAGGTGCTGACCAAACAGCCAATGGCTTGGTTGAAGTGACTTTAGAGAATGGTGCAAAACTTGAATCTAAAACAGTGATTCTTTCAACAGGTGCACGTTGGAGAGAAATGAACGTTCCGGGTGAACAAGAATACCGTACACGTGGTGTTGCATACTGCCCACACTGTGACGGTCCATTGTTTAAAGGTAAACGTGTTGCGGTGATCGGTGGTGGTAACTCAGGTGTCGAAGCGGCGATTGACCTTGCTGGTATTGTAGAACATGTAACGCTTGTTGAGTTTGATACTAAGCTTCGTGCTGACCAAGTCCTTCAAGACAAGTTAAACAGCTTACCGAATACGACCGTGATCATGAATGCATTGTCTACAGAAGTGGTGGGTGATGGTTCACAAGTGACTGCATTGAACTACAAAGACCGTGCAACAGATGAAATCAAAACGATTGAATTGGCTGGTATCTTTGTACAAATTGGTTTGTTACCAAACACTGATTTCTTAAAAGAAACAGCTGTAGAACTTTCAAACCGTGGTGAGATCGTAATTAACGAGCGTAACGAAACCAATGTAAAAGGTGTATTTGCTGCCGGTGACTGTACAACAGTACCGTACAAACAAATCATCATTGCGACAGGTGAAGGCGCGAAAGCATCATTATCTGCTTTTGATTACATCATCCGTTCTGGTCAATAATTCAGTTTAGACAGAACAGCAAAAGCCAGTTTTCGAACTGGCTTTTTTTATGACTGAAAATTCATGCCTTGTTTCATTTATAAATTAGCAATAAAACAAATATTTAACTCTCTGACGCTTTTCACTTACACAATAATGAGCAAAACAAACCGTTTAAAACTTGTACAGTAGCTTATTTGCACATTAAGATAAAACAATCATCACGGATTGATGGTTGACAATAACAACAAGAATGTTGGTCAAATTCGACTAAATGGAGAAACGCAATGCACTATCAATATCACTGTGCTTGTTGCAATAAAGTATTGGCTTCAAGCGATAAAGAATGTTCCGAATGTGGCTCGCATAATATCCGTAGCCCATATGGCTTTTGGATATTTTGCATACTCAGTTGTTTGGCTGTTGCCATTCTATTTAAGAGTGTTCAAGTGTATTTGCAACAGCACGATACTGAAGCTACGACCCAACTCAACATCTTTGAAGTACTCAAGCAAGATGGTAAAAATTAAGCTTTTTTACAACAGCCAAATACAGCCGTATGAACAGGCTGGCAATGTGTGAAATTTAGCCAAGCTAAATCTAAGCACTATTATCCAGTTGCTTTAAAGTCATTCAAAGCGAGAAATTAAAATGATGAAAGCCTGAATGATTTCAGGCTTTTTTATGCGCTAGCATCGCCCTGCTCACTTATCTTCACGAGGAAAATTCTTTAAACTATGGCAATAGCAATGAGGTTCTAGACGATGGTGCAGTTAATAAAAAAAGGCGGTTTGCGTGAACGCGCCAATCGTAGCCGATCATACAAAGGCTCTGAAAATACCGAAACCACCCTCAAACCGAACCGTTATCGTGATCATGCTGAAACTACCAATGTTGCACAAGATCCATCAAATATAGCACCGTCTAAAGACCAAGATCAAACCAATCCAGAGCAATAGAACTTGGACATAAAAAAAGCCAAGTTTTAATACTTGGCTTTCGCTTTGCTGACAGCAATATGTTTGCAGCTATTGAAGATTGAACATTCTAATTGCGTCGAACCACAGCCAAATCGCAAAAATTAAAAATAACGCCCCTGAAACCACATCAATATAACTACCCGAACGTTGGTAGAGTGCTTTAATTTTAGGCAAAGACATAATCATCATAAACAGACTAAACACAATAAAGGTTTGAATCGGAATGATGACAGCAAGCTGTGCTTTGAGGTTGCTACTGGCTGATGAACTCAACGCTAGAGAGAACACACTACTAAAATAAATCAATGTTTTCGGATTGGCTAAATTTGTAAATAAACCTAATAAGAAATAATTTTCAGTTTTCTGCTGACTTAAGGCCTGCCCATCTTCTAAATTGGCTGTTTGATTTAAACTTTTAAGCCCGCCACTAAACATTGCCCAACCCATTTTCGCTAAGAAAAATCCACCAACAGCCATTAAAACTTGTTGTATCCATGGAAATTGCTCAACCAGAACCGTAAAGCCCAATAAGGTTAAAACGACCCACACCACAATCCCGACAGAGATCCCCGCAATAATTTTTAAGGTATTTGCACGGGTTGTTGATGCTGCACTTTTAGCAATTAATAATACATCTGGACCGGGACTCAACTGCGCAACAAAATGAAGCGCACAGATGGTGAATAACAGTGACATGCAAGCTGATTCATTTGAATTAAAACGTGAAGATTATATCGCTTGTTCAATTTTTTTGTTGGCAACACAAGGTCTATTTTTAGGCCGTATCAAAATTTACGCAAAAAAAAGCCGAATACACATTCGGCCTTTCATACTGAGTTAATTATTTTTTATTGACATCTTTCAGTTCAATTTGTTTCGCATCTGGCGTCACTTCACGAGCTTCACCATCAATAACGGATGAATCACGACCTGATTGCTGATTTTGCATATCTTGCATTTGACGCATCATATCTGCAAATGGGTTCTGACCTTGAGCACCGCCCATGCCTCCCATATCGCCCATCATGCCACCCATCATTTTTTCCATCATGGCTTGCTGACGCTTCATCATGGTTTTCATCATGACTGCTTTCATGGCATTTTGTACAGGTGGAATCAAAATAAGTAATGCCATAATATCTGAGATTAGACCCGGTAACAGCAATAAGAAACCAGCCAAAATTTTTGGTAAATTTCCAGTTAAAGCTGGATCATTACTCATTTGACCTGCTTGCATTTGCTGCATTTGAGGCATCAGACCTGATGAATATTTACGGATAATATTCATCCCTATAAAGAAGGCCGCCACGAACCAGAAAAAGACATACCACATGCTGCCGACGAGGTCGCCCACACCGATCCAGACAAACACTTCCAGGATCAAGCCTGCTAAAATCAGAAGAAATAATTTCATGAAAATTAAACAAATCTAAGTAAATTAATTTAAGGTGTTGCGTTCAACTGCTCAATCACTATCAAGCTTTTTTGACACGCTTATGTAACAATATGGGCATATTTTTATTTTTAAAGGGCAAATAGGCAAACATGTCATTAATTATCGGTATTGACCCTGGGTCGCGCTTAACTGGTTACGGCATCATCGAAAAGGATGGTTCTAAACTAAGTTTTGTCGATGCTGGCACCATTCGTACCGAAACGACAGAAATGCCTGAACGCTTAAAACGTATTTTTGCTGGTATTGATCGCATCGTAAAGTTTCACGGGCCTACTGAAGCTGCGGTTGAACAAGTATTTATGGCTCAAAACCCTGACTCGGCCTTAAAATTAGGTCAAGCACGCGGTGCTGCCATTGCCGCTTTAACCAATTTAGATTTACAAGTCGCTGAATATACTGCACGTCAAATTAAACAATCAGTAGTCGGCTATGGTGCTGCTGATAAAGAACAAGTCCAAATGATGGTTATGCGCATTCTGAACCTAAGTATCAAACCTCAGCAGGATGCAGCCGATGCTTTGGCTGCCGCAATTTGTCATGCGCATGCGTCTGGTAGTATGAGTAAAATGGCTGTACTGAATGCCTTAGGCGGTATGGCTCGTGGTCGAAGTCGTGTAAGCACTCGACGTCGATAAATAATCGTCAAAACATATAGCTCAGTAATTCAGATTGTTTTCAAAAGCCCACTCAATCTAGTGATCAAATTTAGCGGATCATTTTAAAACCGCTATAGTCTAATTCATGCATTGGAATTTCTTGCTGATCGATTTTAGTCACGTCTGCTCGTAAAGGCCCCACTAGACTGTGTTTCAGTATTTTATGAATGGCGTCTTCAGTTCCAATAATCAGCGCTTCAACTTCGCCCGTCACTAGATTTTTCACATAACCATTTAAACCGAGTGCAATCGCTTGCTGCTCAAACCAACGACGATAACCTACACCCTGCACTTTACCTTGAATTCGCAATTTAACTGCATGCATTTTAGTCTTCAACTCCTGAATGATTAACCACATGATAAACCGCTTGGGCCATATCCTGTGCCTGCAAACCACGCATCCCAGACTTCGCCAATACATCACCTGCTAAAGCATGCAGGCTTACGATTTCATGCAGATGTATTTGCTGATGGAATTGTGCTTTTAAACTTGCAATCATCCCTGCAAGCACATCTCCCATACCGCCTGTACCCATTCCTGCATTACCTGCGGTGCAAATCCAAAGCTGATCTTCAAGTATTAAGCTGCCTGCGCCTTTAAGCACCCATTGACCTTGAAATTTTTCTTTTAAATACTGAATTGCTTGTACACGATCTGCTTCAACTTCAGCAGTAGTAATACCCAGTAATTTCGCAGCTTCACCCGGATGTGGCGTTGCATAGGTTCGTGCATTCAAATTTTTAGGTGCTTCAGCTAGAAACCATAAGGCATCTGCATCCAAAACAATTTCCAAGGTTGACTGCTGAATCAATGGAAACCATGACTGAAACTGCTGTTGTGCCCAATCGTCACGACCAAGCCCCATGCCAAAGCTAATCGCATCGACTTGATCGATCAGTTGCCGAATCGCTTCTGTAGTTAATGCATTGATATCGCGTAGCATAATATTCGGTGCGCGCGCCAAAATAGCGGTGTGATGTCGTGCATCACAAACAACCGTAACCTTACCTGCACCTGCATGGAATGCAGCCTCAGCAGCCATAATCACCGCCCCACCCATTTCAGCATGGCCACCAACAACCAAAACATGGCCATAACTGCCTTTATGACCAAAAGCTTGACGTGCAGGTAAAGTGATTTTCTGTGGCGACAAATACGCAAGTGGTTCAAGCTCAGCATCAGTCGGTATGCATGCTATCACCGAAACTTCACCTGCATATTCCTTCGCTTGACCTGTAAATAGCCCTGCTTTTAGACCCAATGCCGTAAAGGTATAATCGGCTTGAAATGCGATGGGTAAAGGCTGTCCTGTATTGGCATGTAATCCGCTTGGAATATCAATCGCAACTTTAAGTCCCATGCATGCATTCAATCGTTGAATAATGGCTTGCCATTCGCTAGAAAGTTCACGATTGAGCCCTATACCAAATAATGCGTCGATATAGACATCATAGTCATGCTGAAAATCAAACTGTGAATAGATCTTGAGCTTGTGATCTATCGCTTCTTGTACTGCAGAATGTAAATCTTTCGATGCTCCAATTTCAGCGGCGTAAATATCGACTTGAAAGCCTGCTTGCTGTAGGTATTGCGCTGTAAGATATCCATCACCTGCGTTGTTGCCCTGCCCACAACATACGGCAATATTTTTTAAATTTTGATGCTTTAACATTGGAATGAGTTGCTGAGCAATCGACCATGCGACCTGCTGCATCAGACCATAACTGCTATTGTGCTGAGCAAACCAACGCTGCTCCCAAGCTTGAATACTTTGGCTAAGATAAACAGGGCTATGGTAAACTTGCAGACGCATTGTTTTTCCTTGTTATGATTATGGCCGCTTCAACTCCTGCACAAAAAATTCCTGTCGATCAATATGATCCAGAAACCCTAAAAGCATGGATTAAAGCGCAAGCCTTAAATTTAGGTTTTTCTGATTGTGTCATCGCAAAGCCAGATGCTCAAGAGGAACTCCCTCGTTTTAAAGAATATTTAGAACGTGGTTATCATGGCGATATGAAATTCCTAGAGGAAAACCTTGAAAAACGTGCCAATCCTGCACTTTTAGTCCCCGGCACACGCAGTATTATCTGTGTCCGCATGGACTATTTGGTCGAAACCCCAAAACCACGTTATGTTCCTGATGAGCCAAATGCAGCCATCATTGCACGCTATGCACGAGGTCGTGACTACCATAAAGTCATGCGCGGGCGTTTAAAAACTTTGTCGAATATTATCCGTGAAAAAATCGGAGATTTTGAATCTAGACCCTTTGCCGACTCTGCCCCAGTGTTTGAAAAATCCTTAGCTGAAAATGCAGGCATGGGCTGGACAGGCAAACACACCTTACTGATCCATAAAAAATCAGGCTCATTTTTTGTATTAGGTGAGCTGTTTACATCACTCGATTTGCCTTTTGATTCTCCGGCAACCAAACATTGTGGTTCATGCACAGCCTGTATTGATATCTGTCCAACTCAGGCCATCGTTGAGCCCTATATGTTAGATGCACGTAAATGCATTGCCTACTTAACCATCGAATATAAAGGCATCATTCCTGAAGAATTACGCCGTGGCATTGGCAACCGTGTGTTTGGCTGTGATGACTGTCAACTTATCTGTCCATGGAATAGCTTTGCGCATAAAACTCAAATTGAGGACTTTTATCCACGTCATCGCCTCGACCAAGTGAGTTTATTAGATCTTTGGCAATGGGATGAAGCCACTTTTTTAAGCTGTACTGAAGGCAGTCCTATCCGACGAACAGGCTATCAAAGCTTTATGCGAAATATCGCCATTGGCTTAGGCAATGCACCATACAGTTCAAATATTGTTCAATCATTAAAAAATTCTCGCGAAAAACATGACGCGATTGTGCAAGTTCATATTGATTGGGCAATTGCAGAACAAAACTCAAAAATGCTTTAAGGGCTTTTATTCTATATTTTCCAGATCCTTACAAAGTTTTCTTTTAAGCTAAAACTTAGTGACGCAATCAAAGAAAATTGATTTTTCAGCTTAAAATAAACATTGCAGCGATTGTGCTGACATTTAACACAACTTTGTAAGTATCTTAAATATCAAAAGTTCTTTAAAAAAGCCATTTCAATGCACTTTAGCTAAATTTCAATGTTACAAAATAGTCTTGGAAGTCTGCAAATTTTACGTATGATGATCTGCATTAGGCAGAAAATATGGATTATTTATGAGCTACCGAAATGACTGGACACATCCAGAAATACAAGAGTTGTATCAACAACCATTGATGGATTTATTATTCCGAGCACAGACCATTCACCGTGAATATTTCCAAGCCAATCATATTCAAGTCAGCACCTTACTTTCGATTAAAACCGGTAAGTGCCCTGAAGACTGTAAATATTGCTCTCAGTCTGCACATTATGACTCTGGATTAGAAGCTGAAAAACGTCTGGCTGTGGAAAAAGTCATCAATGAAGCGAAAGCTGCGCTTGCCTCAGGTTCTTCGCGTTTTTGTATGGGCGCTGCATGGCGCAATCCACATGAACGGGACATGCCCTATGTGCTAGAAATGGTGCGTGAAGTCAAAGCGCTGGGACTTGAAACCTGTATGACCCTTGGCATGCTGAATCAGTCTCAAGCAGAGCGCCTACATGAGGCAGGCTTAGATTATTACAACCATAACCTCGATACCTCTCGTGAGTATTATCCCAATGTCATTAGCACGCGTAGCTATGATGACCGTTTAACGACGCTAGACTATGTTCGCCAATCTGGAATGAAAATCTGTAGCGGCGGAATTGTGGGCTTAGGTGAAAGCCGTGATGACCGTATCGCCTTTTTGATGGAGTTGGCAACGCTGCCGATTCATCCTGAATCCGTGCCGATTAATCTCCTTGTCCCTATTCAAGGTACCCCACTTGCAGAGGTTGAGAAACTTGATGTGATCGAATGGATTCGCACCATTGCAGTCGCACGGATCATTATGCCAAAAAGCTATATTCGACTCTCTGCAGGTCGTGAATCCCTGAGTGATTCAGAACAAGCTTTGGCATTTATGGCAGGTGCAAATTCACTCTTTTCTGGTGAAAAACTGCTGACCACGCCAAATGCAGGCGAAGGCAAAGATCAGCTTTTATTTAGCAAACTCGGTTTAGTGGCTGAACAGCCCAAACCAAATGCTGCACAGCTTTCAACTGATGCCATGCAAATGGCTTAAAACCCAAGCCCCGAACATCGGGGCTTAGTTTTATTGAATGATCAGTGGTAGGTTTCAATGTGCAATGCAAGAGATGGTGCGAATAAATGAATGGTTGAATCACCATGAGTATGGAAAATATATCGATTACTTCGCAAAGTTATGTGCTGTTATTAAAATTCCATAGCCTGCATTTAAATAATCCCCTTCACGAATGATGTCTTGACCATTAGCATGTTGAACCACCAATTGCTGCTGAATCGCATCATAATGAAAAGATTCAAAGCAATCTTGATGTTGTAATAACCATGCAATGGTATCTGCCATATTGGCATCGACGGTATAACGCTCGGCTTGAAAATCTTTACTCATATCTGCATGAAAACTGTGAATGTATTTCCATTTTAATGATTTCAATATTGACCGGCATTAAAAAAGTGAGCTTTCGCTCACTTTTTTTTCGGCTGAGACTCTGCATTACTTTGTCACACCGCACTTACGACATTCCTTGTGCGAACCGATTTCTTCCATTTGCTCGTATTCGTAAATATGCATGCAAAATAGTTTTCTGAATAATTGAAGCATGTTGTTAAAACTCCCGTTTATTTATTAATGTGCTTCTGAATATTTCGTCCTGAAATATTATGATCATGCCTAAACACGCCATAGCTAATTTATTAGCATATTTTTCCAATGAGTCAAATATCTTTACTTTAAAATGACACAATTTCGGATAATCGGTTATTTTTAATCCTTCCTTATATTCACCTGAGTTATAAGGATTTTTATTAATATCAACATCACAGATATAGATTAATTTTCAGCAAATTTCGCACAAAAAAACTCCCCCTTAGGAGAGTTTTTTCAAATAGATGATCACATGAGTAACGTTATTCACAAGCCCAGATTTAAACGTTCTGACTGGCAAACTTCGCACGTGCAGCATGCAATTTTTTATAGCTATCAATCAGACGTAAATGACGATCTAAACCTTCAAGTTGCATATTGGTTTCAGTTAAACCGTAGAAGCGAAGACTGCCATCCATTGAACCAATCACTGCATCCATACGTTCGTCACCAAACATACGACGGAAATTATGTTCATAGTCATTGAGATCTAAGTCATCGTCCAATTCAACTTCTAAAACTACATTCATGCATTGATAGAACAAACCACGTTCGACCGTATTGGTGTTGTATTGAAGGAAGGTTTCGACCAACTCTTTTGCTTCTTCAAATTCTTGTAAGGCAATATAGATCAGTAGTTTGAGCTCAAGAACCGTTAATTGGCCCCATACAGTATTGTCATCAAACTCAATCCCGATGAGCGTCACAATATCCGTGTAGTCATCCACTTCAAGCTCTTCTAAGCGCTCAACCAGTGACACTAACTCATCTTCATCTAGACGATGAATGTTTAAAATATCCTCACGGAAGTCCAAAGCTTTGTTGGTGTTATCCCAAACCAAGTCTTCAACCAAATACACTTCAGAATAACCCGGAACCAAAATACGACATGCCGTAGCACCTAGATGCTGGTAGACCGCCATATACGCTTCTTTGCCCATGTCTTCTAGAATCGCAAACATCGCTGCAGCTTCTTCCGCATTGGCATTTTCACCTTCTGCAGTGAAATCCCACTCTACAAAATCATAGTCTGATTGTGCGCTAAAGAATTTCCAAGACACCAAACCACTTGAGTCAATAAAGTGTTCTACAAAGTTATTTGGTTCAGTGACTGCATTTGAGCTAAACGTTGGTTTTGGTAGATCGTTTAGACCTTCAAAGCTACGGCCTTGTAGAAGCTCGGTTAAGCTACGCTCTAAAGCCACTTCGAGTTTAGGGTGCGCACCAAAAGATGCAAAAACCCCACCTGTACGTGGGTTCATTAAGGTTACGCACATCACTGGGTACTGACCACCAAGTGAAGCATCTTTTACCAATACAGGAAAACCTTGTTCTTCTAAGCCTTGAATACCTGCAACAATACTTGGATATTTGGCTAAAACCTCTTCTGGTACATCTGGTAGAGCCAATTCACCTTCTAAAATCTCACGTTTTACTGCGCGTTCAAAGATTTCAGATAAGCATTGAACCTGCGCTTCTGCCAAGGTATTCCCTGCACTCATCCCGTTTGACAAGTATAAATTTTCAATCAAGTTTGATGGGAAATACACTGTTTCACCATCTGACTGACGGACAAATGGAAGAGAGCAAATACCGCGTGCTATATTTCCTGAATTGGTGTCATATAGATGTGTACCTAATAACTCACCTTCTGGGTTATAAATTTCACGTGTGTAGTCATCCAAAATTTCGACAGGTAACTCGCCTTCTGGGCCAGGTTGGAACCATTTTTCATCTGGGTAATGCACAAAGTCAGCATTGGCAATCTCTTCACCCCAGAACTGGTCGTTATAGAAGAAGTTGCAATTGAGACGTTCAATAAATTCACCCAAAGCCGAAGCTAATGCGCTTTCTTTGGTTGAGCCTTTACCATTGGTAAAACACATTGGCGATTGTGCATCACGAATATGTAGAGACCAAACATTCGGCACGATGTTACGCCATGATGCAATTTCAATCTTCATGCCTAAACCAGCCAAAATACCTGACATATTGGCAATGGTTTCTTCCAATGGCAGATCTTTACCCGGAATAAACGTGGTACTGTCTGACGCTAAATTTGGCATAAGTAAAGCTTGTGCATCTGCATCAATGCTTTCTACTTCTTCAATGACAAATTCAGGACCAGTTTGAATGACTTTTTTAACCGTACAGCGGTCAATTGAACGCAAAATACCTTGACGGTCCTTTTCAGAAATATCCGCAGGCAGTTCAACTTGAATTTTGAAAATTTGCTTATAGCGGTTTTCAGGATCAACAATATTATTTTGTGATAAGCGAATATTATCTGTCGGAATGTCTCGCGCCGCACAATACACTTTTACAAAATACGCTGCACATAATGCTGACGACGCCAAAAAGTAGTCGAATGGTCCGGGAGCAGAACCATCACCTTTATAGCGAATAGGTTGGTCGGCAATTACCGTGAAGTCATCAAATTTGGCTTCTTGTCGAAGGTTATCGAGATAATTAACCTTAATTTCCATGTGGGCACCTAAATATTCTTATGTGTCAGTGCAACACATAAAAATGAAAACATAAGCCGAGTAACTGTAGGACATTGACTTAAAAATGTGAGGCCAGTACCAATCTAAGCGCTGTTGGGCACGGTACTGACAAGAATGGGCATTATTATAAGGTTATTTTGACTGTTTGATAACTTTTGTCGTGATTTACATAACGATAGGATTCGACACTTTGTGCATTTTGGTCGAATCCAAGCTCAACTGCTGCAACTACAGCCAATTTGTTGTGTTAGTGTGCAGCCGTGAAGAAAAAGGCTTGTCTTTTAAAAAAATCTTCGCTAGTATGCTTTGCGTCTGAACTTGTTGATAAATAACACATTCAGAATATAGGGCCTATAGCTCAGTTGGTTAGAGCAGCGGACTCATAATCCGTTGGTCCACAGTTCAAGTCTGTGTGGGCCCACCATATAAAACAACCCCTTACGTGCATTAATCGTGAGGGGTTTTTTAATGTTAAAAACTAAATAAAGTCAGTCTAAGCCTTTAAAAGATATGGCAGATAACCTATAGATACGTACAAAACTTCAAGCTAGCTTGAGTAAGCCACGATTACTTAATACGAGAAGTAGGTTATAAAAAAATACATTCAAGAAAAATTTAAAAGCTTAAGTTCTAAATACCCGTAAATTAAGTCACGATTTGTTATACTTAAAAGATATTATTTTATTCATTATAAGCAAATGTTTTTTGATTCATGACTTTTAGAAATACTACATATTTCGCATTTTAAAAGCGCAAAAATTAAGACTCAACCTGTTCAGGCTTTCTTAAGTCCAAATAAAACTCAACAATTGACCAAATAACAATCAAAGCAAACATAGCAACAGCGAATAACACAGCAGTTAAATAAATCATGCTTGAGTTCTCCGTTAGAAAACGAGTTAAGACCAACAGGTTAAAAGTTTTAACCTACGACAAAAGTCTAATAAGAATTTCTGACGGTGCCTAGCCATATTTAGCAAATTTTTAAGAGTATTTTTATCTATGATGATAGCTTTTCTATATAAAATTTAACCGATTTATTGCTAAAAAGTATAATTTTTCAATCCGCCCTTCTTATTCCGATTTGTAATATATGCACAATTCAGATCAAAGCTCACTTAAATCCTCTTGACTCATGATCCAAACAAGCAGAAATTACACCTTTTTAAAATCACCGTATCACCAACTATGTTGAAAAAGTTTATTGGCGAATCTGCATTTAAATTGGCAGGCTGGAAATACCACGTAGAACCTGATGTTTTAGAAAATAAACAAGTGATCGTCGGCTTTGAACACACCTCAATGATGGATGCTGTTCTTTCACTGGCCCTTTGCCAAATTTATGACATTAAAATTCACACGCTGATTAAAAAAGAACTCTTTAAAGGTCCATTTAAACCTGTTCTTGAAGCGATTGGCGGTATTCCTGTAGACCGTAAAGCCAATAAAGACATCGTGACTCAAATGGTTGAGCATTTTGAAGCTAGCGAAAAATTTAATTTAGTCATTGCTCCAGAAGCGACCCGTGCAGTACGTGGTGAAGCACGAAAACCAATTCGTACAGGCTTTTGGTATATTGCTAAAGCAGCAGGTGTGCCGATTGTATTAATGTATGCCAACTCAAAAACCAAACAAGGTGGTATTTTCGGTAAGATTTACCCGACTGAGCTCGATCACGATTTAGCCTTAATCAAGCAACTCTATAAAGATAAAGTAGGTTTAGATATCGTGATCCCTGAACCTAAAAATAAACACTAAGCGCAATTCACGTTTTAACGAACTACATATTTAAAGATATAAATGTATCGTGCTCCACGCATTGTACATTTATATCTTCCTGTTATAAAGGGATCAGACTCCCCCTTTTAGCCCGATTCTCATCATAAGAAAAATTACAGTACGGGCGTTTAGACATTTCGCATTATTTTCTCAAATTTGGATATTTTTTTTTCAACTACTCAATTCATGAAATCCAGTACTTTCACACAAAAAAGCCATTATGGTAGAATTTGCTCAATTTGATAGGCATAAGGCCAATCTACAAGGAGCATATTTCGCATGGCGGGTCATTCCAAGTGGGCTAATACTAAGCATCGTAAAGCAAAACAAGATGCAAGCCGCGCTAAAGTATTCACAAAATTTATCCGTGAAATCGTGACAGCTGCACGCTTAGGCGGCGGTGATGTAGCGTCTAACCCACGTTTACGTGCTGTTGTTGAAAAAGCATTAGTTGCAAACATGACACGTGACACCATTAACCGTGCGATCCAACGTGGTGTGGGCGGTGAAGAAAATACCGATCTAAAAGAAGTAACCTACGAAGGATATGGCGTTGGTGGTGTTGCAGTCATCATTGAAACAATGACGGATAACTTGAACCGTACTGTTCCTGACGTTCGTCATTGCTTCTCGAAAACTGATGGTAATTTAGGTACTGCAGGTTCAGTGGCTTATATGTTTACCAAACGTGGTGAGATTACTTTTGAAGATGTTTCTTTAGAAGATCAAATCATGGACATCGCTTTAGAAGCAGGTGCTGAAGATATTGAAGTAGATGAAGATGAAATTCTAGTTATCACTACACCAGAAACTTTCGGTGAAGTTCAGGATGCACTTGCTGCAGCAGGTCTAAAATCTGATAACGCCGAAGTGGTCATGAACCCTTCAACTAAAGCGTTGATTTCAGATATCGAACAAGCGAAAAAAATCATCAAAATGATTGATATGTTTGAAGATCTAGACGACGTTCAAAACGTGTATACCAACGTTGAATTCACCGATGAAGTAATGGCTGAGTTAGAAGCTCTATAATTCAATCGACTGAAGTATAAAACGCACCCATCGGTGCGTTTTTTATTGCCTAGCTTTCAACTGTTTGAGTTTATATATGAGAGCTGTATTTAAACCTTATTTAACAATCCATTACAGTTAAAAACGTTATATTGCTTAATTACAAAACTTGAATGTAATGCAACCACATGTTCAATTTTACCAATACGTTTGAGTAAAATTTCACTATAATTTTCCATATCACGCGCAACGACTTCAACAATAAAATCTGCCGACTGCCCTGTCACTAAAAATGCATTAATGACTTCTGGAATACTTTCTAATTCTTCTAAAAATTTAGCAAAAGTATCTGTATCATGTTTGCTTAAGGACACCTGTAGCAGCACATGCAAACTAAAGCCCAATTTTTGATAATTAATTTCACGTTTTAGACCACTGATAATATTGTGATCAATCAATTGTTTGATCCGACGATGAACTGAACTGACCGATAAATTCACTCGCTCTGACAGTTCATTTAAATTCACATCTTCATGGGTCAAAATTTCTAAAATTTGTTTATCAAAACGGTCTAGTTCCATCAGTCTACTCCAGCCATTTTTGAAAACAGTGCTGATGATCCAGATTCATCAAACACCTGTTGTCATTTTCAATGTTATTTTAAGTTTTAAAATCAGCATTTATGTGCAAGTTTTCTCATGTATAGCATGATTTATTAAAAATAATAAAGCTCATATGCATTATGAACATAATAATTTTCATATATATCGTGTTTAAATGAATGTTTTTTCATCAAAGTTTAGTTTTTATATTCTAAATAACGTCTTTAGACAACCTACCAATAAAGCTTCTCGATGCATTCCATTGATCTGAATAAATCAATTTCAGATAAAAGGGAAAGATATTTTATTTATATTTTTCAATTTTTTATTTTTACTTTATTTTTCAATGTGCGCTCTATTTCACATTTCATTTTTTTCACTTATTTACTTGGTTTGGTAATTACATTAAAAAATAGCGGCGGTTCATAAATATACAAAAAAACAAAAACGGAAGAATAAACATGGCAATTAAATCACTGAGTTCACTCAGCTCAAAATTAAGTTCTGTACTAAGTCCTTCCCTACAGCTCAGTACAATTAGCAGCACGGTCAGTAACCTACTTAGCCCGCTTAAACCTACAACCAATATCACTGATACGCTGACAGGATTATTGGGTAATTTAGGTGGCACAAAGTCTTTTGATTTTAGCGCACTGACTAAAACGCTGCCCCAAGTGATTAGCACGATTCAAAGTCTTACATCCAATAACGGTTCAAATTCGGATGCACTCAAGACATTGATGACAACTCTGCAACCACTCCTACAAAACTTAGGTAGCAACGCTGGCTCAACAGAGATGAATCAGTTGGTTCAATCCTTACCTACCATTGTCAACAGCTTGCAAAGTTTACTGAGTAGCACCAATAATCAAGCCAATCTTCCTGACAATATCAGCAGCGCTGTAAATGCCATCAAACCACTGCTTGCTATGCTTGGAAGCGCAACTGGGTCAACGGATTCAACGCAAATTATCAATACACTCAACCAAGTTTTAGAATATGCGCAACCCATTATTCAGATGATTGGGAGCTCGTCTTCTGGAAACATTGACTTTGGGCAAATTGCACAAGGTGCAACGAGTGCCCTCCTACCTTTATTAGCTTCAATCAATAAAGACAACTCATCTATTGATATGGAACAACTGAGTCATGCTTTACCGACTGTGATTGGAAGTGTGACCAATCTAGTGACCGCCATTTCATCAGCCAACCAAGGGAATGTCCCTGAGACCATTTCAGGGGTGATCAAAGGACTTAATCCGCTTTTAGATTTACTGGCAAAAAGCGATGTCATCGATACGGATCAGGCTCAAACCGTCAAAGCGATTTATGATGTATTAAATAGCGTGAGCACCATTTTGGATGTGGTCAACAATCCATCCTTACTGACGCTTTCAACTGATTTAAATCAAGTGATTAATTCGTTGAAACCAGTCATTGCTCTGATGGACAGTAATGGTGAAGCGACTCAGTTCCTCGATCAACTGACCATTCCAGATCTTGGCGATTTACTCGGCAATCTTGCTCCTGAAAAAATTGATCTGGGTTCAATCTCGGATCAGTTCAACCAATTGACTGAAAACCTCACGGGCCAATTACCGAATATTAATGACCTATTGGAAAATTTAGGTTCTGCTCAAGGTGATTTTGATATCTCCACCATCATCCCAAGTATTAAGGATGCGCTAGGCAATATCTTCTACCCTGTTATGCCGCTGAATACTCTACAAGCCGATAGTATCAGTCCAGTGCTGAATATTTTGGATATTCAACAACAAAGCTATATTTAAGGATTGAATGTCTGATGAAAAAGCGCGCTGTTAGGCGCGCTTTTTTAAAGTAGCATGACGCAAAGTTTTCATTTAAAGGGCTTATACACCACGCCAATCCACCCGTGCATTACGTTCTGTTTGGTATATGCGTTGAACATATTGACCTAAAGGCAAATCGCTCAAATAGGCTTTGTAAGCTTTAAACTCTTCTGACAAGGTTTCGCCATGCTCTTTTTCCCACGGCGTTCCAACAATCTCTAATATCGGCGCCAACATTGAACACACTGCAATATCAGCCAAACCTAATCGGTCGCCTACAAAATAACGCCCACCTTGTTCGATCAGACGTTGATTTAAATCAACCACAATTTCGTCCAATCGCTCACGTGAAGCCGCAACCTTATCCGTATCTAATTGATAACCTTTAGAAACCAGTGCCTTTATAATGGGCTTGGAATATTTTTCAAACTGACGCAAATAGCCCTTTTCACCAATTAAAATATCAAGTGATTCTTCACTTTCATTTAATACATGTGCCAACCCCCAACGGCGCACATGTTGGCCTAACTCAATGGAGAGTTCATTAATTTCTAAAGCGTCTTCACGCAGTTTGACATCTGGACGGATCAGACTATGTTCGGGGTAGGTCGCATCCAAGTAAAAGGCGATTTGAGTTGAATCTGCAACCCAATGATCTTGATCACGTAAAATCGGTAATTTGTTTTGCCCTGTTTTAAGCTGTGCAAATGCACGATGCACACCCGGCATTAAATTATGAGCCACATAATCCAACTCTTTGTGATCGAGTAACCAGCGCGCCTTTTCACAAAAATGTGAGAGTGGAAACTGGTAGAGAGTTCGCATAAATGCTCCAAGTTTTTGTTGTAACTGTGGTTTATAAAACCCAGTAATTTTATAGGGATACTTTAGTCACTGTGTTATTGAAACACAATGTCATTTTTGCACCTATTCTGCATCCGTAGTGCAACTTAAGCTTTATTCAGACGTGAATTCATCTCGATCTCAGCGCGATTCAATAAGTTATACATTCTCCCTCCCATATCACCTGACTTTATTATGGCTTTCATGTAAAATCATCCACAATTTTTTTATAATACTTTGTGAGTTATTTCATGGGTTTTAACTGTGGTATTGTCGGCCTGCCGAACGTTGGTAAATCAACGCTTTTCAACGCATTAACCAAAGCTGCGATTGCTGCTGAAAACTTCCCATTCTGTACAATTGAGCCAAATACTGGGATTGTACCTGTACCTGACCCACGTATGGATAAACTTGCTGAAATTGTAAACCCACAACGTGTTGTCCCAACCACGATGGAATTTGTGGATATTGCAGGTCTCGTTGCTGGTGCATCTAAAGGTGAAGGCCTTGGTAACCAATTCTTAGCTAACATTCGTGAAACGGATGCTATTGCACATGTTGTACGTTGTTTTGAAGACGAGAATGTCATTCACGTAAATGGCAAAATTGATCCACTTGACGATATCGCAACAATCAACACTGAACTTGCACTTGCTGACTTAGAAGCTGTTTCTAAAGCAATTACACGTCTAGCAAAATCTGCAAAAGGTGGCGATAAAGAAGCGATTGCGACCAAAGCTGTTTTAGACAAAATCTTACCTTTACTGGATGAAGGTAAACCTGCGCGTGCAGCTGACCTTGATGAAGATGAACGTAAATTGGTGCGTGGTTATGGCTTCTTAACCCTTAAACCAACCATGTATATTGCCAACGTTGCAGAAGATGGTTTCGAAAATAACCCTCACTTAGAAGCAGTACAAAAATTAGCTGCTGAAGAAAATGCAATTGTGGTTCCACTTTGCAACCAAATCGAAGCAGAAATTTCATTACTTGAAGACGAAGACCGTGCGGAATTCCTTGAAGCTTTAGGCATGGAAGAACCTGGTCTAAACGTAGTTATTCGTGCAGGTTATGGCTTACTCGGCCTTCAAACATACTTTACAGCTGGTGTACAAGAAGTTCGTGCTTGGACAGTAAAAATTGGTGCAACTGCACCTCAAGCTGCAGGTGTGATTCACACTGACTTCGAAAAAGGCTTTATTCGTGCTGAATGTATTGCCTACAACGACTTCGTTCAATACAACGGTGAAGCTGGCGCTAAAGAAGCAGGTAAATGGCGTTTAGAAGGTAAAACATACATCGTTCAAGATGGCGATGTTTTACACTTCCGTTTTAACGTATAAGACAGTACTCATAAGAAGCCAGCAATTTGCTGGCTTTTTTAATTTCAGGCAAAAGCTCAAGCCAAAAAATAAGCATATTTAAAAACTTAAAACCTACTTAAAAACAAAATTATATCGACACGAATACATGATTTGGTTGCCGAGTCACCACAGTGCAACGACTTAAATCTCTACCGTTCTGCTATAAATTTACTCATAGGCACTAATGCCTATTTTCATAGAACAATAGCAATGAAAAAAATCAGCACAATTCTAACAGCAGGTATCTTTACAATGCTTAGTGCAACTGCGTTTGCATGTCCACAAGGCACCACACTTACAGGTGGTACAGGTGCAAACCATAAAGGTGGTACTTGTGTTTCCATTGCAAAAGATGCAAAACATCAGGAACATACTGCTACACATGCAGCACAAGTTGCGCAGCATGATGCAAAAGTCGCTCGACTCGATGCAAAACAAGCCAGCCAATTGGCTCAAAGTAAAGTGAAAGATAATCAAAAATTAGTAATACATGATGCAGCTCAAGCAAAGCATCTTGCAACACAAGCAAAATCAGAAGCTAAAACTTCAGCCCATGCTGCCAAAGCTGCAAATACTGACGCAAAAGCAAAAATCGCTGCACAAAAGGTCGCAGCGGAACAACATAAAGCAGCTGTGAAATCCTAAACAGTTGAGAATTAACACATAGCACAAAAAAAAGCCGGAATTATCCGGCTTTTTTATTCAAATTATTTATGGGTGAGCAGTTTGTAATGATTTTGCATCCATCTCTGCGCGCTGTCTTCTTGCTTCTGTCAGCATGCGTTGTTCAAGCTCTTTACGAAAGCCGAGTAGAAACACAAACTCAGCTAGAACAAATAAAGGACCTATTGCCAAGCCAATAACATCATCCATAAACGCAGGCTTTTTCTTTTCATAATAATGGCCGATAAACTGGATGATCCAACCCACTACAAAGATCCCCACACTCCAAATCAGCCATGACATAAGGCTCATTTTTGCGATCATTAAGGCTAAGGGATACGTGACGGCAAATACCAAAAGCATAATCAAACCGAAAATTTTATCTAAACTCAGGTAATAAATGACACTGGCAATAATCAACAACAATGCAAGGGTCAGTTCAAAACCTGAAATCATTAGCCCTGCTCGTGCTGTTAGACACATAATCGAAAATACAATAAGCGGAATACCCACAAAATGCGTCAGCACATTTTTTCGATCTAAATGATATGCTGCATATTGGCTTAGCAGCCTTTCAAGTTTGCTCATTAACTTACTCCTTGTTCATTCACTCATTTCACTATATAAAAAATGCATCAATAAAGTTGTCATCTAATAGACAAGTTGGACCATAAAATAAGGATATGCTGTGCTGGACGCTCAATATGTGCATCAACTCAATAAAAATGTGTGGTATTCAGGCTTAAATATTTCCTTCCAAGACTTTATCTGCCGCCATGCCCTGACCTTAACTTTCGAAAAAGACGCACGTGTTTTTTTATCAGGACAGCGTTTTAATGGTATGTATGCAGTCTTAGATGGCGCAGTTCGCTTAGGCTATATTGATATTCATGGCAAAGAAGCGATTGCCGCCATTGCTGAGCCGATTATGTGGTTTGGCGAAATATCCTTGGTTGACCAATTACCACGCTCTCACGATGCCATCTGTATCAAAAAATCCACCTTATTACACTTACCGGCTCAAGCAATTCAGCAGTTATTACAACGACACCCTGAGTTTTGGTTTCATATTGCCCAGCTCACCAGTCAAAAACTTCGCTATGCCTTTATGGAACTCATTGCCTTACATACGCAAAGTTTAAGTCAACGTCTCGCACAGCGTCTGCTGTTTATTTTAAATGGATATGGAAATCATTTGGAAATTGAGCAACACAC
Source organism: Acinetobacter sp. YH12023 (assembly GCF_013420135.1). Lineage (NCBI taxonomy): Bacteria > Pseudomonadati > Pseudomonadota > Gammaproteobacteria > Moraxellales > Moraxellaceae > Acinetobacter > Acinetobacter sp. YH12023. The sequence goes on from NZ_VOYU01000003.1 coordinate 394,302, forward strand.
CATACACATCTCACAGGAACAACTCGCGCAACTGATGAATTGCTCAAGACAATCAGTCAATCAGGAGCTTCAGCAGTTGGAAAAAATGCAGGTGCTTCGTGTTGCGTTTAAACAAATTGAAATTTTAGATCTTGCGCAATTACATCAGATTGCTCATGCACTTCCTGTGCATGATGTCTGACATTTGTGATTTAAATAAGTGCATTTAATTGCACCAGAATGATTCTTTATAGTTATTTTGCTTTTATTTGTAGCACTTCGCTTTATCGAATTTTGATCAAGACAATAATTGGCAAACATTTACACTGTCAAAACCATTTGTACATGCTGCAACTTCTTGAGTTGATGCTTCTGATTTATTTTTAGTCGCTGCTTGTACATTGACTGCTGTAGTCAAAACAGCCAAAACCGATAACATCATTAATGTCTTTTTCATCTTAATCACCTATTCAACGTCTTTAATTTAACTTACATACCTCATCTTTTAGGCAGTTATTTTTACATACTTTATCAAATAATGATAATTTTAATTTTTTATCACATTATCCATACTTTATATTATTAATATTTTAAAGATATTAATTAAAGAGAAGGTCAGACGACTGGCGTTCTAAAATGGGGGATTTTTATCAATAAATTTTTCTCAAAAGATATTTTTACTATTCATTATCTATGCTTTATCTATCTAACTTCAGAAAAAACCATGAAATTTGGAATTTAGCTCAATACTACGGCAGCGCACTGATTTAATTTTTATATGAAATAGCGATGATTTTAGGAGGATTTTCCAATCCTCTATTATAGATTTATTCTTGTTTTTTGAAATTTTTCCCCAAAAAAGCAGTGAAACTTCACTGCTTTGATCGGGTTAAATGCCTACTTTTTTCGGATCGGTATTTCCGAGTTCAGGGTTTTCAATCGCACCTTTGCATTGATTTTTATCACGCTCATAATCTGCTTGCTTTTGTGCAACAGTCGAACTCTGATCAATACTTTCACGTGCCCAAATTTCCAAACTTGTCAAAGCCTTACGACACAGTGCATATTTACCTTCAGTCACAGAATCGGTCATTTTGACATTGATACGCCATTCGGTACTCAATTTACGTGCTGGAACACGAACTTTCTCTTCCATCTGATCGACTTGTTTTGTATAAACAATCGGATCCGCTTCATTGATAAACGCCCAAGCTTTGGCAGCATACTCCGTTGCATCATTGGTTAATTTGGGTGCTGCTTTAATTTCGACTTGAGCTTGTTCAGCTCCATCATTACCACAGGCCTGCAACAACACCGTGCTGCTCAATAATGAAACAATCAGTATCCCACGCATCTTTAACCTCTGCATATCCAGCTCATTTCAGCAAACATATTCGGCACTATGCTAGTGAATTCGCGTACAATACTCAATCATCATTTGACCTGTTGTTCAACTCTTTCAAAGGTGTGTCGTGTCTGAGCACAAACTTCCTACAGTTCAGCCTGCGGGTTTTTGGCAAGGTGCTAAAGATAGTCAAGCCATTATCTTTACCTATCTTCCTGTTTCTTTTGCATTTGGGGTTTCTGCGACTCAATTTGGTTTCACTGCGTGGGAAGCCTTATTTTTATCTTGCTCTATGTATGCCGGTGCCAGTCAGTTTCTCGTCGTTGCTTTACTGGGAAGTGGAACATCCATTTGGATGACTGCACTCACTGTGATTGCTCTCGATATACGCCATTTGCTCTACGGTCCTGCTTTACAAAACCTGATTCAAGACCGACTCAATTTAAAGAAAACGGCAGTTTGGGCTTGGGGTTTAACCGACGAAGTTTTCGCATCAGGCATGATCAAACTGTCGCAACGTCGTCAAGAATGGTCAGAATCTTGGATGTTAGGACTCAGCTTATTTAGTTGGCTGTCTTGGGCAACAGGCTCATTTTTAGGCGGTTTATTTGCCGATCAAGTCAGCAACCTTCCACAATTTTTACAAGCCGCACTCGACTTCCTACTTCCTGCATTGTTTTTAAGCTTTTTACTCGCAGCATTTGAGAAAAAACATACATTTGTGGTCACGGTTACAATTATTGTTTCTGCGATTGCCTGCTACTTTATCGACTTGTCTGCCGCGATTTTTATCGGTATTTCTTCTGGTATTTTTGCCGGTTTATTCAAACATTATGTCTTAAAAAAACCTGATCCTGAACATATGGGTGAAGCATCATGAATCTAGAAATTATCTTGGTTGGGATCTTGGTCGGGATTGCGAATTTTGCATCACGGTTTGGGCCATTTTTTGTAATTCAGAAATTTCAGCAAGGTTCACAGCAGCGTGGTTCTTTATGGCTCAAAATCGCTTTGGGCTCGATTGGCATTGCCGCAATTAGTTCAATGTTGGTGGTTGCAACCTTACCACCTTTGCTTGAGACACCAAATAAAAGCTTTGCCATGTTGGTTGGTTTTGCTGTGCTTGCAGGCTTGTATTTCAAGTTTAAAAAAATTGTCCCTGCTACACTGACTGCGGCACTGACTTACGGCTTAGTCTATACCTATATACCTTTTCACCTCTAAAGCTAAGTCAGCGACAATCCAAATCTCCCTCAAGCACAAGCTTCTTCAGCCTGTGCCTTTTAATTAGCAATATTTATGAGATAGTCAACACATAACACAAAAAATCTAGCGAAAACCAATAGATGGCAAAGTACCATTTTATTCAAGGCAAAATTTATATTCATTCTATACAACCATCTAAATTGAGTTGGCGACTGCAAAAGCCCATCGAAAGTATAAATTTTCAATACTTCATTCAAAGCCAGCTATTCAGTGGTAATTTCTGCGCTGTACATTGCCAACCTGCAGATCCGATACGCGCCATTTATATAGAGAAAAATCAGCAACAAAAGATTGTGGGCTTATATAACTGCACACAGCAGATTCTGCACTTACATCCACGTCGCCTGATGTTTCCACATATATCGATGCCTCGTCTGTTCAGCAATGTTCTGCAGCTGTCGGGTTTTTTATTGATTTTTCTATTGTGTATTTTCAGCATTGGCGCATGGCTCAATTCATCATTTCACCTTCTATCGGTAGCTGCAGACGCGCTCTATTTCACTGCCATTTTAGTTGGCTTAATATTGATTTTATGTATTTGCGCCGCACCACTGCTCGGATTACTGTACTGGCCCAACTTCCGTCAAACATCTGTGCAGCTCCGTGCGCTTCAATGTGCTAATTTGGATATTGAGCCATTCCCTGCATCTGTAAAAAATGCAGGCATATTTAAAGTGAATTTAAATAAAAACAACTAAATACCACTTTTTAAAGGTTTTCACAGATAAATAATTACACGAACGCTTACCCATAAAGATATAAAAAAAATTGTTGGACAATATCATTTATTTATGTGAACACTCGCTTATCTCTCGAACAAGTTCTGCTATGCTTAAATTCCCATAAAATCAAGCATGGATGATTTACATGAGCGTCACTATTGGTACTCCACTTCAGTCTTCAGCGTATAAAGTCTTACTGTTAGGTTCTGGTGAACTCGGTAAAGAAGTTGTGATTTCATTGCAACGTTTGGGTGTAGAAGTTCATGCTGCCGATCGTTATGACCATGCTCCTGCCATGCAAGTTGCACATTTTTCTCATACTTTAAATATGGCAGATCCTGAGGCACTTAAAGCCTTAATTTCTCAAGTTAAGCCTCATTTGATTGTCCCTGAAATTGAAGCTATTGCGACTCAAGTTTTGGTCGAGATTGAAGAACAAAATATTGCAACAGTAATTCCATCAGCAAAAGCTGTAAACCTGACGATGAACCGTGAAGGGATTCGCCGTCTAGCTGCCGAAGAGCTTGGACTACCGACTTCAGCCTACCGATTTGCCAACACACTTGAAGCGTTTCGTGCTGCATGCGATGACATTGGCTATCCAAACTTTGTTAAGCCTGTCATGTCGTCTTCGGGTAAAGGACAGTCACGTGTAAAAAGTTTTGATGAAGTCGATGCCGCATGGGAATATGCACAAACAGGTGGACGTGTAAATCAAGGTACTGTGATCGTGGAATCACAAATTGACTTTGACTTTGAAATCACCCTGCTGACTGTTCGTGCTAAAAATGCAGAAACAGGTGAAATTGAAACATCATTTTGCGACCCGATTGGCCACCGCCAAGATGCTGGCGACTATGTAGAAAGTTGGCAGCCACAACTCATGACTGCTCTTGCATTAGAAGAAGCCAAACGTATTGCCAATAAAGTAACCATTGCATTAGGTGGATGTGGCATTTTTGGGGTGGAACTGTTTGTCAAAGGCGATAAAGTATGGTTTAGTGAGGTATCACCTCGTCCACACGATACAGGCCTTGTCACTCTTGCATCGCAATTCCAAAGCGAATTCGAACTGCATGCACGTGCCATTCTTGGTCTGCCTGTGAATACTGCTCGACACAGTACTGCTGCAAGCGCAGTCATCTATGCAGGCGTGGATGATACCAATTTATCATTTACTGGCTTAAATCTTGCTTTGGCTAATCCGGACACCGATTTACGCCTCTTTGGTAAACCAGAAGGCTTTAAACGTCGCCGTATGGGCGTAGCAACAGCACGCGCTGAAACCACAGATCACGCGCGTGAACTTGCTCAACATGCTGCACAACAAGTCAGTGTTCAACAAAACTAAGTTTGTAACACCTTAACGGACCACTGTTCATGATCAATACGCTTCCTCTGCTGAATTACATTAAAAGTAACCACGACATTCAGGCGATTAACCAATGGCGCTCAGATGTTGAAAATCAGCTACAGGAATGCTTTGAAAATGGACAGTCGATTCGTGATGTAATCTTGGCTCGATCAAACCTGATCGATGAAGCTTTAAAGTTCTTATGGACACATGCTGAACTCGACCAAACCGATCTCGGTTTATTTGCTGTCGGTGGCTATGGTCGCCGTGAAATGCTGCCTTACTCCGACGTCGATATCATGATTTTGTCTGAAGATGAAATCAGCCCAGAACAAGAAAAACTCATCTCGAGCTTTATTTCAACACTTTGGGATGTTGGTAATTTCAAGCCGGGCATCAGTGTGCGTACCATTAATGATTGTGTTGCTCAAGCCACCAATGATTTAACCGTGGCAACAGCGCTGATCGAAGCACGTTTGATTGTGGGCAATGAACACCTAGCCAAATGGCCACGCCGTATCGTGTCACAGACATGGACGGATAAAACCTTCTATGATGCCAAAATGCAAGAGCAAGCCAAACGCTATGCTCAACATAACAATACCGAAAGCAACTTAGAACCCGATATTAAAAATGCGCCCGGCGGTATCCGTGATATCAACCAAATCGGATGGATTGCTAAGCGTCATTTCCGTGTCAATCGCATCTATGACCTTGTACATTTGGGTTTTATTTCAGAGTTTGAACTGGGCGTTCTTGAAGAAACAGAAAGCTTTCTTTGGGAAATTCGTCATCATTTGCATCGCTTAACCAAGCGCGACGAAAACCGATTATTGTTTGATTATCAACGTGACATTGCCGCTAAATTTGGCTATCAACGTGAAGAAGGTAAATCACCGAATTATCCAATCGAACAGTTCATGAAACGTTACTACCGTAGCGCTCAGCAAGTGACGACGTTAAATGAAATGCTCTTGGCATATTTTAATGAATCTGTCATCACGCCGCGCTTGCCTGACTATGAACGTAAAATTGAAGAAATCAATGCCAATTTCAAATTAGTCGATGGCAAATTGGCGGTGCAGCATCATAAAATTTTCTCTGAAAATCCAAGTGCTATTTTAGAAATTTTCTACCTCTTGGCGAATCGTCCAGAAATTGAAGGCATTCGTGCCCGAACTTTACGTTTATTGTCACTTGCGGCAAAACGTATTGATCAAAACTTCCGTGACAATCCTGCACATCAAGCCTTATTTATGGCAATCATTCGCTCACCCTACCGTTTATATGACACCATGGTGGCGATGAAACGGTATGGTGTGCTCGGCAACTATATTCCTGCCTTTGGGCAAATCATGGGACTCATGCAATACGACTTGTTCCATATTTACACTGTCGATGCCCATACCCTATTACTACTACGTAATTTAAACCGTTTTAAAGAGCCTGAATTTGCTAAGGACTTCCCTGTCGTTAGCTCCGTATTCCAACGACTGGCGCGCCGTGACATTGTTTATTTAGCGGCAATTTTCCATGATATCGCCAAGGGTCGCGGCGGTGACCACAGTGAACTTGGTGCAGCAGATGCAATTGAATTCTGCCGTACCCATGGGTTTACTGAACGTGAATGCAACCTTGTCGCATGGTTGATTCAAAACCATCTATTGATGTCCGTTACTTCTCAGAAAAAAGACATTTCCGATCCAGATGTGGTGAAAGAATTTGCTGAGAAAATGGGCGATATGGAACATCTCGACTATCTTTACACATTGACAGTTGCTGATATCAATGCAACCAATCCGACACTTTGGAATACATGGCGTGCATCCCTCATGCGCCAACTGTATACACAAGCGCGTGATGTGATTCGTTCTGGTTTGGGTCGTCCTGTAGACTATCCAATGCTGATTGAAGATACCAAATTTGCGGCCAGTGAACTATTAGTCAACGATTTTTCGCTCTACGATGTAGAAACTGTTTGGCAAGAACTCGGTGATGAATATTTCCTAAAAGAATCTGCCGATGAAATCGCATGGCATACGCGCGCCATTTTAAAACATGGCAATAATGCAGAACCTTTGGTGATGATGCGAGCACATCGTAAATTTGCACAAGATGCAGTACAGATCTTTATTTACACTCAAGATCAACCTAACTTGTTTGCAACCACAGTGGCTATTTTGGACAGAATGAATCTAGATGTTCAGGATGCTCGAATTATCACTGCATCCACTGCATTTAGTTTGGACACTTATGTTGTACTTGACCGTTTTGGCACTTTATTAACAGATCCTGAACGTGAGCAAACTGTTATTGAAGCACTCAAACAAGCCTTGAGCCAATCTGACAAGTATCCAGGCCTGATGCAACGTCGCATTCCACGTCAACTGCGTCATTTTGATATTGAAAATACCGTGAGTATTTCTTTTAATGAACCGCTTCAACAAAATATGGTTGAAATTGCGACACTTGACCATCCGGGCTTACTTGCTAAAGTCGGTGGTTTATTTATGATGCAAGGCCTAGATATTCACTCTGCGAAAATTGCGACGCTCGGTGAACGTGCTGAAGATATTTTCTATGTCACTAAAAAAGATGGCTCACCTATGAGTGATTCAGAAGCGGAAACGTTTGCTGCACAGTTAAAGTCAGCACTCGATGAAGCTTCGAATCAGGTTTGTAGTCATCATTAACTTAAATTGATCGGTATCCATTCCATGAACTCCAGTTTGTCATTATTGCACCCTTATCCATTTGAAAAGCTAAATAAGCTATTTCAGGATGTGAAACCCGCAGATTTGCCTTTGATTCCCCTATCGATTGGTGAGCCAAAGCATCCTGCACCGGAGTTTGTGAAACAGGCCATTATTGATAATTTTCAGCACTTATCCACTTACCCAAACAGTAAAGGTTTACCTGAGCTCCGCACAAGTATTGCAAATTGGTTAACCCGTCGCTTTAAACTCAATAACATCAGTGCAGAGACCAACGTACTGCCGGTGTCAGGTACGCGTGAAGCGATCTTCTCGTTTGTGCAAGCTTTGATTAAACGTGAAGATGCCCCTTATGTGGTGATGCCAAATCCGTTCTACCAAATCTATGAAGGCGCAACTTTACTTGCGGGTGCAGAACCTTACTTCATCAACTGTACAGAAGAAAATAACTACCTTGGCGACTTTGACGCTGTGCCAGCTGAAGTTTGGGAAAAAACCGCTTTACTGTTTGTCTGCACACCGGGTAATCCTACAGGTGCGGTACTTTCTAAAGAACAGTTTAAAAAACTGATTGCTCTGTCTGACCAATATAATTTTGTGATTGCGTCGGATGAATGCTACTCAGAGCTTTGGTTTGATGAAGCACCTATTGGTCTGCTTGAAGTCTGTGCTGAAATGGGCCGTGATGACTATAAAAACTGCGTGGTATTCCACTCACTGTCTAAACGTTCTAACCTACCGGGTATGCGCTCTGGCTTTGTGGCAGGTGATGCTGCGCTTTTAAAACCTTATTTACAATACCGTACTTATCATGGCGCTGCGATGCCTGTTCAACACCAGTTGGCTTCAATTGCAGCTTGGGATGACGAAGCACACGTCGAAGAAAACCGCGTACAGTACCGTGCAAAATTCGAATTATTCCAACGCGAATTGGGTCACTTACTGCCATTACAAAAACCTGATGCAGGGTTCTACTATTGGTTAAAAGTGGATAATGATGAAACTTTTGCCAAAATGCTGATGGAAAAAGCACACGTTAAAGTGCTTCCAGGCCGTTATTTATCACGTGATACAGCACAAGGGAATCCGGGTGAAAACCATGTCCGTTTAGCCCTCGTTGCCGATATTGCCCAATGTGAAGAAGTGATTCGTCGCTTAAAAGCAGTACTTTAATTGATTTAAAGCGTTCTGCTTAAAACAAAAAATGCCCCAGATTTGGGGCATTTTTATTTAAGTCATTTCTAAACATTCGTTCAGAGCTAATCATCTAGCAATAATTACTTATAAACAATCATTGAGAAATCATTGAAAACCATTAGAAATCAAATGTAGCACTCAATTTAAATGTTCGAGGTTCTCTCACTGTTAAACGCTGTATAAAAAATAAGTATAGTCATAACGAATTGTTGTAAAGCGTATAGATAAACAGACACTGAAAGGTTTTAGTTAGTTGCAAAATAATATCTTTCATTATCAATTAGATGCACCAGTAATAACAGATCATTTATGGAACTTAAAATTTGCCTTCTGCTATAAGCTTATTGAGGTGGATGAAGAGTAAATTCATGTTCAACGGTATAACTGAGATTTTTATCAACCATCGGAATAGGTTCAAGTCGCGCAACTAATAAGGATTTTTGTACTTTTTGATCAAAGTTTTTAGAGCCTGAACCTGCAATGAGTTTTGAGCTACCAATATAGCCTGTTGCAGCAATCACAGTGAGCTGTAGTTTGACAGGTTGCTTATATGTTTTCATCTCAGACGCAGACAGCACATATTGCGGTGCATTTACCCAAGAGACTTCATACATTTTCGGTTTTACATGTGGATCAATTACATCTGCAACACGCGTAGGTTGGTATTCTTCTATAGGTGTTTTTAACAATTGCAATAATGCGTTGACCCGAGCATCTGTAGTACGGTCTAGATTGCTTGCAACAACAGACATTTTTGTAGGTTCAGATGCACTTGGAGTGCTATCTGCCCAAGCTAACCCCACAAATACGAGTAAAAAAAACGTTAAAACACAAATTCGACGTTTAACCATCTGCTTAAACAATGTTATGACCTTCAAATAAAGACACTTCAGTATAAAACATCCAAAAAATAAAGACGCTTCCGCGCCTTTATATCAACCTCAGTTCGGCCAATGATTCACTTCATTTTGACTGAGCCAAAGCTTTTTCAATATCTTCATTCAATGTTTCAGGCTTGGTCGTGGGTGCATAGCGGTTTAAGACCTGACCATTTTTTCCAATTAAAAACTTCGTAAAATTCCACTTAATGCCATTTCCCAATACGCCTTTCGAGTTATTGGTTAAATAACGGAAAATCACATGCGCTTCAGGGCCTTTTACATTCACTTTGGCAAACATCGGAAAAGATACGCCATAGTTTTTTTGACAAAATGCGCCAATTTGATCATTTGAACCCGGATCTTGTCCGCCAAATTGGTTGCATGGAAAACCTAAAACCTCAAAACCTTGATCTTTATATTGTTCGTAAATTTTCTCCAAACCAGCAAATTGAGGAGTAAACCCACATTTACTAGCGGTATTTACAATTAATAAAACCTTGCCTTCATAATCTGCAAAGGATTTATTACTTCCGTCCAGTAATTCTGCTTCAAACTGGTGAATGGTGGTCATGGATAAGTTTCCTCATCATTTTTTTCTTTTGTTTCTAATTCTAAGGATGCCGAATTAATACAATAACGTAATCCAGTCGGCTGTGGGCCATCAGTAAAAACATGCCCTAAATGTGCGTCACAATGATGACAAACAATTTCTGTTCTGACCATACCGTGTGTCGTATCTACATTTTCTTCTACTGCAGCAGGTTCAATCGGCTTATAAAAGCTTGGCCAACCACAACCGCTATCATATTTTGTTTCAGAAGAAAAAAGCGGCTCCCCGCAACATCGACATACATACGTGCCAGCTTGTTTCGTATTCCAATATTTTCCAGTGAAAGCTTGCTCCGTGCCTTTCTGACGCGTTATGCGAAACTCTTCTGGCGACAATTCTCTTTGCCATTCTCTTTCTGTTTTATTGAGTTTTCCCATGATGACGTCCCTTTATATCGTGGTATTTAAAATAGGATAATCCTATATTTACGTCATTCAATCTTAAATTTCTAGTCTTTATTCAACAATTTACAAAATCTATATAATGACCCAAAAAGCAAAAAGTAAGCAAATATAAAATCGTGGTGAGCAAAATACAAAATTAAATGCTTTTTTGTGAGCACCTTTAGTGATAATCTTAGCGCTACTCTTGCTCAGGATTAAAAAATGTCGCAGAAAAAGAGCGTAATTTTTAAAAATCTGCTGCCCGTGATCAAACAATATCAACAGGCAGGGTTTACGCATGAAAAAATAGTTGCTTTACTCAGAGACGAACATCATCTCGATTTAGTAACGACCGAGACATTTAAAAGCTATTTATACCGTTATGCAAAAGTGACCTCCACTCTTTCCGAGAATATAAAAATGCCGAATACCTTTAACACCCCACGCGAAATTAAGAAATCGTCTAAGCTCGAGCATGTTTGCTACGACATTCGCGGACCTGTGTTACGAGCGGCCAATGAGATGGAAGAGGCTGGCCATAAAATTATTAAATTAAATATTGGTAACCCTGCTCCTTTTGGTTTTGAAGCACCTCAAGAAATTATTAACGACGTGGCACTCAACCTGCCTAATGCAATTGGTTATACCGACTCAAAAGGCATCTTCCCTGCGCGTAAAGCGATTTGTCAGTATTATCAACAAAAAGGCATCTTAAACATGCACGTGAATGACGTGTATGTCGGTAATGGCGTATCTGAACTGATTGTGATGGCAATGCAAGGCTTGCTCGACGATGGCGATGAAATGCTGGTGCCTATGCCAGATTATCCGCTTTGGACAGCGGCAGTTAACCTTTCTGGCGGTACTGCTATTCACTATAAATGTGATGAAGAAAATTTCTGGTATCCAGATATTGCCGACATGGAAAGTAAAATCACTCCGAATACTCGCGGTATCGTGGTGATTAACCCGAACAACCCAACAGGTGCAGTTTACCCACGTCATGTGCTCGAGCAAATTGTGGCTCTTGCGAAGAAATACGACTTAATTTTGTTTGCTGACGAAATTTACGACAAAATCGTTTACGACGGTATTGAACATGTCTCTGTTGCGTCATTGTCAGGCGATCAGCTGTGTATTTCTTTCAATGGCTTATCTAAAGCATATCGAATTGCCGGTTACCGTTCGGGCTGGATGGCAATTACAGGCGATAAATCACGTGCGCTAGACTACATTGAAGGTTTAGACATGCTGGCGTCGATGCGTCTCTGTGCCAACCACCAAGCGCAATATGCGATTCAAACAGCTTTAGGCGGTTATCAATCGATTAATGATCTCATCCGTCCGGGCGGTCGTTTATATGAACAACGCAACATTGCTTGGGAAATGTTGAATGATATTCCGGGTGTATCTTGTGTGAAACCAGAGGGTGCTATGTACTGCTTCCCTAAATTGGATCCTGAAATTTACCCAATCCAAGACGATGAGAAATTCATGTTAGATTTCCTCCGTGCTGAAAAAGTGCTTTTGGTTCAAGGTACAGGTTTTAACTGGCCGACACCTGATCATTTCCGTGTGGTGTTCTTGCCTGCTGAAAATGAACTACGTGAAGCACTCACTCGTTTAGGTCGTTTCTTAGCGAAAATGCGTTAATTCATAAGTGCTTTAAAAATAAAAAACCGTACGCCATGTACGGTTTTTTATTACTGTATCTTTAAATTTGATTTCTTACTGTACGCACACCACAGCTATCTTTTTGAATAGTTAAGTTTTTAAGAATTAATTTTTAGCTTAGACCTTAGTCAAAACTTTAAGATCTGTTGATTTTTCTATAGCCTATTCATGTTATTTTTTAACCAATCATAAAAATACATGAGTACAGGATGTTCTCTAACAAAATTAAACTGAGCCTATTTCTCTGTCTAAGCATGTGCCTAGGCATCGGGATATTACGTTTTTCCTATACCGCACTCCTCCCTTCAACCCGTGAAGCATTTGGTTGGAGCCCAAGTTTTGCTAGCATCTTAGGCAGTGCCAATTTGCTCGGCTACTTGATCGGTGCATTTTGGGCCATGAAATTACCCCAAAATAAAAGCATGGTGAATTATATCCAACTCGCAGCTATTGCAGGGACACTCAGTTTACTCAGTTGTGCATTTTCAGGTTTTTCAGAACTTTGGTATAGCACTTGGCGCGTTATTTCAGGGATCAGCGGCAGCTTACTAATGATCCTCTCCCCAAGTGTCGTGGCCCAATGTTCACAGCTTCAAGACCGCTTTAAAATCAACTTTATTGGTTTCAGTGGGATTGGCTTAGGGGTGTTAATGGCAACGCTATTTTTGCCTTACATCCAAGATATTTCGACAATGTGGGCTTGGTTGATTTTGTTTTCTTTTTCAAGCCTGATTTGTATGTTACTCAGCGTGCTTTTGAAGAGTTTTAAATTACAGCTCACAACACTCACCGCGATTCCTGCAGTAGAACATAAAGTCGATGGAATTTTCTATTGTCTCTTAATTGTGTATAGCACCAGTGCATTTGCTTACGTGCCCCATTCATTATTTTGGATTGACTATTTAACTCACACCCTACACCTGAGCCCGATCGGGATCAATTTCAATTGGATTTTATATGGTCTAGGAAGTGCTTTAGGAGCCTTTGCTGCTTACTGCTTGGCACAAAAACTGGGAAATATTAGTGCTCTTAAAATATTATATAGCAGCTATGTCTTGGCGATTTTTATAGCAATTATTAATATCCATCCACTTTTTACTTTTTTATCTTCTTTTGCTACAGGCCTGCTCAATCCAGCAGTGGTTTTTCTCACCTCTTATACCATTCTGCAAATCTATGGTAGCGCCTATAAAAAGCTCTGGAGTATTGCAACCCTGTGCTTTGCATCTATTCAATTAATCGGTGGTATAAGCTTTAGTTTTTTACAGCGAATTGGTATTGATTATTCACAGCAATTTATTTTAGCCGCATGCGTACTCGGCATTGGAACAATGCAACTCTTTTGGTTCACTCGCACAGCAAAATTAAGTAAGCATCTCGTCTAGGTAGATCACAAGACATTCAACTACATCACCAATCATGTATATAAAGAAAAGACCTATTTAAATAGGTCTTTTCTTTTTGATAAATCGTGAATGGACTAAGCTTTTTTCAGCTTTTTCTTTAACTTTTTCAAAGCAGAATTAGGCTTTGAAATTTTGTTCAACCTCGCTTTAATTTCCTTTTTAAGTGATTTGGTTTTCTTAGACAAATTCATCTCCTTCTCGTCTACGTATAAAACTTAAATTTCGATCAATTAACAACCATTCGGCCAAATGAACTTTGATTCACAAAGTATTCCCCTATTAACGATGTTGTTGACGCTGATTTCGTTGATGCGGCTGTTGTTTCTGTTTCTTTTGGTCTTGTTGCTGTTGCTGTTGCTGTTGCTGATCATTTTGCTGCTGTTGGTGATCAGATTGTTGGTTTTGTTGATGCTGTTTACGAGACATTTCATTTCTCCTTTTCATCACAAATATCGCAATGTACTGCTGCTAGGTGTACTTCTACTAAAGGACAACAACCAATGTACCGCTAATTTTTAAGGATCCAACCCGATAAATGTTTCGAATTACGTCATTGTAATATCTCAGGCGAATAATTATTTTGAAATCAATCTCCCTCTATTTTCTGCATTACCTAAGTTCACTCGAATAGTGTGGTTTTAAACTTTTAGTAACATGACAAGCATGCCAGACCATCTGATTGATTGCGTGAAGTCACCTTTTGATTGCTGTATTTTGAATTGTATTGAGAAGCTATGATTCTGTGTTTTTAATGTTTAGTCCTAAAAAAGGACTAAATCATTCAGTCCTTTTTTCACCTATCATTTTTTACACTTAGATTGGCAAATAAACTCAGTCCATATGCTCAATGATGGCTTGTCCAAACTCCGAACAACGTAATAGTTTTGCACCTTGCATGAGTCGTTCAAAATCATAGGTCACCGTTTTGGCTTCAATGGCACCTGCGATCCCTTTAATAATTAGATCTGCCGCTTCAGTCCAGCCCATATTTCGCAGCATCATTTCTGCAGACAGAATAATAGACCCAGGGTTTACTTTGTCTTGACCCGCATATTTAGGTGCAGTGCCATGTGTCGCTTCATAAACTTGTACCGCGCCACCAATATTGGCACCCGGTGCAATACCAATACCGCCAACTTCAGCCGCCAAAGCATCTGAAATATAGTCACCGTTTAAATTTAGGGTAGCAATGACTGAATAATCGGTCGGACGCATGAGAATCTGCTGTAAAAAAGCGTCCGCGATCGCATCTTTAATCACGATTTCTTTGCCCGTTTTTGGATTTTTTATTTTGACCCAAGGACCACCATCTAGCAATTCACCACCAAAGCGCTCAAGTGCGACTTCATAACCCCACTCTTTAAACGCCCCTTCGGTATATTTCATGATATTACCTTTGTGCACCAAAGTGACATTCGGCTTATCATTATCAATGGCGAATTTAATAGCTTTACGTACCAAACGCTGAGAACCTTCTTTAGATACAGGCTTAATACCGATACCACAATTTTCTTCAAAGCGAATCTTAGTGACGCCCATTTCCTCTTTGAGAAATTTGATCATTTTCTTGGCTTCAGGCGAATCTGCTTTCCATTCGATCCCTGCATAAATATCTTCTGAGTTCTCTCGGAAGATCACCATGTCTGTACGCTCAGGATGCTGAACAGGTGAAGGAACTCCCTTAAACCAACGAACAGGACGCACACAGACGTAGAGATCTAATTCTTGACGTAGTGCAACATTTAGCGAACGAATGCCACCACCGACAGGCGTCGTTAACGGCCCTTTAATTGAAACCACAAATTCGCGTAAAGCCTCAAAGGTTTCTTCGGGCATATAGGTGCCATAAATTTTATTGGCTTTTTCACCACAATAAACTTCCATCCATTCTATGGCACGTTTTCCACCATAAGCTTTTTGTACTGCAGCATTCACTACGGTTTTCATCACTGGCGTGATATCAACACCTATACCATCGCCTTCAATAAACGGAATAATTGGATTATTGGGAACATTGAATGATAAGTCTGAATTTACTGTAATTTTTGTCCCATCCACTGGAACGACGATCTTCTGATAACCCATTTTTATGATCCTCCCTGAGAAGCGAGTGAAAAAATAATTGCTGTTTGATAAGACTTTTAATTGCGCTTCACGCATAATACTCTAAAGCAAATCTACCTTTTTTGAGATTTAGATGGGAAATAGCTGCATTTCCCTGTTGAATAAATCTTAACCAATTTGAATTATTGTATTTAATAGAAGTTATTTCCTATGAAAATCGTCATCTTAAACAAGCCATATGACGTGCTCTCCCAATTCCGTAAAGACGAAGCGCATATGACCATATCTGACTTCGTGGACGATCCTAGTCTACGTATTGCAGGTCGTTTAGATATGGACTCTGAAGGTTTGGTATTTTTAACTGATCATGGTGGTTTAAATCAGTACATTACCAACCCTGAAAATAAAAAGTTCAAAACCTACTTAGTGCAAGTCGATGGTGACATCACAGAAGAAGCACTTGAGCAATTACGTAAAGGCGTTGAGCTGAAAGATGGTATGACTTTGCCAGCCAAAGCCATTAAAGTGCAACAGCCAGAATGGTTATGGGATCGTGATCCTCCTGTACGTTTCCGTGCAAACATTCCAACCTCTTGGGTTGAAATCCAAATTTGCGAAGGCCGTAACCGTCAAGTTCGTCGTATGACTTCAGCAGTGGGTTTCCCGACTTTACGTTTAATTCGTACACGTATTGGTGCAATCGATTTAGTTCAATTGGGTTTAGAACCAGGTGAAACCAAAGAAATTGAGCCTTTACTGTACCCTGACTTTCAAAATGTACCTGCAGAAGAACCTTACCGTTCGCGCTCTTATGTGAAAAAACCAGGCGGTACAGGTGGTAAGCCAATGGTTCGTAAGAATAAAGATGGCTCAGTGAAAAAGTCAGGTACAAAACGTATTTGGCAAATGGATGAGAGCGAAAAACCAAGACGCCGTACCAATGGCACAACTCGTCCGAATACTAAAGCCCCTCGTGGCCGCGGTCGTAACGGACGTTAAGATTTAAGAATTAAAGCTCACGAAAGTGGGCTTTATTTCTCTAGGAAAAATTCTGCACCAAATTTTAATTCATTACATTTATAAACAAACAATCTAAGTTTCTTACTTAAATTTTTTCCATTTTTACAAGTAAAATTTATATTAAATTCAACCAATAATTCTTTTTCACGATTTAATAAATCTATTTGAAAATCCGTTAATTCTAAATTTATTTCTTGAATCACTCCTTTTTCTACACGGTCAATTTTTACTGCTAATAATTGCTTGCCACTTTCTTTAATTCTAAGAGGCTTTGTTGCATAAATATGTAAGCATCTGATTTAAATAAATTTAATTTTGGATCAAAAAATAATCAAAACCTTTAAAATCATATAGTTATGAAATCTTTGTGCAACAAAGCCATTCTAAGATCAAAGATTTCTTCTCCAAAATTAATCAATTTAAAAACAACTTTGACAAATACATTTTGTTTTGAAGTTAATAGATGACTATTCGCTGAATTCCTATCAACACCTTGACCTAATACATTAAAAACTTCTGTATTAGAAATAAAAAATAGAGGCTCGAATAGCTTCTGCTGCTCAGCAAATTGATTTTTCTGAATAGTCACTAATTCTTTTTGTTGCTCAACATTTTTTTTCATCTCATCAATTTGCAACTACAATGCTTTTTCTTGCTGTTCCAAAGCTTTGGTATTTTGATCTAATTGTTTACCTTGCTGGAGATACCCGAGTATTAACCAAAGAAAAGCAACTGGAGCAAATATACCTGCAAGGAAATCCCCTAGTGAATTCAGCTCTCTATTGGTAAATACAAAATTGTTTTGAACGCAAAACAGTCCTATAACTAAGAACCAAACTACAGTTATCGAATTTCCAATTATTAAATTTTTACTATTCATTTTCTAATAAAAAACCCATACCTAAGTATGGGTTTTACATGAAAATTAAATACTTATCAAATTAAGCTTTTAACCACTTCTCCGCTTTAGCCTGATCTTCCACTTTAAGTTCAACTTCAGTTAATTCTGAACCTGCCGCTTTCACTTCAAAGCTCATCAGTTCATCGCGGCGAAATGCTAGTACGGTATAAGTACCGTCTTGCTTGGCATATTTTTCTGCCAATTTAACCGTCGCTTTTAAACCATCAATTGCAATAATCACATCATTTGCAGACAAGCCAGCTTTTGCCGCTGCACCATCACGACGAGCAGAATGAACCAACACACCTTCAGGCTTATCGACCAGCTTTAAACCAAATGGCAATGATTTGTCATTTTTAAGCGTGTAGCTTAGGCCAAACTCAGGGAATAATTGGTCTAACGGCAATTCATCCGTAGTATTAATCAAATGATTGATTTGTTCTAACCAATCATCACCCGTCAATTCATTGCATAAATTGAAAATAGTCCATTCATTCACTTGAATGCCGTTTTGTGCGTTTTCATATAGCTTACGCATTAAGGCATCAAGACTTGAACCACGTAGGCGTAAGCCAAGGTCTAAACACAGCGCCACGAGGCAGCCTTTATTATAGTAACTGGTACCTGCATTATTTGAGTTTTCATCCTGACGGTAGAATTTCACCCACGCATCAAAGCTTGACTCAGCAACAGTTTGAATTTCACGACCTGGATTTTGTAAATAGCGATCAATTTGTGCTTTCAATAGCTTGATATATGAATCCTGATTAATCACACCGCTACGCAGTAAAATCAAATCATCATAATACGATGTAAAACCTTCAAATATCCAAAGCAAAGAAGTGTAGCCTTCTTTGTTCAAATCATAATTCACAAAGTTTTCTGGACGGATAAATTTTACCAACCATGAGTGGAAATATTCATGGCTGCATAACCCTAAGAAACGTTGATAATCTGCCGATGGCTCTACAGGTTCATTGGCTTTTGGCAAATCATCACGCGGGCTAATTAAACTTGTACTATTTGGATGCTCTAAACCACCATAGCTATTGGCCGTTGCCATGGTCATAAAGGTATAGTCTTTAAATGGTGCTGAACCAAACATGGAAATTTCTGTCGAACAAATTTTTTCGATGTCTTGCTGCATACGCTGCGCGTTCATAGCATGTTTGCCCGACACCACAAATTCGTGTGGAATGCCGTTGGCTTCAAAACTAAAACGGGTTTGTTCCGCCAGTTCAAACGGTGCATCAATTAACTGAGCATAGTTATCTGCATATAAGGTATAACGACCTTTCACTAAACTTTTTGACTTTAATCCAGTCGCAAGTTGGAAATGCTTTAACTCGGGTGGCAAGAAAACTTCAACCTCAATGGCTGTATGTTCTTGGTCAACTAAACCTAAACATGCGCAAGCTGGATTGACGTATAAACGGCTTTGATCAACATAAGCACCACGAACCGACAAATCGAAGGCATATACATCATATTCAACCGTGATCAACTCATGATCTGTATTGAATAAGCGCCATTTATTTTTTTCAAATTTCTCAATTTGTAACAAACGCCCATCTTCATCATAAGCTCGAACAGCTTCGATATGCTTCGAAAATTCTCGGATTAAGTAACTTCCGGGAATCCAAGTTGGCAAAGAAAGCACCTGTGTTGGATTTGCCAAGAAACGTGCAGTGACATGGACTAGATGCTGACGATAATCGTCAAATTCGATTTGATAATGCAACATAATGGGCGATATAAAATTAGTAAAAGATAACTTATCAATTAGATTAACATTTTTTACAACTGAATGCGGAACTGTCGCAATTGTCTACAATTATGACTAGTCAGCAGAAAAAAAAAGGCATAGCATGCCTAAAATTTTTTTCGTTTTACCACCAACGGAATGGTTGGTTAAGGAACCTCATTGAAACACGTGATCTACCTCATCGCGCTGCTTAGTTTTCTATGCTCCACGATAGCAAATGCTGCCCTTTTAAATATTGTCCCTGAAACCGTGGAAGCTGAAGCTTGGACCATTTTAGACCCTCAGTCGGGTCAGGTGATTGCAGAACATAATAGCCATGTTCAGCGTGCTCCTGCTTCACTTACCAAAATGATGGTGGCTTATATTGCTTTAAAGGAAATTAAAGCAGGTCATTTAAAGAAAAATGAAATCCTAACCGCAACCCCAGTTGTACAAGTGGTTCAATGGGATGAATCACAAATGTATCTCAAAGCAGGCGAACAAATTTCAGTTGATCAGCTTTTGGCAGGTCTTGTGGTCATGTCTGCCAATGATGCCGCTGTGACTTTAGCTGAACGCATTTCTGGTGATATTCCAAAATTTATTGAACGCATGAACAAAGAAGCTAAAGCTTTGGGCATGAATGATACCAATTTTCAAAATCCAGCCGGTATTACCATGCCAGAACATTATTCATCGGCGGCTGACCTTGCACGTTTAGGGCAAGCACTGGTGACTGAAACACCTGACTATTTGTATTATTCTAAACAACAAAGTTTTAGTTATAACCAACGCTTCCACCGTGCAACTAATATTTTACTCAAACAAGATCCTACCGTTGATGGCTTAAAAACAGGTTTTACTAAAGCTGCAGGTTATAATTTAGCTTTAACAGCCAACCGTTTGATCGCGAATCCTGACGCGCCAGAACGTCGTTTGATTGTTGTGGTATTAGGGGCAAAAAGTGGATTAAAACGTGCAGAAGTAGCACACAACCTCATGAACTTGGCTTATACCTATACACGTAATGAAGTTGCAATCAAAGATAAGCAATTAATTGCAGAATTACCTGTGGTTAAATCAACCTTGAAAATGTTTAAGGTAGAAACTCAACAACCTAAACTGATTACAACTTCACTTTATGATCAAGCTTATGCCATCGATTTAAAAGCGTTTGATCCTACACAGCAACGTATTCTTTTAAATACTGGCAATGGTCAAATTCAAGCCATTGAACCACTTCATGAAACACAGACCAAACTGAGTGTTGAAGTGAATGAAAAAGAACTCACTGCGCCTTTGGCTGAAGTGATGAAATTAGCCACCGTTACGGTTTATCAAAATAATCAGCTGATCAATACCTTTGATATTGAAGATGACGTGCAAATTGAAGAAGCCAATATTTTTGAGCGTTTCATGATGTGGATTAAAGGTCTTTTTAGCATCTTTAATACCGATTCAGCAGAAGTTAAAACCTACCCTCTAGGTCAATGATGTGATTATGTAACCTGTAAGACAATTCGTTATTCGTGCAAAAAAGAAGATGGCATACTCGTGCCATCTTCTTTTTTTCAACAATAATAAAATAGGTAATTCAATGAATAACGCTGATGACTCCAAGTTACACCATATTGTCATTGTCGGTGGTGGTGCCGGTGGTTTAGAACTGGTCACCCAACTCGGTGATTTACTCGGTAAAAAAAAGAAAGCGCGCATTACCCTTGTAGATATGAAACTCACGCATGTCTGGAAACCCCTTTTACATGAAATTGCCGCAGGGACGATGTCGGTTAGTGAAGAAGAAATTAACTACTATGCACATGCTGCGAAGCATCATTATGAGTTTGTCTTGGCTAAATTTGAGAATGTTCATCCTACTGAAAAAACCATTCAGCTCAGCAAAGTCCAACAAGGTAAATATGAATCCACTCAAGAACAACTGCAACTGAGTTATGACACCCTTGTTCTTGCTTTAGGCTCAGTTTCCAACGATTTCAATACACCGGGCGTGTATGAACATTGCCACTATTTGGACAGTCTGCAACAAGCTGAAATCTTCCAACAAGATCTCTTACAGTTGTATTTGGATGCACAAAATAGTAATACAGCACGTGAGTTGAAAATTGCCATTATTGGTGCAGGTGCAACGGGGGTTGAACTTTCAGCAGAATTGGTTGAAGCCAAAAATAATTTTTATAAATATGGTTTAAATAAAATTCATCCGCAAAGCGTACAGATCAATTTAATTGAAGGTGCTGATCGGATTCTGCCTGCACTCCCTGAAAAAATGGCCGAGCACGCACAGCAGCAATTACAACGCATGAAAATTGAGGTCTTAACCTCTAAACGTGTGGAAAAAGTCGATGCTGAACATGTTTATTTTAATGATGGAAGCAAAATTAAAGCCGAACTAAAAGTTTGGGCAGCAGGCATTAAAACACCAGAAGTAATTTCGAAGCTTGAAGGCTTTGAAAAAGACCGTATGGGGCGTTTGAGTGTATATGCAACACTACAAACTAAGGCACACCCAGATATTTTCGCGTTTGGTGATTGTGCACATTGCCAACCGCGTGCAGATGAGCCTGTCCTCGGCCCACGCGCTCAAGTTGCTAGCCAACAAGCGTCATTTCTCGTGGATTGTTTAAAGGCGCGTATCCGTGGTCAGCAACTCCCAATGTTCGTATTTTCAGACAAAGGCTCCCTAGTCTCATTAAGCAAGCATAAAGCGGTTGGTGAACTTTTAGGTCAGGTCAATGTTCAAGGCTTTGTTGCCAAATCAATGTACGTTTCACTTTATCGAATGCATCAAGCCACAATTTACGGCTATGCACATGCAGGACTATTAACGGCTAAAGATTTTGTTACACGAAAAATTGCGCCTAAAATTAAATTGCATTGAAATTTACAGATTTGCCCCGATTAATGAAAAAAGCATCATAAACATTTAAAAATTGCATTTTTTTGATAAATTTAGTCTACAAAAGTGCAATTTCACTTTATGATGTAACCTTTAAAAAATTGAATGGATCAATAACATGACTGCTATTGCAAATAACTCTGTGGTTTCTTTCCACTACACATTGACTAATGCAGAGGGTGAAACTCTCGACCAATCTCAAGGTGAGCCACTAGCATATTTGCACGGCGCTGGTAACATCATTCCAGGTCTTGAAAAAGCTCTTTTAGGCAAAACAGTTGGTGAAAAATTCACTGTAACTGTACCTGCTGCTGAAGGTTATGGCGAATACAATCCTGATCTCGTTCAAGAAGTTCCTGCTCAAATGTTCCAAGGCGTGGACAACATCCAACCAGGTATGCAATTCCAAGCTCAAACTGATGACGGCGTTCAAATCGTGACAGTTAAAGCTGTTGAAGGCGACAACGTTGTTGTTGATGCGAACTTTCCACTTGCTGGTCAAGATTTAACCTTCGAAGTTGAAATCGTTGAAATCCGTGAGGCTTCTGCTGAAGAACTTGAACACGGTCACGTACACGGTGCAGGCGGTCACCACCACTAAGATCTTCCAATCTCTAGTGCAAGAAGGCAAAGTTTTTACTTTGCCTTTTTTTATTTGCTATATTTCATGTAAAGCAAATAATTTATTGAATAAGAATGAAAACTCATACCCTTCTATTAAGTCTATGTCTCATAAATATGTCTTTTCCAGCATACGGATCTAGCGATACTTGTCGCAGTTTCGAATTAAAAAGCGCAAAGCAACTCAATCGCGTCTATCAAAAAGATGAATTCTATATTTTTTATTCAGATAAACAGAAAAGTAGAGACCGCATCCAAAATCTTAACGATACAAACAATAATGCAATTCCTGACTATATCGAAGATATTGCCATCCAAGCAGTCGCATCAAGAGATATCTTTAAACTAGCAGGATTTAGACATCCTCTAAAAAGCCCAAGATATAAGAATGTAAAGGCTATTGCCATATATGTACACGAACTAAAAGGAAATGGGCTCGCCTATGAAAACTCATCTCGAGCGCCAAGTGCCACGAATCTTAAAAATAATCTTTGCTTTATCAGCATTTCTATTTCAAATCAATTAAAAGACTTTCCTGGAAATTATTGGACTACGATCACTCACGAATTATTTCATTTATACCAATATAGCTATGCACAATTTAAAAACGCATGGTACTTGGAAAGTATGGCTAATTGGGCTGAACGTGCACTTAGACGTGATATTACACCGCAAACAACTCAATTACGTGCATTACCCCAAAATGCATTACAAGTTAATGAGCAATTCTTTAATAAAAACTATAATCACATGTGGCGGCGTTTGTTTTTCAAACAACAAAAAGATGCATTCTTAGTCCCCGATGAGCTTCTAAAGAGAACTTATATTGATGGTTCACTGGTATTTAAAGATAATGTTTGGTATGGAACTAAATTTGCAAAACATTTTTTAACCGACCTAGAAAATTCATCCATTAAAATAAGTAACGAAAAAAAATGGAACCCTTATCAATGGAAAGAATCGGATCAAAAGCTAAAGCAATGGAATTGTACAATCTTTAAAACTTATCAAAACAACCTTAAAGAATTTGATAAAAAAGATAATGAAATTAAATCTCTAAATGAAATATCATCAAAATCTATCAATGATTTTTGTTCGTGATAGAAAAAAAGCAGGCCACGGCCTGCTTTTTTAAAACGGATAATTAATTCTTATGAATTAACGACGTTGGTTATAAATCTGCTGCGCTGCAGGTAGATTTTTACGCATCGCTTCAATACGTTGTGAGTTTGATGGATGCGTAGACAGGAATGATGAACCTCCCGCACCTTCAAGCTTGTTCATTTTTTCCCAAAGTGTAATCGCCGCTTGTGGGTTATAACCTGCACGTGCCATTAACATTAAACCACCTTGGTCAGCACGGCTTTCTAGAGAACGTGAATACGGTAACCCTATACCGATTTGACTACCTAACTGCGCAGCAGCAGTGCCCAATTGACCGACATTATTGCCTGCGGCACTTAAACCAATATTCAGCGCAAGATCCGTTAAAGCTTGAGCACCCAATTTACTTTTTGCATGTTCTTCAAGAGCATGGACCATTTCATGTCCCATAACCGCTGCAATTTCTGCATCAGTTAAATTTAGTTTATTGACGATACCTGTATAAAATACAACTTTACCGCCTGGAGCGACAAAGGCATTGACTTGATCAGATTTCATGACCGCCAATTGCCATTGGAACGCTTGACCCGTTTGGTTCATTTGGTCTGCATAAGGACGTAGTTTTTGGAATACAGTATTAATGCGCTTATATGTACTCGAAGAGGTATCGAGCTGATTTTTAGAACGCGCATCTGTCACCATTTTGTTATAACTTTGTGTTGCTTGCGCGTTCAATGTAGCAGTATCCGCTCCTGCCATATCTGCCACTGTCGCACAGCCCGAAATCGTCATTACACCGGCCATACACAGGCTTGTTAGAATTATTTTTTTCATTAAGGATACTCCAGACCATTAAAATATAAGTGAATTTATGGATATTATATTCTTATGGTTTGGAGCTTAAAACGAAGTTATAGCGACTTATAATAGTATTTATGTAATTTTTTAAGCTGAAAATTGAAGAACCAACCAATAGATTAAACAAACCACATTCAAGCCTAAATAAACATGCATTAATGGCTTGATTTTTTCTTCTAACTGCACATTTTTTCGCTTAAAAAATAGGACAGCATTTTGTATCAAAACTATAGGTACAAGAATACAGGCAATAATCACCGACAACCCAATCAGGGCTTGATAAATTAATTGTGGATCTTGAGTTTGGGCACGAATGATCATCATGGCAATAGTGGGTGCTCCCCCCATCGCAAATAATAAAGAATAAAAAATGGTGGTCGAAATATTCTTTTGCATCCTGCACTTCTCTTCCTAATTCAAATTGCATTTTAGCAAGTCACCACAAAGTGTATAGCGTACTAAAATGCAACTTTAGTCTTGAAAACCGCAGATATTAACGACGTACACTCGAAGGTGTCGCATTTTTATAATATTGCTGCGCTTCTGGCATCATTTTTTGCATAGCAGCAATACGATCATTGTTACTTGGGTGTGTAGACATAAATTTGCTCAGTGCATCATTGCCACGGTTGTCATTCGCATTCATTTTTTTCCACAACGAGATCGCCGCTTCTGGGTTATATCCAGCTTTTGCCATCATAACTAGGCCACCTTTATCCGCGCGGCTTTCCAAATTACGTGAATACGGTAAGCCCACACCGAACTGACTACCCAAATCAAGCAAGGTTGCACCATAGCCACCTGCTGCATTACCTACGTATTGTGAACCTATACTCACTGCAAGATTGGTCAGTGCTGAAGCGCCAATTTTATTTTTTGCATGTTCTTCTAAAGCATGAACCATTTCGTGACCCATGATTGCTGCGACTTCATCATCCGTCAGTTTGAGTGTTTCGACGATTCCTGTATAGAAAACAACTTTCCCGCCGGGTGCAACATAGGCATTGATTTCTTTAGACTTGATCACGGCAACTTTCCAATCAAAAGCCTGACCCGTTTGATTCATCTGATCTGCAAATGGTTTCATTTTCCAGAAAACACGGTTTACTTTTTGATAAGTCGCAGATTTGGTATCGAGCACTTGTTTGGTTTGTGCATCTTTTAACATTGCGTTATAAGACTGTGTTGCCTGTAAGTTCAAAGATGCAGAATCAGCACCTGCAAGATCAGCAATCGTGGTACAACCTGATAAAGAAGCTGCTACGGCAAAGTATGCCAAAGTTTTTTTATAATTCATCATGATCTCTAGTTATTTATAAAGAGTGTCAAATATATACAAAAAATTGACTGACTCAATATTTTTATGCTTAATTTTTCAAAATCTTTATTTTTCCATGATTTAAATTTAATAACTGATGTTACGCCCATAAAAATACTTTCACATTTTTTTAATACTTTTAAGCATATTCGACGGAGTCTTACATCTAGGGTTTAAATAAAGGGATTAGCCTTCGGCTGGAGGTACACACATGAAACAATGTTTCTCATTAGGCAAAATGAGAAGCGTGCTTCGCAAGTAAACCATCTTGCGGTGCAATGCACCTCACCGACAAAACTCGTTCACTAGTGTCAAAATATTTACAGTATTGCAAAAACATTTTTAATTAAAAGTAGTCCTGTCTCAAACACTTGCGGATGAATTATCGCGTATCATTCTTTTATTTGAATCAAATGGCACTTCGGATGTTACTGAGTACTATCAGTTTATAATACATGCCGTTTTTTGAAGTTATGTTCTTCGCTATATAAAAAAAGCCCCGCTTTCGCGAGGCATTTGACATCTTAATTCAACAGCACATTATGCGTCGAATGGATGACGTAATACGATTGTTTCATCACGGTCTGGACCAGTTGAAATGATGTCGATTGGACATTCAATCAATTGCTCTAAACGTTTCACGTAGTTAATTGCATTTTGTGGCAATTGATCTAGTGATTTCGCACCGAAAGTAGACTCAGACCAACCTGGCATAGTTTCATAGATTGGTTTTAAAGTTTCAAATGCAAGCGCATCAGAAGAACCTACACAACCAGAATCAGCTGCTTCGTAACCTACACAGATTTTCACTTCTTCTAAACCATCTAGAACGTCTAGTTTAGTTAAGCAAATACCAGAAAGTGAGTTTACTTCTACTGAGCGACGTAGAATTTCAGCATCGAACCAACCACAACGACGTTGACGGCCAGTAGACGCACCAAACTCAGAACCGACAGTACCCAAGTGTTTACCGATTGCATCACCAACGTCGTTAGCAGCATCATAAACAAGTTCAGTTGGGAACGGACCAGCACCTACACGAGTTGTGTACGCTTTAGTAATACCCAATACATAGTCAAGGTGCAATGGACCAAGACCTGAACCAGAGCTTACGCCACCAGCAGTTGTGTTTGAAGAAGTAACATACGGGTATGTACCGTGATCAACGTCAAGAAGTGAACCTTGCGCGCCTTCAAACATGATTTTCTTACCTGCTTTACGGTAAGCATGAAGTTCACCAGTAACGTCCATCACCATAGGTTCGATGACTTTACGCCATTCGTCACATAGAGCGATTACATCTTCAACTTTAACTGCTTCAACACCGAAGAATTGAGTCAATTGGAAGTTATGGTATTCAAGAAGCTCTTCTAGTTGAGCTTTAAGATGAGCACCACCACGAACCAAGTCAGCAACACGGATTGCACGACGAGCCACTTTGTCTTCGTATGCAGGACCGATACCACGACCTGTTGTACCAATTTTCGCATTGCCACGTTTTTTCTCACGTGCTTGGTCAAGGGCGATATGGTGTGGAAGGATCAACGGACAGTTTGGAGAAATACGTAGACGTTCACGTACAGGCACGCCTTCTTTTTCTAAAACTTCCATTTCGTGGATTAAAGCTTCAGGTGATAAAACAACACCATTACCAATTAAGCACAATACGTTGTCACGTAAAATACCAGATGGAATGAGGTGTAAAACAGTTTTCTTACCACCAACCACAAGTGTATGACCTGCGTTGTGTCCACCTTGATAGCGAACTACCGCAGCCGCTTGATCTGTGAGCAGGTCGACGATCTTACCTTTACCTTCGTCGCCCCATTGGGTACCAAGTACCACAACATTCTTGCCCATAATAGCCTCATTGCATCATGCTGTTAAAATTGGAAAAAACGTGTGTGCCCGCAGGCACATTCGCGATTAAATTTGTTTGATTGTCCACTCGCCATTTGCATTCACCAACTGGTGCGTTGCATACGGTGCTGAGCTTAAATCATCATTACCTAACAATTGAACAACACTGAATCCTTCGGTACGTGCTGCCTCAATTGCCTTTAATAAATCTGCTTCGATGCCTTTTGGTGCAACCAAAACTTGGCTTTTCTGAACTTGACCTGCAGTTAATGCATATAAGTCACAAGAGAAACCTGTCGCTGGACGCGCGCGACCGAAGTGTTCACCAATACCATCATAGCGACCGCCTTGAGCCAATGGCGCAGCGCGGTTTGGCGCATATACGGCATACATTAAACCAGTGTGATAGTGATATGAACGAAGTTCAACCACATCGATACCAATATGTAGTTCTGGCCAACGCACCTGAATTGCGGCTTGTGTCGATTTCACTGCATCAAATGCAAGTTTAAATGCTTCGTTATTTAAAACTTCAGCACTTAAATTTGCTTGTAACGCATCTAAATCACTTGCAAAACGACCTAATGTATAGAAGTCAGCACCATTTGGAATGCTTTGTGTGAATTCAGCAAGTTCAGGTAAAGCTTTACGTTGATACAAGTCAGATAACTGACGTTCAACCGCTTTGCTCAAGCCAGCTTGTTTCACCATGCTGCGGAATAAACCGACATGCCCTAAATCAAGATGGATACCATCTGCATGACCTGCTTTAGCAAGCAAGTTGATCATGACATCAATCAATTCAACGTCAGCATCAATGCTGTCTGAACCAAATAATTCTGCACCTAACTGTAAAGGTGCACGTGTGGTATTAAAACCCTGTGGCTTAGTATGTAGTACTGTACCAGCGTAGCAATAACGAGCTACACCTTCGACAGGATGTACATGCGCATCAATACGAGCCACTTGTGGTGTCATATCGGCACGCACACCAAGCAAACGACCTGAAAGTTGATCGATCACTTTAAAAGTGGCTAAGTCTAAATCTTGATTCGATTCTGAAAGAGAAGATAGAGATTCGATGTATTCAATGAATGGCGTGTACACCAACTGATAACCTCGAGATGCGAGGAAATCTAATGCTTCACGACGCAAAGATTCAATCACTTGCGCCTGTTCTGGCAGTACATCAGCTACACCATCAGGTAATAACCATGTCTCTGAAATGGGCATGTTGTAAACCTAAATTCTTGTCAGCGCGGAACAAATCCGCATAAAAAAATCGGGAGCACACCCGATTTCTCCTAGTTTAGCACGATAGTTTTACGCTTGCACACGACTTTTTCATAAAAGATGCTTCAGCATTCATTACTTCATAAATAGCTTTAATTTTTACAACTAAATCCATGTTTATGCTTAGATTTTAAAATCCTGTAAACGTTATTTTTTTAACCATTTGATAAAAAATAATAAGCATCCTACTTTCTATAGATGAAGTTTTAAACAAAGTTATAAATATGATCAGGCTCAATAACTTAATTTAAGACACGAACATCAATCCAATGGAAGCGCTGTAGTTTGTTTAACGGCCTGTAACGGTATCTCTGTTTTTACATTTTGCACACTGGCGATCTGCGTTAAATGATGAATCTGAAACTTTCGATAGGCTTCTAAATCTGCCACGACGATACGTAAGAAAAAGTCACAATCCCCTGCCATGAGTTGACATTCAACCACCTCAGGCATCGTTTGAATCGCTGCGACAAAATCATTCACGGTTTTTGCATCTTGACCTTTTAGCCAAATCCGCGCAAATACCGTTAAACTTAAATTCAATTTTGACTGATTCAGTAAAGCCACATATTTCTCAATATAGCCTTCATCTTCTAGTTGCCTAACCCGTCTCAAACACGGCGAAGGTGATAAACCAACTAGTTGGGCCAATTCATTATTTTGTAGTTTTCCATTTTGCTGTAATGCTTGCAAAATGCGTTTATCTATCTGATCCATCAATAAAGGCACTAAATTTCACAATAATCTTTATTTTAGCAATTTTATTGCACAACAAAAGCAATCTTCCATAAAATAGCTGCCAAATGCTGCTCAGATATCCATAAAATATTGCTTTCGATCTCGCTTCATGGAAAACGTCATGTTGATGTTTAGACAAAGTACACTCAATCACACCCACTCACAGCATTCTATTGAGTTTAAACGAGGTCTAAAAACATCTATTCCAATGCTGCTGGGCATTATTCCTTTTGCATTAGTTTTGGGTGCTCAGGCAACACATAAAGGCTTTTCTAGTTTAGAAGTTCCGCTTTTGACTGGCCTTAACTTTGCAGGTGGTTCTGAATTTGCCATTTTGGAAGTTTGGACCAATCCCCCTAATATTCTCATGCTGATGTTTATTACGTTTTTAGTGAATAGTCGGCACCTATTAATGGGGGCGAGCCTTGTCCCGTATTTACAACATCTACCGAATCGTAAGGTTTATACCGCTTTATTTTTTATGTGCGATGAAAGTTGGGCTGTGGGTTTGGCTGATGCGCAAAAAAAATCTAATGTTTTGGGAATTCAGCGCGCCTTTAGTTTGATGTTCTATGCAGGCTTATGCTGTGCTCTATATTTGATGTGGGTTGGCTTTACCACGCTAGGGGCAATGATCGGGCCGATACTTGGCGATATTAGTCGACTTGGTTTTGATATGGCCTTCCCTGCTGTATTTCTTGTTTTACTGCGTGGCATGTGGAAAGGCTTTAAAGCGGCGCGTCCATGGCTGGTCAGTTTGATTGCCGCATCTTTGGCTTACTTGTATCTCCCTGCGGGCTGGTATGTTCCGATTGGCGCAGTTACTGGCATTGCTTCTGCATTTTTCCTAATTGGAGATGATGCATGATCCAGACTAGCACCCTGATCGCGATTCTATTTATAGCCTTAACCACTTACCTGACCCGCATCTTGGGTTATATGTTACTGAAAAACCGTAGCCTCACCAACAAACAACGTCAAATTATGGAAGTTGTCCCCGGCTGTGTGTTGATATCAGTGATTGCGCCCTATTTTGTCAAATATAATCCTGCCGATCTGATTGCGATAGCCATTACCCTATTTGCAGCATCACGTTTTTCGTTATTGCCTACCGTTGTGATTAGCATGCTTTCAGCAGCAGTATTAAGACAAATTTTGATTTAACTAAGTAATACGCGATCATGTTTTGAATAACGAAAGAACTACGATTTAAACCCAATGATGATGAATATTAGGAATCATCTTATTGGATAAAAAATACCCATACCTTGAGATCACATGCTTCATGCAGATATCGAGGTGTGGGCAGTCTTTTGTATTTTTTTGATTAGCTTTGGTCTGTCTTGATCACTTTTGCCAAAAGGTTCACCAACTCTGCATTTTGCAATTCAACTTGCTGTAATTTGTGAGTGGTTTGATCTAATACTTCTTGCTGGATATGCATTTTCTTTGCAAGATCTTGCATAATTTCCAAGGTCTTTTTCAGGTTGGCTTCTAAATGCACCACTTTTTCTTCAAGTGGCAAGGTTTCATGCGCGGTAGATTGCGATACGTCACGATTAAACTGTAGCCAAATTAAAAATATAACCGCCAGCGCCAATAATAAAATAAATCCCCAAAGTAACATCAACATCATGCTCAATACTCTTTATATATTTCTTTGACTTTCATCTTAAACAATAAATCGGCTGTGCTTGAATATTTTTTAAAATTTTTCAATATTTTCAAGCCATATGTAGGTCATTAAGCATGATTTTTCATCTAATTTTAGAAAATAAAAAAACACCTACAAGCTAGTAGATGTTTTTACATTGGATATGTTTGAATTTTTATAGAGAATGAAAACTTTCACATAAATCGAGCAAGCGGTTCGCATAACCCCATTCATTGTCATACCATGCGAAAACTTTTGCTTGTTTTCCTACCACCATGGTTTGATTCAAATCGACAATCAATGAATAAGGTGAATGATTAAAATCACTTGATACCAAAGGTTCATCGGTTACTGACATAATTTCATGATAATCAAAACGTGCAGCTTTGCTTAACACTGCATTTAACTCATGCTTGGTGATAAGCGATTGGGACAAAAAACTTAAATCGATTGCAGCGACATTGATCGTCGGTACACGTATCGAATAGCCATCGATTCGATCTTCCATTTTCGGCATGACCCGTTTCAATGCCCCTAGAGCTGAAGACGTCGTTGGAATAATATTTTGACCCGAAGCTCGCGCACGACGTAAGTCACGATGTGCATGATCCAATACAGACTGATCCGCAGTCACAGCATGAATTTCTGTCATGAGTGCTGTGTCTATACCAAAGGCATCATCAATAATTTTGACTAAAGGCACCAAAGCCTGCGTGGTACACGACACACTCGAAATAATTTGATCCGTCGCTTTGACTTCATGATGATTAACACCATACACAATCGCAGCATCAACACTGTCAAACGGCGCCGCACCAATAATCACACGTTTGCCACCTGCACCAATATGTTGTGTGGCTGCCTCTCGCGATCTAAATAAACCTGTGCATTCGAGTACCACATCGACATTCAGTTGCTGCCAAGGCAAAAGATTCGGCTGTGCTTCATTTAAAACTTGCACTTTGAGATGCGCTTGAGCACAAGAGATATCTAGAAAAATAGCGCCATCTTGCTCAAGAATTTCGACTTGGCCTGCAAAACGACCATGCGTGGTGTCATATTTAAACAAATGCACCATGGTTTCCACATCAGCGACATCATTTATGGCAACAATTTCATAATGAAATTCTTTTGGATTTTCAAACCAAGCGCGTAATACATTGCGTCCGATTCGACCAAATCCATTAATTGCCACTCGCTGCATGACCAATCCTTCGTTTTGAAACAAAAATAAAGCATCTATATGTTAATGGATTTCAACATGAAAACGTTATCATTTATTCGTTTAATGCTTATTGGGCTTTATTTTTATAAAACTTTAGCACCTGTATAGATCCAAATATTAGCTTCACTAGAAATGTACAGCACTAAGATCAAGTCCAAACACTATTATTAAATTGGGTATAAACATGCAATTATCCAAATGAACTGAAAAATATAAAAGCAACCCACCTTCATGTAGAGCATTCATCAACATGTTGAATTTGAAATTTCAAAGCTTTTCAAGACATATAAACAACTGATGTTATGTCGTAAAAGTAATTAAGCATTTTTAAAATGCTTTTTAAGTTTATTCGACGGAGTCTTACATTTTTGAATTGATAAAGGTATTAGCCTTCGGCTGGAGGTACTCTTACGAAACATTGTTTCTCATTCGGCAAAATGAGAAGCGTGCTTCGCAAGGAAACCAACTTGCCGTGCAATGCACCTCACCGACAAAACTCTTTCACTAGCGTCAAATTATTGAAAATATCGCAAAAACATTTTTGATTAAAAGTAGCACTATCTCAAACACTTGCGGATGACGTTACCGCGTATCGTTCTTTTATTTGGATCAAATTGCGCTTCTGATGTTACTGCGTAACATCAGTAAATAAAACGCAGCAACAGTGCGCTCACAAGATTAATCAATGAATACTTTTCAGCGTTCCAAAGGTTTAAAAATCTAAAAATATAGGTGCTAAATTTAAAACATATAAAAAGTCATAGAGATAGCCGAAAATCATTGGTCACTACACCTTTTTCCGTTATAATTTAGCGTTTTTAAATTTTATGTCAGCATCTCAAGCCAGCTTTAAATTTTTGTAAGACTTGCTTGATATGCTATTACCAAATCGAAATTAGGAGAGACTTGGTTGTGAGTACTCGTTTTATGACATCAGCTGAAATTCGCGAAGCTTTTTTAAGCTACTTTGAATCGCAAGGGCATACACGTGTCGCGTCGAGTTCTCTGGTACCTGCCAACGACCCAACACTATTATTCACAAATGCTGGTATGAACCAGTTTAAAGACTGCTTCCTCGGTCTTGAAAAACGTGACTACGTTCGTGCAACTTCTTCACAAAAATGTGTCCGTGCCGGCGGTAAACACAACGACTTAGACAACGTTGGTTATACAGCACGTCACCACACGTTCTTTGAAATGTTGGGTAACTTCTCATTTGGTGACTACTTCAAACGTGATGCCATCACATTTGCTTGGGATTTCTTAACCAACGAAAAATGGTTAGGTCTGCCAAAAGATAAACTATATGCCACTGTTTACCATACAGATGACGAAGCATTTGATATCTGGAACAAAGAAATTGGTCTAGACGCTTCACGAATTATCCGTATAGGTGACAACAAAGGCGAAAAATACGCTTCAGATAACTTCTGGGCAATGGGTGATACAGGTCCATGCGGTCCATGTTCTGAAATCTTCTTTGACCATGGCGACCATATTTGGGGTGGCTTACCGGGCACTCCTGAAGAAGATGGCGATCGTTTCATCGAAATTTGGAACAACGTATTCATGCAGTTCAACCGTACTGCTGATGGCGTACTGCATGCCCTTCCTGCACCTTCTGTAGATACTGGTATGGGCTTGGAACGTATTTCTGCAGTTTTACAGCATGTAAACTCAAACTACGAAATCGATCTATTCCAAAACCTACTTAAAGCTGCTGCTGAAATCATTGGTTTAGATACCACTGAACTTGAAGCAAAAGCACAAGCAGAAAACAAACCAGTTGAATACCCTGCTTCACTTAAAGTTGTGGCTGACCATGCACGTTCTTGCTGCTTCTTAATTGCAGACGGTGTTAACCCGTCTAACGAAGGCCGTGGCTATGTACTGCGCCGTATTATCCGTCGTGCCGTACGTCATGGTAACAAATTGGGTGCAACAGGTTCATTCTTCTACAAAATGTTGCAGCCGTTAATCGAAGTGATGGGTGCTGCTTATCCTGAACTTGCTGCTAACCAGGCACGTATCGAAGCTCAGCTTTTAAAAGAAGAAGAGCAATTTGCTAAAACACTCGAGCAAGGCTTGAAATTGCTTGAAGGCGAATTGGCAAACCTTAAAGGTTCAGTGATTCCAGGCGAAACTGTATTTAAACTGTATGACACTTACGGCTTCCCGACTGACTTAACAGCGGATATTGCACGTGAACGTGATCTCACCATTGATGAAGCTGGCTTTGAAGTTGAAATGGCTGCACAGCGTCAACGTGCACGTGATGCAGGTAAATTCGCCATCGACTACAACTCAATTGTCAAAGTTGAAGGCGAGACTCAATTTGACGGCTATGACGCAACTCAAGGCCAAGGTCAAATTGTTGCAATCTACAAAGACGGCGAACAAGTTGATGAAGTTTTTGAAGGTGACGAAGCACTAATCGTTCTAAACCAAACTCCTTTCTATGCAGAAAGTGGCGGTCAAGTTGGCGATACAGGTATCTTCAAAAACGAAACTGGTATTTTTGAAGTTCAAGACACCAAAAAATCAGGCGGCGCTTTTGTACACCAAGGCATCGTGACCATGGGTAACTTAAAAGCAGCTCAAGCAGTTGAGGCGATTGTTAAAGCGGATATCCGTGAAGCAACTTCACGCAACCACTCTGCAACTCACCTATTACATGCAGCACTTCGCCAAGTTTTAGGTACGCACGTACAGCAAAAAGGTTCATTGGTTGCAAGCGAACTTTTACGTTTTGACTTTGCTAATGACCAACCTGTTTCATTTGAACAGCTTCAAGAAATTGAACGCATTGTCAATGCCGAAGTGATTGCCAATACTGCTGTTTCAACTGAACTTTTAGACATCGAGGCGGCCAAAGAAAAAGGCGCAATGATGTTGTTCGGTGAGAAATACGGTGACGAAGTACGTGTACTTTCAATGGGTACAACCAAAGATGAGAAAAACTTCTCTATCGAACTTTGTGGCGGTATTCATGTAAAACGCACAGGTGATATTGGTCTATTCAAAATCACTTCTGAAGGCGGTGTTGCTGCAGGCGTACGTCGTATTGAAGCCGTTACGGGTACTAAAGCTGTTGAAGCTGCGCAAAAAGCAGATCGTGACATTCATGCAATTAACGACTTGCTGAAAGCGCAAAAAGATCAAACTTTAGAAAAAGTTGAAGCTTTGTCTCACACAGCATCTAGCTTGCAAAAACAAATTGAACAATTGAACCAAAAATTGGCAAGCTTCCAAGCCGCTGAGTTATTGAATCAAGTTCAAGAGATTGCTGGCCGCAAAACATTAATCACTACCGTTCAAGGTGTAGATGCGAAATCACTTCGCAACTTGCACGACGGTGTGAAATCTAAGCTAGATAATGCTGTGATCGTGATCGCAGCGGTTGATGCCGACAAAGTGAGCTTAATTGCTTCGGTAGCTAAAGAATACACTGCTGCTGTAAAAGCAGGTGACATCATCAAACACCTTGGTCAAGAACTTGGCGGTAAAGGTGGTGGTAAACCTGATATGGCTCAAGGTGGTGCACCTTATAGCGACAAACTTGAAGCGGTAATGACTGACCTCGTTGCATGGTTAGCTGCAAAATAAGACCAAAAGTCCTATAGCTCAAAGTGACTCACCTCCTTTGAGCAAATCAACAGGTTTAAGCAGTGTGTTTTTTAATGCTGGATCCTGCTTAAACACTGTTGATGCGTGTAAGCGCAAACTCAATCATCATGTTGAAACCAATATTCAACCTCTGGCTAAATGATGAAAATGGAGTCTAAAAGGCTGGGTTCATGTGAATCCCCTGCAGACACAAAGTATCTATTTGAACTCCTCCTACCTTGGAGTTCATAAGCTACGTGGTATATTAAAATCGCGCCGAAGTGCGGTCTTAAAATATGTGTAAGTGCTTTAAGTCTTTAGACTTATTTAATTGGTAAGGATAGTTATGGCATTAATCGTTCAAAAATATGGCGGTACCTCAATGGGTACTCCAGAGCGCATTTTAAATGTTGCTCGTCGTGTAAAGCGTTGGCATGATCACGGTCACAAAGTTGTGGTTGTTGTATCTGCAATGAGTGGCGAAACCAATCGTCTACTTGCTTTAGCGAAAGCCATTACCGAAACCCCTGATCCACGCGAATTAGACCAAATGGTGTCTACGGGTGAACAGGTAACGATTTCTATGTTAGCAATGGCACTTAACTCTATTGGTGTTGAAGCTAAATCACTTACAGGCCGTCAAGTCGGTATTAAAACCGACAGCGCATTTACCAAGGCGCGTATTGAAGCGATTGATACGGATGTATTGACTTCAAACCTTGACGCTGGACGTGTCATTGTAGTGGCAGGTTTCCAAGGCTTTGATGCCGAAGGTAACACTACGACTCTAGGTCGTGGTGGTTCTGACACTTCGGGTGTTGCATTGGCCGCCGCACTTAAAGCTGATGAATGTCAGATTTACACAGACGTTGATGGTGTTTACACCACTGACCCTCGTGTCGCTCCAAAAGCGAAAAAAGTTGATCGTATTTCTTTTGAAGAAATGCTTGAAATGGCATCACTTGGTTCTAAAGTCCTTCAAATTCGTTCTGTAGAATTTGCCGGTAAATACCAAGTGCCTTTACGCGTATTATCAAGTTTTGATAATGACGATGATGGCGCATTCGACGAAAACTTTAAACAAAACGTCGGGACACTAATCACCACTGAAGCGGAAGACAACATGGAACAACCAATCATCTCAGGTATCGCGTTCAACCGTGATGAAGCTAAATTAACTATTCTTGGTGTACCGGATAAACCAGGTATCGCTTCAAACATCCTTTCACCAATTGGTGATGCCAATGTTGAAGTGGATATGATTATCCAAAACGTTGAAGAAGACGGTACAACTGATTTCACATTTACAGTTAACCGTAGTGAATTATCAAAAGCGAAAGCCATTCTTGAAGCGACTGCACAAGAAATTGGTGCACGTGAAGTTGCAACTCGCGCGGACATCGTAAAAGTATCGATTGTAGGTGTTGGTATGCGCTCACACGCAGGTGTTGCAAGCAAAATGTTTACTGCTCTTGCAAAAGAAGGCATTAATATTTTGATGATTTCGACTTCTGAAATCAAAATTTCAGTGATTATTGATGAGAAATACTTAGAGCTTGCTGTACGTGCTCTACACACTGCATTCGGTCTAGACCGTGAAACAGGTGAATCAAGCGCACGTGCTTAATTAACCTTGCTGTGTGTCAAAATTTGTCATTGTTAGACAGATTTTGAAAAACATCGTAAAAATTCAGAGCCACTATAGTTTTTTTTATAGTGGCTCTGTTATATTAAACCTGAGGATTTTAAAATTTACTCAGTTTGCGACTGTCACAATGATTGTTTCAGATGCACTGCTAAATTTTTTGCTTTTACAAGTTATGAATTTTACATAACAGATCATTTGCAGGTTTTGCATTTTGCAAGGAGAGAAACATGCTGATTCTGACTCGTCGTGTCGGAGAAACATTAATGATTGGAGACCAAGTTAGCGTGACTGTACTTGGTGTTAAAGGTAATCAGGTTCGTATTGGCGTGAATGCTCCAAAAGAAGTATCTGTTCATCGTGAAGAAATTTACCAACGAATTCAACATGAACGCGCAATGCACGAACATCTCCAAAACATTGATCAAGAATATCAGCCATCTTTTGAAGAAACTGATTATTCCCAAAATAACTATAATCGCTAAGATTTAAGTTGTTTAAATCATAAAGCGGCTCATTAGGCCGCTTTAAATTTATCTAGAACATGCTTTTACTATAGACGTTCAACTAAGCTTTATTACTGCCCTTCTAGAACTTTACGGACTGGGCCAAAACTGCGGCGATGTTCATCAATCACCCCATACTGCGCAATCGCTTCGAAGTGCGCTTTGGTTGGATAGCCCTTGTGTTTCGCAAAACCGTACTGTGGATATTTTGCATCTAGTTCAACCATTTCATGGTCTCGAGTCACTTTTGCCAAAATACTCGCAGCCGAAATCTCTGGATGAATCGCATCACCACCTACGACAGCATCACAGCTCATCGCTAAACCGGTTGGGACTTTATTACCATCGACCAGCACGTGTTCTGGCTGTACATTGAGTTTTTCCACTGCACGACGCATTGCAAGTAATGATGCCTGCAAAATATTGATCTCATCAATTTCTTGTGCAGAACTTTCAGCAATCGCCCAAGCCAAGGCTTTTTCTTGAATCTCAATAAATAACTTTTCACGTTTTTTTTCAGTGAGTTTCTTAGAATCGTTTAAACCTTCAATCGGGTTATTTGGATCTAAAATGACAGCTGCCGCAACAACCGAACCCACCAATGGACCGCGACCCGCTTCATCTGCACCAGCAATTTTCATATATCTCTCACT
This sequence comes from Acinetobacter sp. YH12023, assembly GCF_013420135.1. Lineage (NCBI taxonomy): Bacteria > Pseudomonadati > Pseudomonadota > Gammaproteobacteria > Moraxellales > Moraxellaceae > Acinetobacter > Acinetobacter sp. YH12023. The sequence goes on from NZ_VOYU01000003.1 coordinate 433,560, forward strand.
CAAAATAAAATACGACCCTTAATTTGGATTTGCTAATACTCAGCAATACCAATGTCTGGGTCGTATAAAATGTTCTAAATCTTAGTTTTTAAATGTTTCGATCACGCAAGCATTTAAAGTATTTGTCACGATTTTAGCCGCAAGATTAGCTTGTGAAGTTTTATCCATTGCTGCTACAACCAAATCCGTTGCAGTCACGCTAGTTGTCGCTTTCTCGCCTACACATGAACACACTTCAGTTTGTAGTTCAGATTTTTGAGTTTCTGTTAATAGTTTTGAACCTGTTTTCCAGTAGCTGTTGTTATTTAGCTCAGTCACGCATTTCGCTTGAACACCCACTTTAACAGCCATCATTGCCAAGCTGTTTGCTGAAGTTGTACCTGTAGATGTACTTGTACCTGTTGTACCAGTCGCAGCACATGCAGAAAGTACAAGCGCTAATGGAGCTAGAACAGCAACTAATTTTTTCACGAATATTTCCTTTGTTCTGTTAATTAACGCGCATATTGTGCCCCAAATCACACACCATCTGATATGACTATTTAAAATAAATTCGGTAGTTGTGTAGTTAATCATCAAAGCCTGTGTTGCATATTCACAACACAGTGTCCCGATTTTAAACGACGCATATTTTTGTGGTCTGTATTAGAATCTGCATAAGATTGGACGCTTAAATAATCAACATGAGCAATAACACACAATACTACACTCGAACAGCTCAGGTCTTACATTGGCTGATGGCGATCATATTCATCGTGGCATGGTTAATTGGCTTTTATAGTGGTAATTTTCTGAGTTATGACGTCGATGGCAGCTTTAAAGGGCAAGTCATTACCCTCCATAAAAATATTGCTACTACGATTATTTTTCTGGTGGTGATACGAATCTTTTGGCGCTATACCCACCCCGCTCCAGATTTACCTGACAACATGTCCTCCGGCATGAAAACCTTGGCACATTTGGGTCATTTAGCACTTTATTTTGTACTACTGGCTTTACCTATTACAGGTTGCTTATTTAGTTGGAGCGCAGGTCACCCGGCCCCTGTCCTGTATTTGTTTGAAATACCACGCTTGGTCCAAGATAATCCTGAATTACTTGCCATCGTGAAACCGCTACATATTTGGATTTCTTGGGCAGCAGGCTTGCTCTTAGTCGGTCATATTTTGGCAGCACTGAAACATCATTTTATTGATAAAGACCATGTGCTCAAAAGCATGACACGACAACCAAAACCCTAATAAAGACAAAATAAAAGCCACATCATGTGGCTTTTATTTTGAGCATCATCTTTTAATTCAGCACTTGCTGAGCACAGCCGCGCATACTATTCAAAACCGCTTTAGATATCAGTTTATTCTTTTCAGTTTCATTCACTGCAGCAGTCATCAGATCTTTTGCACCGATATCATCCATAGCATGCTCACTCACGCACTGACAAATCGCAGCTTGATTGTCTTTTTTCTGTTGAGCACTCATAAACAACGCAGCACCTTTCCAAATTTTAGAACTATTTAACTCTTGCGAGCATTGATATTCAATCACGGGCTTTAGCATACGCTGACTTAAACTTGATTTATCTGCAATAGCAGCCGATGAAATCAATACTACGGCTAAAAATGTAATCGATGAGGCAAATATAGAGCGATTTGAATGAGAGAAAAGCATGATTTAAACATAAAAAAGGCAGTGAATATTCACTGCCTGAGATTATACGCTGATTATTAATTCAACGCTTCAATCTTTTTAATCCAAGTTTGTTTTTCCGCATCTGAAATAAATGATGCTTCAAAAGAGTTAATTGCCAGTTGCTTTAACTCTGCATTGCTTAGATCAAGAGCTTCGGTGATCGCAATAAAGTTATCATTCATATAGCCACCAAAATAAGATGGATCATCTGAATTGACGGTCACATGCACACCTTGTTGCAATAGTCGGCGAATATTATGATTAGCCATATCATTCACCACACAAAGTTTTAAATTACTCAGCGGGCAAACTGTTAATGGCATTTTCTCTGCAATTAAACGCTGCATTAAGACAGGATCTTCTTCTGAACGTACACCATGGTCAACACGATTTACTTTCAGTAGATCCAAGGCTTCCCATACGTATTCTGCTGGACCTTCTTCCCCTGCATGCGCAACAATAAGAAAACCTGCTTCACGTGCTTTGGCAAAAACACGTTCGAATTTTGATGGCGGATGCCCCACTTCACTCGAATCTAAACCGACACCAATAATTTGATCTTTATATGGCAAAGCCTGTTCTAGAGTTGAAAATGCTGCGTCTTCAGATAAATGACGTAAGAAACACATAATCAGATGTGAGCTAATGCCCAGTTTCATTTTAGCATCATCACAAGCGCGTTGTAAGCCATTCAAAACAGTTTCAAAAGCAACGCCACGATCTGTATGAGTTTGTGGGTCGAAGAACATTTCAGTATGAACCACATGATCTTCTGCACATTTTTCTAAATATGCCCATGCTAAATCATAAAAATCTTGCTCATGAATCAGTACATTCGCACCTGCATAATAAATGTCTAAAAAAGACTGTAAATTATGAAAGTTATACGCTTCTTTTAATTCTTCGACTGACTGATAAGGAATTGCAATATTGTTGCGTTGGGCAATTGCAAACATGAGTTCAGGCTCAAATGTCCCTTCAATATGCACATGTAGCTCTGCTTTTGGCAAAGCGCGAATCAGCTCAAGTTGATCCATCTTTTATCCTCATAAAAATAAAAAAGGGTGCAAACGGAGTTTACACCCTTTCGCTATTTGACAGTATTAACCGCCAAATGCAGCAAATTTTAATGCCCAAAGTGCAGCAATAATCCAGACCATATATGGTACAGTTTTCGCCTTACCTGTAAGCAATTTAACCAATGCATAGCTAATGAAGCCCATTGCAATACCATCTGCAATTGAATAGGTAAACGGCATAAATACAATTGTCAAGAATGCAGGGACTGCTTCAGTAATATCATCCCACTCAATATGAACGATACCTTGAATCATCAACACACCAACAAACAACAATGCTGGCGCAGTTGCAAAACCTGGTACTGACTGAGCAAGTGGTGCTAAGAACAATGCCAAAATAAACAATACAGCAACTACAACTGCAGTTAAACCTGTACGACCACCGGCAGCAACACCTGCTGATGATTCAATATAAGGCGTAGTTGATGACGTACCCAATGCCGCACCCGCAACAATTGCAGATGAGTCAGCAAATAATGCTTTCTTCAAACGTGGTAATTTACCGTCTTTTAATAAACCTGCACGGTGTGATACACCGACCAATGTACCTGTAGAATCAAATAAATCGACCAAGAAGAATACAAAGATCACGCCAATCAAACTTGCAGTGAATAGACCTTCGAAGTTCATTTGCATGAATGTTGGAGCGATTGAAGGAATAGCACCTACAACACCTTTAAATTCGTTGAAGCCCAGCAAGGTTGAAATTGCAGTAATCACCAAAATACTGATGATGATTGCACCACGTACTTTGAAGTGATGCATAACCACAACCATCAAGAAGCCAAGTAAAGCCAACAAGACAGACGGCTGTTTTAAATCACCCAGACTGACCAGTGTTGCAGGGTTATCAACAATAATGCCGGCATTTTTCAAAGAAACCAGCGCAAGGAATAAACCAATACCGCCGCCGATCGCCAGTTTAAGCGACATTGGAATCGCATTGACAATCGCTTCACGAATTTTGAACATGCTGATAGCGATAAAAACAAGGCCAGAGACAAAAACAGCTGCTAAAGCAGTTTGCCATTCCACGCCCATACCCAAACATACAGAATAGGTAAAGTAAGCGTTTAAGCCCATACCCGGTGCTAGGGCAATTGGATAGTTAGCAACAATACCCATTACTAAACAGCCAATGGCTGCTGCTAAACAGGTTGCGACAAAAACAGCGCCATGATCCATACCCGTTTCGGACAAAATCATTGGATTGACAATAATGATGTAACACATTGTCAAAAAAGTAGTTACACCTGCAATGACTTCTGTTTTGAAACTGGTTTTGTTTTCGCTCAGTTTAAACAGACGTTCAAGCATGTTCTCGGAAGATGGATTAGGAGTCGTCATGACCTAGCCCCTATGAAGTAAACTTTATGCATATAAGCATCCCACAAAATTAATCATGTGATGTATTCATCATTAATTTTGTATATGCCTAAGCAATGAATATGCCAATTTGGCAGATTGTAGGCTCTAAAAAATCCTATTTTCAACAGCATATAACACGGTACAAATGTTGAAATTTGCAAACAAAAAAGCTGCATAAACCTATGCAGCTCCTCTATTTATTTCATTTAATTCGTATTTAATATCAATAAATACTGATCAAATTAATTTCGGCAAATTATAACACATTGATTTTTTAATGTTTCCACATTTTCATCGCTTTTCAATTTAGTAAATTTAAGACATTGTTTTCTTTATAAAGTTTCTAATTATTATATGTAAAAATAAAATAACAATTTTTAGAGTAATACCTTATGTATCATGATTGAGCTCAATGCAAAAGCTGCTAGATTGACTTTTTTTTAGCGCATATAAGGTGATGCGTTCAAATCATCATTGAACACCTGATTAATTTCTTGCTGTCGCTTTAACTCTGCATTTTTATAAACACTAAACCCTAAGAACACAATGCTGAGTATAAAAATTGGTATCAGTATTTTTTTCATAACAAAATTTTATTCATGTTTAAATATTTGGCTATAATAACAAAAAACTTAAACAAAAAAGTGACGTATTTCACAATTTTATATCTTATTAAGTCATTTAATAAGCTATTTGTTCGATCAATGTTAACTTTGTAATATATTTTAGACTGATAGACAAGATAATCGCTGAATGATTTTTCGAATCCTTTTCCGCAAAAAGCTTCAAATCATAGATCATTTCACATACGAAATTTAAAGCACCATCAATTTCACAGCCCCACCATTAAATCTCGAATGAAGAAGATAAAAAACCGCTGACTTCAAGGCAGCGGCTATACATATTCTTTTCAGTCTAAGCTTTTCAATTTCGAAATTAAGCGGCTTGTTGTTCATCTCGCTTAAAGACCAATTCACCCTTTAAGCTACTCTCTGCATCGAAATAATAACCATCGGTATTGAACGACTTGATATCTTCAATACGTTCAATTTTATTTTCCAACAAATAACGCGCCATTAGGCCACGTGCTTTTTTGGCATAGAAGCTGATGACTTTATATTTGCCGTTCTTTTGATCGAGAAAAACAGGCTTGATGATTTCGGCTTTGATTTTTGATTCTTTGACCGACTTATAATATTCATCTGAAGCGATGTTGACCAAAAGTTCAGAGCCCGCTTTTTCCAAATCGTCATTGATGAGATTGGTGATGGTATTGTCCCAAAACTCGTATAGGTTATGTCCACTTGGATTTTGCAGCTTGGTCCCCATCTCTAAACGATATGGCATCATTAAATCAAGCGGACGCAATAAACCATAGAGACCCGAGAGCATACGCAAATGGGTTTGTGCATATTCAAGGTCTGAGTTTGTAAGTTTATAAGCATCTAAACCGGTATATACATCACCTTTAAAGGCAAAGATTGCTTGGCGTGCATTGGCAAAATCAAAATCAGGCTGCCAATCTCGGAAGCGCTCAACATTTAAAGTCGCAATTTTCTCACTGACACTCATCAAGCTTGAAATTTCACTTACCGACAATTTACGTGCGACTGAGATTAATTCTTCAGAATGATCTAATAGCCGTGGTTGAGTGAATTTTTCAGTCGGTAAAGCGGTTTCGTAATCTAAAGTTTTTGCTGGAGAAATTAAAGCGAGCATAAACATCCTGATTAATTTTTAATTAAACAAACTATAACAGTAGAGTATTTTCAAATCCAATCTGTGTTTTTGATAAACATAATCTGTAAACTATGCGACTCTCCCGCTTTCACATTTTAGTCATTATGTCAGAACAACTGTTCATTCAAGGGCCTGTTGGTCAGCTTGAAATTTTTGTTGATTATCCACAGGGTGAAGTGAAAGGATTCGCGGTAGTTACACACCCTCACCCATTGCAAGGTGGCACACCACAGCACAAAGTACCTGTGCTTTTAGCGCAAATGTTCTTAGAACGTGGCTATGTTGTCTATCGCCCAAGTTTCCGCGGCTCTGGCCAAAGTGCAGGAATACATGACGAAGGCAATGGTGAAACCAAAGATACCATGCAAGTCATTGAATTTGCTCGTAGCCAACACCCAAACTTGCCATTTTATGCAGGCGGTTTTAGTTTTGGTGCAAATGTCATGACTAAATGCTATGCCCTATTGCCAGTGGAGTTACAGCCTGTACAGACTATTTTATGCGGCTTACCAACCACAACAGTTGCAGGTGTACGTCACTATGTGACACCGCATATTAAGGGTGATATTTTATTTATTCATGGTGAAGAAGATAATGTCACACTGTTATCTGACTTGATTCAGTGGGCCAAACCACAGCGCCATTTAATCACGGTTTTGCCCGGTGCAAACCACTTCTTTACGGGTTATCTAAAACAGCTTCGTATTGCGATTTCACGCTTTTTAGTATAAACAATACCAAAAATGAGTCAGCTTAACTGGCTCATTTTTCTTGCCTAGCGAACGCTCTATTCCCCCAATATTCCAGATAAACTGAACTACTCGCTTGTCGAGTTATCCATTTTTTTGCATTAGTGATCACAATTCGTTCAACATGTAATGACTTAAGCCTATACTCGTTTAATTTTGATTACGCCTCAATTTTTTATCTAAAAACCAATTATTTACTTGTTTAAATAATCAACTACAGAAATAATACCCAGAAAAATTAAGATAAAATTTAGAGGGAAAAATGAAATTTATTGTTGCTGTGATTTTAAGTCTAAGCATTGCAGCTTTGGTCTATTATTTTAATTCAACCCCATCCACAACGACAAATTTGCCAGCGTCTACGGTTGCTGCGAACGATGGTCCCAAAGCCTATTTGACTGCGTCATACAAGATGAATGTCGATGGTCGTGATTTTAGCTTAAAAATGGTCTACGACTTTCCCAACAGCCAAGTGTGTGAAGCCCAACTCAACAGCACTGACACCATGAATATGATTTCAACCTTTAAGCAACGCTGTTCAAGTGACTCGGTGTGTAAAGAAGCTGAAATTTCGTCTTGTTCATCTTTTACCGATCAAAAATATAAAGATATGCTCGATAAAAAATATCATGACACTCATTATATTTACCTTAGCGATAGCAAATTGACTGATCAACGTGGTGTGATCGTGTTTTGGGGACTCAATGAACAAGAGTCAGAAAAAATGTGTGACTATGTGAAAAAGAGCAATCGAACTATTAATCCTATCAATATTGAATGTCTATAACGTTGTTCGATACATTCCGTTAAAAAATAAAAAAGCAGCACTATGCTGCTTTTTTATAGATGATTTTTAATTCAATTTTTCAGTTCATTTCGTCATTTGTTTCCATTGAAACTCACTATACGAGTCTTCTTCTTTTAAACTGTTTTCGACCGCTTGAGCCAATTGATTCAATAAACTTTGCTCAGTAATACGATCTAACCAATCTTGGTCTTCATCTGGATAAGAGGTAATTTCACAGACTAGACGACCGGATTCATCCTGCCCCTGACATGTCACTGAAAGTGGCAATTCATGCTGATCGACACTGACTGCAATCTGATCACCACTTTGCGATAACGTTTGAAAGCCATATTTCTCAAGCTTACTTGCTAAAAACTCAGCCACTTGAGTTTGAGTATCAGTACTGCTTTCAACTCGATTTGAATCGCTATGGGCGGTGAATTGTAGTTTTCTCATGTATCTATCCAAAGACATTCTTGTTGTATAGTTTTAGCATAAGCAATTAAGACCAAACAGCCAAGCATTTGCTTGGCTGTTGTTGAATAAATATACAAATTTAGTGAATTATTTATTCACTTACCGCAATCGTTAAACCGGCTTGAGTCGCTAGCTCTGTAAATGTCGGGAAGCTGGTCGCAACAGTTTCTGTACCCACGATATTAATTTCACCCGAAGTACGTAAACCTGCCATTGAGAAGCTCATTGCAATACGGTGGTCATGATGTGATTCGATTTGACCACCTGTGAAGATTGCACCCCACTCACCCGCTTTGCCTTGACCTTCAATGATAATGCCGTCCTCGGTTGGCGTACAATCGATACCCATAATTTTTAGGCCATCTGCCATCACTTGAATACGATCCGACTCTTTCACTCGAAGTTCAGCTGCACCAGTCAAAATGGTTTGACCTTCTGCACAAGCCGCTGCGATAAACAGTGCTGGAAATTCATCAATCGCCAATGGTACTTGATCTTCTGGCATATGAATGCCTTTGAGTGTACGTGAACCACGAATACGAATATCTGCAATCGGCTCACCGCCAGCGATACGTTCATTTTCAACAGTCAGGTCAGCACCCATCTGTTTTAAAATTTCGATCACACCTGTACGTGTTGGATTAATGCCGACCGCTTCAAGTGTGACATCTGAACCTTCAGTAATCGCTGCACCCACCATAAAGAATGCTGCAGATGAAATGTCAGAGGGTACTTGAATATCCGTACCGACTAACTTGCCGCCACCTTGAAGTGAAATGCGGTTGCCTTCTGTTTTCACGTCATAACCAAATGCACGAAGCATACGTTCCGAATGGTCACGTGTCGGTTCTGGCTCAGTGACAACAGTTTCACCTTCTGCCCAAAGACCGGCCAACAAAATACCAGATTTTACTTGTGCAGATGCCATGGGTAAGTCGTAATGAATACCTTTAAGGTTTTGACTTCCAGAAATAGATACTGGAGGCGTACCACGCTCACCTGTAGTTTGAATTTGCGCACCCATTTCACGTAATGGTTTGGCAATACGTTCCATTGGACGTTTTGATAATGACGCATCACCCGTCATCACCGAATCAAACTTTTGTGCCGACAACATGCCTGAGAGCAAACGCATTGAAGTGCCTGAGTTACCCATATACAAAGCGCCAGCAGGTGCTTTTAAACCATGCATGCCTACACCATGAATGGTGACTTCGCCGTTTTTAGGGCCTTCAATACTCACCCCCATATCGCGGAATGCTTGGAGGGTTGCCAAGGCATCTTCACCTTCAAGGAAACCAGTGACATGCGTTGTGCCTTCTGCAATAGCACCAAACATGATAGAGCGATGTGACACAGATTTATCACCTGGCACAGTAAATTTACCTTGGAATTGCTTTGGACCCGGTAAAATTTTGAATTGCTGTGTCGTCACTTTATTTTTCTCCATCAGTGGTTTCTTTGCGAGCATGTGATTGAAATGTTGGCGTGCTGCTTGTGCATGCCCCAACAGCCCCATCAACGCTTGTGAGTTTTCATCTTCAATCAGTTTGCGAAGAATAGCCAATTGTTTTTCAAAGCCATCTACCGCATTTAAAATTGCCTTTTTATTGGCAAAAAAGATGTCATGCCACATATGTGGGTCACTTGCAGCAATGCGTGAGAAATCACGAAAACCGCCAGCGGCATAACGGAAAATATCTAAATTGTCTTCTCGGTTCGCAAGTTGCTCAACCAAGTTAAATGCCATCAAATGCGGAAGATGGCTGGTATGGGCCAACACTTCATCGTGTTTTTCCACATCCATGCAAATTACTTCCGCTTTGGCAGCTTGCCACAATTGAATCAGTTTCTCTACAGCCCAATCTGCACTGCTAGGTAAAGGTGTCAAAATCACTTTGTGATTAGCAAATAAATCTACCTTACCGGCATGCACACCTGTTAGTTCAGCCCCAGCAATCGGATGCCCCGGTACAAAACCAGCAGGTAATTGCTCACCATAGACTGCTTTCGCTGCATCAACGACATTGCCTTTGGTACTCCCAACATCGGTAATAATCGTCTGTTCGGATAGATAAGGCTTGATCGCTTCAAGGACTTTTTGTGTCGCACGTACAGGCAAAGCCAAGACAACGAGATCTGCACCTTTGACCGCTTCAGCAGGATCGCTATAACCCTGCTGAATAAGCCCTAAAGCTTTTGCATCTTCTAAAGTTTTTTGTGAACGCGTAGACGCTACAATTTCCTTAGCTAAACCTTCAGCAATCATGACGCGAGCTAGGCTTGAGCCAATCAGCCCAAGCCCAATAAAAGCAACTTTTTCAAATAGTGGCACAGACATGACTTAAGCTTTAGCCTCTAAGCCCAAAACTTTAGCCAATGCCGCTAAGAATTTAGCATTTTCAGCTTCAGTCCCAATTGATACACGTAAATGCTCAGGGATACCAACAGGACGAACAATCACACCTTCTTTTAATAAAGCATTGAAAGTCTGTGCAGGATCTGCTTTTACATTTACTAAAATGAAGTTGGCACGTGAAGGCACATACGCTAAACCTAAAGCATCAAAGCCTGACTCAAGTTGAGCCATACCCGCTTTGTTCACTACGCGTGATTTTTCAATAAACGCTTCATCTTTAAGTGCAGCAACTGCAGCAACCATTGCTAAATGGTTGACGTTAAATGGTTGACGAATACGATTAAGGAAATCCGTCACTTCAACTGAAGCCAAGGCAAAACCAACACGTAGCGCAGCCAAGCCATAACATTTTGACATGGTACGGCTAACGATTAAGTTTGCGTATTGATCTAAGAATTTTAAGCTGTTGAAGTTTTCTGGGAAATATTCCACATAGGCTTCATCTAAAACCACGATCACATTTGCAGGTACTTTTTGCATGAACGCTTCAAATTCAGCTTCTTCAAACCATGTACCTGTTGGATTATTTGGGTTCGCAATAAAAATCAATTTAGTATTGTCTTTGATTGCCGCAGCCATTGCATCTAAGTCATGTGAAAAACCTTTTGCAGGCACTTCAATCGCTTCAGCATTAATCGCTTGAGTCACCAGACCATACACAGCAAATGCATGTTGGCTATACACCACCGAGTCTTGCTCGGAAACAAAAGCACGAGCAAAAATTTCTAGAAGATCGTTTGAACCATTACCCAACGTAATGCGGTCATGTGCAATACCAAATTGTTTTTCAACTTGGTCTTTCAAAATAAAACCGCCACCATCCGGATATCGACCAATTTCTGCAAGTTCAGCAGCAACCGCTTCTTTCACTTTGTCAGAACAACCCAATGGGTTTTCATTTGATGCGAGTTTTACGATATCTGTAATACCCAACTCACGCTCAAGTTCACTAATTGGTTTACCTGGTTGGTAAGGCTTTAGCTTTGCAATGCCTTCATTGGCTGGGACAAACGTCATTTTACACTTCCAGTTTTTTCAAATGATGAAGGTGATCAACTCCTGATGGAATTGATCACAGTTGTGATCTTAAAGAACAGCAATCGGATATGAACCCAATACACGAATTTCTTTAACCAATGGACGAATTTCTTCAATCGCTGCTTTGACATTGTCTTGTTCTACATGGCCTTCAAGGTCAACAAAGAAGACATAGGCCCATTTTTCAGGCAAGGCAGGACGTGTTTCAATACTGGTCAAACTGATATTGTGTTTTGCAAATGGTGCAAGAATTTCAAGCAACGCCCCTGCACGGTCATGCGCAGAAATCAACAATGAAGTTTTATCATTGCCCGATTGCGGTACTTTCTCACGACCAATCACCAAGAAACGAGTAGTATTTTCAGGATTGTCTTCAATATTGCTATGCAAAATTTCAAGGTTGTAAATGTTCGCAGCGACTTCAGAAGCAATTGCTGCTGAGTGCCATTCATTGCGAATACGGCGTGCAGCTTCTGCATTTGAACTGAGTGCAACACGTTCTACACCTGGATAATGAGCATCTAACCAACCACGGCATTGCGCCAAAGTTTGTTGATGAGCATAAATTTGTTTAATGCTGTCTTTACGTGTGTTTTCAGACACTAGGAACTGGTGATGAATACGCAGCTCCACTTCACCAATAACATTCAGATGTGAAGATTTGAAGCAATCTAGGGTGTGGTTCACTACACCTTCAGATGAGTTCTCTACAGGCACAAGACCATAGTGCGCACTGCCTGCTTCTACTTCGCGGAATACTTCATCAATCGTTGGAAGAGGGCGAATAACAGCGTCTTGACCGAAATGTTTTAAAACAGCCGAATGCGTATAAGTTCCGACTGGACCTAAAAACGCAATACTTTGCGGCGCTTCCAGGGCTAAACAAGCCGACATGATCTCACGGAATAAACGTGCCATTGTCACATCAGACAATGGGCCTTCGTTACGATCCATAACTTTACGTAAAACTTGCGCTTCACGTTCAGGACGATAAAACAATGGATTCTCTTCTGCAGCAAATTTTGCTTTTGCCACAGCTTCAGCTAGTTTCGCACGACGACTGATAAGTTGTTGAATCTGCATATCAACAGAGTCGATATCTTCACGAATTTGAGCTAAGTCCAGAGAAGTCGGAGTGTTTTGATCATCGTTGATCATTGTTATGTCGCCCTTCAAAAAAATTTTGCAAACAGTATAACAATAGTTAGCTTTCAAATGTTGCGCAATACGACTTTGATGGTTTCAGCCTTAAAAACATACAGTTGATTAAAGCTTCATCAGCTTAACTTAAGAGCCAAAACAGCTAAACTGATAGGTAAAGCCATAATTAAGGCAAATCTTACCTTTTGACGGCTTTATTGATCATTCATCTTGAGCAGCACAATAAATAGACCTTCTCTTTTCCTCCAAATTTGCATCAGATCCATCCCCTTGTATAAGCCCATCAATCAATTTGTTTCATTGGTCATTTCAGTTTTAAATTTTGCTCTCAATACTTGAAGCAAAATAAAAATTTCAAAACTTGGTTTTCATGGCATAGAAATAATTTGAAACTTAAAGATGATCTATATAAACACTTGGTCATTGATCGTTTTTTCAGTGACTTAATGGCACTTTCATCTAGTGTTTACAGTCATTGACGCATTTATTACAAAAGACACAGGTAATTTTTTTCATTGCTTTGTAGTCTAAATATCAGAAAAAAAATAACAGACCCATAGGTACAAGTATGCACAAGAAAATTGCAGTGTTAGTGACCTACGATTTTGAAGATATTGAGTACCTTGAGCCTGTGGAGGCCTTTCGAGCCGCTCGACACAGCATTATCAATATCGAAGATCAGGTTGGAAAAATTGTTTACGGCATGAAACGCCGTTCCCAGATCACCATTGACCAGAGTATCGACGATGCCTCTGTGCATGATTTTGATGCCTTATTTATCCCCGGCGGTTATTCACCCGAGAAACTCGCTTTAGATGACCGTTTTATCTATTTTGTACGTAATTTTGCAGATAGCCAAAAGCCGATTTTGAGCAGTTGTCACGGTCCACAATTGTTATTAGAAGCTGGTGTCATACAAGGTCGCCATTTCGCCCAATCTGAAACGCTGAAATCTGCTTTGTTAAACGCAGGTGTGGTGGTGTCGGATCAATCGGTCGTGAATGATAATAACTTGTATATATCGTCTCGCAGTACTTTAGATACGCCTGAATTTATTGAAGTCTGTCTGCAAGTTTTGGGGCAACCGTCATTATCATAGGTTTCAAAATATTCACGCAAAATTAAACACACAATCTAATTCAAATAAGCAAATCTATAGAAATACATCGTCTCTATAGAAATACATCCTAAAAAAAATAGCGAAGTCTTCACTTCGCTATTTTAATTTCAGCCTGATAAATTGTTTATCGACCTAAAATACTTCTTGCCACGATTTCTTTCATAATTTCATTGGTGCCACCGTAGATTTGCTGAATACGTGCATCGACAAAGAAACGTGAAATTGGATATTCGGTCATATAACCATAGCCACCAAATAATTGAAGTAGATTATGGGCCACTTTCATTTGCATATCGGTAGAAAAGCTCTTGAGTGCTGCTGCAGTTTCAACATCAAGTTTGCCTTGCATATAAAGTTCAACATTTTGATTATAAAATGCCGCTGTAGCCAATTCGTCAATCTTAGCCTGTGCCAAGACAAAACGAGTATTTTGGAACTGTCCGATCGCCTGTCCGAACGCTTGTCGCTCTTTAACATACTGCGTTGCCACATCAATGGAACCGCGAATCGCACCAATTGCAGTCGAGGCAATTGCGGTACGTTCACGCGGTAACTCTTGCATCAAGTAAGCAAAGCCTTGTCCAGCTTGACCCAAAAGTTGCTCTTTTGGCACTTTGACGTTGTCATAAAACAACTCTGAAGTGTCTTGCGCATGCAGACCAATTTTGTCGAGGTTGGTACCTTTCTTAAATCCATCCAAATGTGTATCGACTAAAAGTAATGACACACCTTTGGCACGTGCTTGTGGATCAGTTTTTGCAGCCAATACCACAAGGTCTGCATGTTGACCATTTGAAATAAAAGTTTTCGAGCCATTGAGCAGATAATGATCGCCCTGCAAAATTGCACTACTGCGCATAGACTGTAAGTCCGAACCTGCACCAGGCTCTGTCATACCAATGGCACCGACCACTTCACCTGTGACCATTTTCGGTAACCAATATTGTTTTTGTTCTTCTGAACCAATGTGCAAAATATAAGGCGCTGCAATTTCAGAATGGCATGAAATACCTGTCGATAATGCACTAAAACCTGCTCGCGCAGATTCTTCGACTAGCATCAGTGAATAATGCGTTGGGACGCCATAGCCGCCATATTCTTCAGGCACATCCACACATAAAAAGCCATTTTCACCCAAAGCATTCCATACTGAACGCGGCATAATGCCTTCACGTTCCCATTGCTCATAATGTGGTGCGACATGCTCTGCCATAAAGCGGCGAAAGTTATCTCGAAATAATTCTAAGTCTGCATCATAAGCCAGCATGTGTTTCTTCCTTGGTTGAGTTTGTTGTTTTGTTGAGCTTCATCCTATTGCAGTTTAGAACAGCCGTCATGCCTAAAAACTAAAGCGTTCAAATTTGGCTTTGGGCTTACATAAAAAAAGGAAGCCGAAGCTTCCTTTTTAATTACATCTTTTACATCACAGCACAGCGTTATGCATGATGTGCATTGCCTTCTTCTTGCATCTGACGGTCAATTTCTTCAGGATTTGCTAAAGCAAAATCTAGTTTTTCTTTGTCTAATTGACCCACCCATTTCGCAACCACAATCGTTGCCAATGAGTTACCTACAAGGTTCGTTAATGCACGTGCTTCTGACATGAAACGGTCAATACCAAGAATTAATGCCAAACCTGCTACAGGAATATGACCCACAGCAGACAATGTTGCAGCCATCACAATAAAGCCTGAACCCGTCACACCCGCAGCACCCTTAGATGAAATGAGTAGAACCAATAACAATGTGATCTGATGCGAAATATCAAGCGGTGTATTGGTCGCTTGTGCAATAAAGATTGCTGCCATAGTCAGGTAAATAGACGTACCATCTAGGTTAAATGAATAACCTGTTGGAATAACAAGACCCACTACAGATTTTTCTGCACCAGCAAGTTCGAGTTTTTTCAACATACGTGGCAGTACAGATTCAGAAGAAGAAGTACCCAGTACGATCAGTAACTCTTCGCGAATCATGCGAATCATTTTCAAAATACTGAAACCGCAAATACGTGCAATTGAGCCAAGTATAATGAAAATAAACAGCAAACATGTGATATAGAAGCAGATGATCAATTGACCCAATTGTGCCAAACTACCAATACCATATTTACCAATGGTATAAGCCATCGCACCGAAAGCACCAATTGGTGCAAGCTTCATGATCATGTTTACAATGTTAAAGAATACATGTGCAATTTGATCAATAAACTTCAATACAGGCTTACCTGCATCACCAAGTTTATGCAAAGCAAAACCAAATAATAAGGCAAATAATAGGACTTGAAGAATTTCACCCTCGGCAAACGCACCAACAACGGTGTTTGGGATGATATTCATAAAAAATTCTTGGGTAGATTGTGCTGCACCAGATTCAACATATTTAGAAATACCTGAAGTATCTAAAGATGCTGGATCGACGTTCATGCCTACACCAGGTTTTGCAATATTAATCACTGCAAGACCGATAATGAGTGCGATGGTCGAAACGATTTCGAAGTATAGTAAAGCGACCCCACCTGTCTTACCCACAGATTTCATGCTTTCCATACCTGCAATACCACTTACCACGGTACAGAAAATCACAGGTGCAATAATCATTTTAATTAGCTTAATGAAACCTTGTCCTAGTGGATAGAACAACTCACCCCAGCCTTTTACGTATTGCTCGGTACCATTGATGATTTGCGTACCACTTGGTGAGAAATGACCCACCAATACACCCGCAATAATGGCAACGATCACTTGAAAATATAGTGACTTATAAATTGGTTTTTTAGCCATGACATTACTTCACGATATATTTCTGCTTCAAAGAAATATTCAGTTTTTGTCTATTTTCAAAAAATAAACAGCCCAAAACCCCTTTGTCTTCGACAAAAGAGCACCAAAGGTATTTGACTTAGCCAAATACAGAAAAACGAAATATGTATGGTGATTAAATAATCACATCAGGACCTGATATAGAATCAGCACATTGATCAGGAGATGAAACGCATACTAAAGTAGGTTAAATTTTACCTGTTTTTTAATGGCTTGTTCTGCCACAAATGTTAATTTCGGTTAAATAATAGACCGAGATCATTAGACTATAGTCTAAAGACTGCATTTTTTACGCTCATTATCAGGCTGAAAAATACCAACTATAGAAGTAAACTATCCTTAAGTCCTAATTTTAAGCCCCGTATTTGCATGAACAATAAACGAAATATTTACAAAGATTTTGAACATCCTTTTGCGCAATTTGTCCGTATCGTGGGTAAAGGTAAAAATGGCGCACGTTCGCTCACTTATGATGAAGCCTACCAAGCGTTCAGCATGATCTTAAAAGATGAGGTTTTGGACGTTCAATTGGGCGCTTTCTTGATGTTATTGCGTGTAAAAGAAGAGTCAGTCGATGAACTTACAGGCTTCGTCCAAGCTACACGTGATCAACTCAAGTTTAAAAAGCTAGATGTCGATCTAGATTGGTCATCTTATGCAGGTAAACGCAAACATTATCCATGGTTTTTATTAGCAGCATTAACGCTGGCAAAACACGGTTACAATGTCGTGATGCATGGCGCTTCAGGTCATACCATTAACCGCCTTTATACAGAACAAGTATTAGAGTATTTGGGTTTTCCTATTTGCCAAAATGATACAGATGTGGAAGAACAACTAATACAACGTCATTTTGCTTATATTCCGCTCGACGTCATTTCACCAATACTTAGTGATTTAATTTCACTGCGCAATGTGATGGGTTTACGTTCCCCAATTCACACCCTTGCGCGTCTGATAAATCCATTTAATGCCAAAGCCACCATGCAAGCTATTTTCCATCCAGCCTATCGTGGATCACACCAACGTGCGGCATTTCAATTGGGTTATCAAAATAGTGCTGTCATTAAGGGTGAAGGTGGTGAATTCGAACGTAACCCCGATGCAAAAACATTAATTTGTGGTATCAAGGATGGTGAAATGTATGAACATGAGTTGCCTAAACTGACGGACAACCGTAGTCCAGTCGAAGAAGAACTTGATTTGGCCGTTTTTAAAGCCGTTTGGGACGGTCAACAGACACATGAATATGGTGAAATCGCAGTCACCGAAACCATGGGAATCGCACTATATACCATGGGTGCAGTCGCAAGTTTTGATGATGCAATGCAAACTGCCAAAACCATGTGGGCAAATCGTCACGCTTAAATAAGCAGATATGAAGAAATAAATCTAGGCATGCATCAAGCCAATAAAAAGCCAGCATTGAGCTGGCTTTTTCAATCAGAAAGAAAACGGGTTAAACGAAACGAATCGGCTTGAACTCAGGTTCTTCCACATGCGAGTCGCAATGCTCATCTTCTTCTTTGGTCCCGCGGTCGATATAACCACTACGCTCATCTTCTGGCAAATGTTTAATTTCCCATGCATAAACCGCTTGCATACAAATTTGACGTTGTTCTTGAGTCAGCGCTACGCCATTTGGCCATTTACCAATTTCAATTGCCGTTTTTAATCGACCAACAATTTCAGGATCGAGTACGGCAAGCATCTGTTCAATATTCATAATTAATCCTGCTTTAATGAGTCAAAATCTTGGTTCCAGCCTAGCTTGGTACGACATGCCATATAGAAGTCATAACCAGGTGGATGTAATAAGTTGAGCTTAAATGGATGTTTGCGGATATGTAAACTATCGCCTACACCCAATGATACACTGTGTTGACCATCGGCACTGACCATTGGTAAAACACGGTTTTCACGAATCAAAATTTTAATTTCACTTTGTCCGCCCACGACAATCGGCCGTGACGACAAAGTATGTGGATGCATTGGCACTAAGGCAATCGCATCCATACTTGGATGGACAATCGGACCACCACCAGATAATGCATAAGCTGTAGAGCCGGTTGGTGTCGAAACAATTAAACCGTCACTGTGTTGACGGTATACATATTGCCCATCAATATTGAGTTCAAAGTCGATCATGTGTACCGATTTACCCGAGTGCAGTACAATATCATTTAAAGCTACAGCATCATAAATCGACTCACCTTTCGAGCGAATTTCCATTTCCAGCAAGAAACGTCGGTCTAGCTGAAACTCACCTTTGAGCACTTGATCTAACTTGAAAATCACTTCTGTCGGTTTGATATCGGTTAGGAAGCCCAAACGACCACGGTTCACCCCAATCACAGGGGTATTGTATTTCACCAAGGCACGTGCGGCATGAAGCAATGAACCATCACCGCCGACAACGATCACCAAATCGACAACTTCACCCAATAAATTACGGCTGACCGTCTGAGTATTATTGTAGGGAACCAGCTGCGCTGTTTGCGTATCAAAGACAGGATGTAATCCCAAACTCAAAATATGATCGTGGATCAAACATAGGGTTTCGATCACTGATGATTTGTCTGGACGACCAATCAACCCAATGTTTCGAAATGATTTATGTGAAATTTGCACCTGCGCTTTTGCTCCGCTTCGCCTCATTGGTATCATATCACTAACAGAAATGATTTAAAAAAACTTTAAAGTTTCGACTTTAGTGAAGTAGCTTCCAATATTTTGCATACATATAACAGTTTAAATATTGCAAAATACTGAAAAGCTTCGCATGATTAGCAAAATTTCTCAGGGTTTTATCACTATTTATGAAGTCTGAACGTGGCATAGGCATAATTGCACTGATTTTTTCGCTGTTGATCATCGGCGGATTTCTCGTGTTCAGCATTTATCTTATTCGTCTAGATAATATTGTACGTGACAAATTCGAAGGTCAACGTTGGGATATTCCAGCCAAGGTATTTGCTCGTCCTTTAGAAATTTATACCAATGCGCCTGTAAGCCAAGCAGACCTCAACCAAGAACTGAAACTTTTGGGCTATAACGCTCAAGACAGCTATGCGAAAACGGGGAGTTACGTTACTTCTGGCAATGTGACCTATATCCATACGCGTGGTTTTGACTTTGGTGATAGTGTCGACCCTGAACAAGTCCTTAAAGTGACCTTTGGTGAAGATCAAATCACTGAAGTAAGTGCGACCAAACCTTCAAGTAGTGGTATTGCCCGTTTAGAGCCGATGTTAATTGGTGGTATTTATCCTCAGCACAATGAAGACCGTGTTCTGATTAAACTGGATAAAGTACCTAAGCCTTTAATCCAAGCTTTAATTGCTACCGAAGACCGTAATTTCTATCAGCATCATGGTATTTCCATTCGTGGTACAGCACGTGCCATCGTAAGTAATGTCACCGGTGGTAAACGTCAAGGTGGTTCGACCCTCACTCAGCAATTGGTGAAAAATTTCTATTTATCGCCTGAAAAAACCATTAAACGTAAGGCCAACGAAGCCTTAATGGCGATGCTGATTGAACTCCACTATGACAAAGATGAAATTCTTGAAGCTTATTTAAATGAAGTGAATTTAGGTCAAAACGGTAACTATTCAATCAATGGTTATGGTTTAGCCTCGCAATTTTATTTTGGTTTACCGCTGCGTGAATTAAATATTGCTCAGCAGGCGTATTTAGTCGGTCTAGTTCAAGGCCCGACCCTATTTAATCCGTGGAAAAACCCTGAAGGTGCGATTAAACGCCGTAATATTGTATTAAATAATATGGTGGTCATGGGCTATTTAACTCAGGAACAATATGAAACTGAGTCTGCACGTCCATTAAATGTCATTACTAAACCAACATTGGGCCCTTCTCGCTTCCCAGACTATATGGATATTGTGCGTCGTCAACTGCGTACTGAATACCAAGAAAGCGATTTGACCAATCAAGGTCTTCGTATTTTCACCGCGATGGACCCGATTGCTCAAACTCGTGTACAAACTGCATTTAAAGAATCTGTGGCACGTTTAAGCAATACCAATCCAGCACGTTTGAAAGAATTACAAGGCGCGGTACTGGTGTCTCATCCTGAAAATGGTGAATTGGTTTCAGCAGTCGGTTCAACGCAGGACTTTACCGGCTTTAACCGTACAATGGATGCTAAACGTCAAGTCGGTTCATTGCTAAAACCTGTGATTTACCTCAGTGCGATAGAATCCAACCGTTATAACTGGGCGAGTCAAATCGAAGATAGTCCGATCAGCATTCAAAGTGATGGCAAAGCTTGGACCCCGAAAAACTATAGTGGTGGCGCACATGGTGTCGTACCAATGGTTGATGCCCTATCAAACTCTTATAACCTCTCTGCGGTACGCTTAGGTCAAGAGTTCGGTATGTCTACGTTTATTAACCATCTGAAAAAGTTTGGTGTGACTTCTAATATTCCAAACTACCCTTCGATTTACCTCGGTGCTATCGATATGTCACCGATGGAAGTGATGAGTGTCTATGGCAACTTTGCAACCGGTGGCTTCAAATATCCAGTGAAAGCTATTCGTTCAGTGGTCGATGCCAATGGTCGTTTATTAGATCGTTATAGCTTAACGGTACAACCGACTATTGCACCTGATGCAGCCTTTATCTTGAACTACGGTTTACAACAAGTGATGAGTTCAGGGACAGGCCGTTCTGCTTATGCATCATTACCATCTTCACTCAAACTTGCAGGTAAATCAGGGACAACCAATGATACGCGTGACTCATGGTTTGCAGGTTATTCAGGTAATTATTTAAGTGTGGTTTGGTTAGGTTTAGACAACAACAAAGTTACAGGCTTAACGGGTTCGTCAGGAGCACTTCCTGTTTGGACCAATGTGATGAAGCAGTTACGTCAAAAACCAGTTAATTTACGTCAACCAGACAGCGTACAGTGGCATTGGTTAGACCGTTATTCAGGTAATTTATCTGCGCAGCATTGTACAGGTGCGATGTATATTCCTCTTTCGCGCAACTCCATTCCAAATCAAGCTACGGCATGTGGTTCGACACAATATGAAGTAGAACCTTACACAGTTGATACTGAAGAGACGCAGCCAACTCAGGAGCAAAATGATAGTTTAGGTGACTACATTCGTGAAAGTGATGTCGATAATGATCAGGGTTCATCTGATCAACCTCGCATCATCTCAAGTGGAGAGTATTCAAATTAAACTGCACAACATTAAAGTTTTAAAAACGTTCAGTATTCTGAGCGTTTTGACGATTATTTTGGCAGGTTGCCAAACCATGATCGAACCTGAGCAAAAGCCGCCTGCTGCACCTGAAAAAAAGGCAGATATCCATGACCCTTCTGGGGTCATTATTACTCCTTATGACCATCCAGAAATTAAGCGTCAACGTATCGTTATTCCTGAGCAGAAAACCCAAATTCAAAAGTTTGATGATGGTCGCGACTTACCTGCATTCAAAAAATTGATGCAAACTACGCAAACCGCTTATGCCAAAGGAAAATGGAATGAAGCTGAAAGTGCGGCAACTCAAGCACAGCGTTTGGCACCACAATCTGCGGAAACTTTTTTATATTTGGCAATGATCGCCAATCGAAAAAATCAACCTGCGAATGCAGAATCGTTGGCACTGCGTGGATTAAGCTATGCTCAAACCAAGCCGATGAAACAACAGCTTTGGAATGTTGTTTTAAAAGCTGGTCAAATGCAAAAGAAAAGCAGCACCATTCAAAAAGCCCAACAAGCCATCAAAGCTCTTTAAGCACCCATAAAAAAGCCTGATCTTAATTGAGATCAGGCTTTTTTATTTAAAACATACTAAAAGTAAGTTTATTTCTCATAGTTATTATTAAATAATGTTACGCAGTAACATAGAAGCATAATTTGATCTAAATAAAAGTACGATACACGGTAACGTCATCTGCAAGCGTTTGAGACAAGACTACATCTATTTAAAAATGTTTGCGATACTTTGGATAAATTGACGCTAGTGAACGAGTTTTGTCAGTGAGGTGCATTGCACCGCAAGATGGTTTCCTTGTGAAGCACGCTTCTCATTTTGCCTAATGAGAAGCATCGTTTCGTAAGAGTACCTCCAGCCGAAGGCTAATCCCTTTACTCAATCTCTAGATTTAAGACTCCGTCGTATCGGTTTAAAAATCATTTTAAAAATGCGTAATTATTTTTACGGGCGTAACATCAGTAAATAGCTTACAAATAGTAAGTCTATTTCTAACCAACCTTCACTGAATTTTACATAACGACTTTCAAATACGACTTTAATTCAATATACACATTCTAGTTTCTAAAAACTGCGAATACCTGCCACCCCATAAGCATGATACTGCTGTGCAATAGGTAGCAATTCAGGACGCATGCCACCTAAAGCAAAAACAGGGATTTCTATGCTTCGTGTAATCTCAGAAAAATGCGCCCATCCCATACTTTGCGCCTCTGGATGACTTTGTGTCGCCAGAACTGGGCTCATAAAAATAGCCTCACAGCCAATTTTTTGCGCATGCAGTGCAGAAACTTGATCATGACAAGCGACGATATAGCGCTTCCCAAGCTGTAAATCACCTTTATTTTTTTTCAGCAATTGGTGTTGCTTAAGATGTAAAGCCGAAATATGTGCTTGCACCTCTGTAGAGAGTAATGACCATAGATCTTCATTAATTATCAATTGCTTTAAAATCACGGTAGGTAATTGATTTAATGCCTCTGCATTTTCTGCGCTGGCATCGACTCGCCAATAATACAACAGCGTCTCTTGAAGCGTTTCAAATGTTGGTAGATCGGCGGTGATTTTGATCTGTTGCTGCCAATATAAGCGCTGCAAAATAGCTTGATTGGCCTTTGGAAAATTTAAGCTCATGAGTTGTTGACGTGAATACCAGGCCCATGGCTTTTGGATTTCATTCAGCAACGCATGCGGGACGGTGGCATGAAATAAATGCAATTTCACAATAACATCATCGTATTCATGTTGAATAAAATCAAAAGCATGCCAGTCATGTAAACCAATTCCAACCTCTTCAAAAATTTCACGACGACAAGCCTGTTCAGGACTTTCACCCTGCTCGACTTTACCGCCCGGAAACTCATGTTTATTGCCCTGATGTTGTTTTGCTTCACGCCAACCCACCAGTACTTTGTCTTGATGCAATAAAATCGCAATGGCGACATCAATTTGCGGTTTAGACATAGTTCCCTGCTCTCTACTCTGTTCCGATTGATAACCAAGTGTAAGCAAATTTATCTTTTTTATAAAATCCTAAAATTACCGTTGACAGGCCTATTCGATAATGATTATCATTTAAACCATTCAGAAATACACCACGGAGTCGACGGAATGAACGCACCATTTAGCCTTTTTACTCGTAGCAATGAAGCACACCACTCACTTCCAATGCTACATTCAAACAACCTTTTTGCTTTAGGACGTGAAATTCGCATTATGCATGCAGGTGAAGAATATCGACTACGTTTAACACGAAATAATCGCCTTATTTTGACCAAATAATTTCTGATAAAAATAATAATTATCAGCGCAATAAAAATAATCGTGGACACAAGCAGTAAGCCATTCGCTTACTGCTTTTTAAGTTTTGTACTTAGTTAAATTAAGCTTTATAGCTACTCAAACTTAATTTAAATCGCAACACTCATCTTCCTCTCACAATACTCTTTCGCTCAAATTCAATAGGGCAAATTATGTTTTTAGCGGATTGGAAAAATGAGTTGTACCTTTAAGCCACCCAGTTCAGATGCATCCACACTTAAATGGCCTTGATGTAACTGTACAATTTTTTGGGCAATTGAAATACCTAAACCTGAACCTTGCGTCTTCGTTCCCAATACGCGGTAAAACCGCTCGCCAATACGTTGCAATTCTGCGGCTGTCAGTCCTGCACCTTGATTTTCAATCGTCCAAACCGCCTGCTGTGCTGTTACCGTTAAATCAATCTTGACCTGTCCTTGCGTAGGACTATAGCGAATAGCGTTATCGACTAAATTGCGTAGACAGCTAAACATCAACTCTGCGTTCATCTCAAACTGTACAGACTGGGTCTGTAGCTTCAATTCGATCTGCTTTTCTTCAATAAAAGGCTGTAAAGCGTCAAGGACTTGTAAACTCAGCTGTTCTAAGTCGTCTTGTTTTTTATCTAATTGCTCCGATTGCGTCGGGTCGAGCCGTGCCAAAATTAGTAGATTTTCCAACACGCGTGTTCCTCGATTAACATCGTGCTGTATGCTCAATAAATCCTGCTGAATGTCGGGATATTTTCGTTTTAATACCTGAAGTCGCATTTGAATCGCAGACAGCGGTGAGCGTAATTCATGTGAGGCATCGGAGGTAAAGCGTTGTTCCGCCTCTAAGGCTTGATCTAATCGGTTTAATAAAAAATTCAGCTGTGTTTGGATCGGTTCTAGTTCCTGTAATACAGGTTCAGGTAAAACAATGGCTTGTAAGTCATCTACATTTTTTTCAGCGATTTGTTTTGAAAAGAGCTTTAGAACTTTCAATTGACGTTTAATAAAAATATGCAGTAATAGCCATTGGATCAACCAGACAATCAACAGAATCCCTGCATAGCCTAGTACGCTTTGCAGCGTTTCCCTCAGCCGTGTTTTCATCGGTTGAATGATTTGTACGGTTAATCCATCGTCCTGAAGTGCATAGCTACGCCAAAGCGCGCCTTCTCTCCATTGATAATGCAACCCTTGTTTTAAATTGGGCTGATGTTCAAATGCTGTGTGTTGTTCCGATGTGGTTAAGACTTGCGACCCTTGCATGAGTTGATATTGCATATCAAACTCTTCACTCAGTTCATCTATTTGTTCGTCTTGCTTCAGCGTGAGATCAGTAGCAGTAAGCATATCTGCCACTTCGTCCATCAGGGCATCGTGTACATTCATGATGTGATAAAGACCAAATCCCAACATCAGACACAGGGAGATTGCTCCCGCCCAAATTGCACTGAGCAGTGAGGTTTTAATCAGTTGCGACTGTAAGGAAATGCTTTTTTTATCACTCATAGACTTAGCTTTGTTGCGGAAGATTCATGCGATAACCCAACCCCCTTAAGGTTTTAATGTAATCACTGCCAATCTTCTTACGCAATTGGTAAATAAAAACTTCGATCGCATTACTTTCCACTTCATCGCCCCAAGCATAGAGTGATTCTTCGAGTTGGCTACGCGTCATAATATGCTCAGGATTTAACATCATCTTATGCAAGATTTGATATTCACGCGAAGTCAACGTAATCAGTTCCGCGTTTTTACGCAGCGTTTTCGCTTGTACATCTAAACTTAAATCCCCGAAAGTCAGAGAATTATCACGCTGTTGATGATGCAAGCGTAATTGGGCACGTACCCTTGCTGACAACTCTTCTAAGCTAAAGGGTTTCACCAAATAATCATGGGCTCCCAGATCTAAACCTTCAACACGATCTGCAATACTGTCCCGAGCAGTAATGAATAAAACTGGTGTAAGCGGATGCAACTGTACGATACGTTTTAAAATTTCATCACCAGTTACTTTTGGTAAGCCACGATCTAAAAGTATGCAGTCATATTGATGTTGTTCTAAAGCCAAAATAGCGTGATCGCCTCGCTCAACCCAATCGACACTGTAGCCATCCATTTCAAGCCATGTTTTTATACTGTCGGCTTGGGATGTATCATCTTCTGCCAATAAAATTCGCATCTTACCTACCCTATTTCTATGGTTCCGACTTCAGTGTATCGAACTTTTGCTCATATCTACTCATATCATAAAAAAACCACAGCAAGCCGTGGTTTTTTTATGGAGCAGCACTGAAATGAATAACAGGCTAAATTAAAATTTTACTTGATCGACATCAACTTCAACGCGTTTCGTCGGTTTGTAATCAATGTCGATTTCTCCAATGAGCGTTACCGGTGTTTTAGCTGAAATCGCTTTGCCTTGCCAAAGTTCATCATCAATATCCACCGTAATGCTGCCTGTGCTATCGCGGAACTGATATTTTTCATCGCCCATCGATTTGACAACATAACCTTTCAATTGAACTTTACTATCATCTTTTAAGCCTAAGGCATGTTTCACTGATGTGGTTTTCATCGGTGCAACAGCTGTTTGATTAACTGCTGTATTCGCGACTGCAACCGATGCCACACCTGCAAATGCTAAAACACATACCGATTGAGTGAATGTTTTCATCTTCGGTCTCTCTTACTTTGTCTATTTCGATAGCGCTATTTAAACAAAGCAAGATGAGTCGAATCTTAAGCTGCAAAGACGTTTTTATTTATTTGATCAAACCATTAGTTGAGCGGTACGACACGCAGGACTTCCTCTAAAGTCGTCACCCCTGCAAGTACTTTACGCGCACCTGCAATTCGTAATGGTTCGACATGCTCTTTACGTGCCTGTGTACGTAATTGGGTTAAATCTGCATTGGCACCAATCAATTGCTTGGTTTCAATACTGAGCGGCATAAATTCATAAATCCCCACACGGCCTTTATACCCCGTTTGACGACATTCATCACAGCCCACCGCCTCGTAGACAAAATCAGGCATTTGTATCGCATATTCAAAGGTCAAATGTTTCCACTCTTGTTCATTGATAAAAGTCTCACGCTTACAATGTGGACAGAGTTGACGAACTAGACGTTGTGCCAAAACCCCTAAAATGGTCGCTGCCGTTAAAAAAGGCTGAATCCCCAGATCATGTAATCGCGTCAAACTCGATGGTGCATCATTGGTATGTAAAGTTGAAAGCACCAAATGACCTGTTAATGCAGCTTGGATTGCCATATTTGCCGTATCATGATCTCGGATCTCCCCGACCATGATAATGTCAGGGTCTTGACGCATTAAAGCCCGTACACCATCGGCAAAGCCTAGATCAATCCCTGTATTCACCTGCATTTGGTTAAAGCTTGGCTCTAACATCTCAATCGGGTCTTCAATGGTACAGACATTCACTTCTTCGGTTGCCAATTGTTTGAGCGATGAATAAAGCGTGGTGGTTTTACCCGAACCCGTCGGACCAGTCACTAAAATAATACCGTGACTATGACTGGTTAAGGCCTTCCAATCATCTAACAGACGCCCTTCAAAACCGAGCTGTTGGAAACTACGTACCAAGACTTCAGGGTCAAAAATACGCATGACTAACTTTTCACCAAAGGCTGTTGGCAGCGTCGATAAACGTAGCTCTGTTTCTTGGCCTTTGGGTGTACGGGTTTTTAAACGTCCATCTTGCGGTTTACGTTTTTCAGCCACATTCATCCGACCTAAGATCTTAATTCGCGAGACCACGGCTGTCAGGGTATTTGCGGGCATGTTGTAGATGGTATGCAATACGCCATCGATACGAAAACGCACCTTTCCTGTATCTTTACGCGGCTCGAGGTGAATATCACTTGCACCTTGTTCGAAGGCAAACTGTAAGACCCAATCCACAAGCTTCACAATATGCTGATCATTGGCATCTGGATTTTGTGTATCACCTAATTGTAATAGTGCTTCAACGCCTTTATTTTCACGGTCATAACTCGATGATTTTTGCGAATTACTGACTGCGCGACTCACTTGGTAATATTCAACCAAATAACGCTGTAGTTGATCTGGACTGAGCAATACACGCTGAATCTTCCGTGGTAAAACTGTTCTCTCTAAATTGGCAATCCATTCATTTTTATAAGGTTGATCCGTTGCAATCAGCACATGCTCATTTTGTAATTCCACCGCTAAAATGCGATTTCGTACTGCAAATTCTTGCGACATAATAGCTGTCAAAGCAGGCACGTCAGCTTTTAAAGGATCGATAATATAAAACGGTACACCAGACTTTTCTGCTAACCATTGACAGAGTCTATTCAATGTTAAGGTAGACTGTGGATGACTCTGATCGACTAAATTAAAATTGGCAATCCATTGTAAAGGATGCCATTTCAACTGCTCACGCTGACGGTGCGTGGTTTGAATCAGTATTTTGTCCCGTTCAGTAATACGTCCATCTTTTTGTAATTGGTCTAAACACCAAGAAGTGTCAATTTCAAAATTAAAAGTCATTGTTCTATGTTCCCCAAACATAAAACCACTATAGCAAAAAATTCTAAAGGCACGCTTGTGTCATTTGTGTTTTGCACATAGATTTTCTGAAAGCATACTATTTTTTTTATTAATGAAATAATTCATAAATTTAAGCTATAATAAAGTTGCCTATCAGGGCTTTATAATTACGATATAAGAAGATTTATGATGAAAATAAAAATATTAGCAATTTGTACCATGACTATTCTTAGCTTAACTGCCTGCGGCGGTGGCGGTGGAAACTCAACCTCTAATAATGACTCCAGCGAAAATCCAACGATACCAAATGCTGCTTTCCAACAGTGGTCAACTTTTGAACTCGACAGTGAAAGTGATGTGCTGTCATACGAAAGTGATACTGCAACTATCGATAATGGTAAACTATATACTTCAGAAAGTAGCGATTCATTTATGGTCACAGCGAATGGCTTGTATGATGAAGGATCTCTACACAGTTCGTATGGCTATCTGAATGGCAATATATCCATTGCAAATAATGTGTGGACGCTAAGTCCTCATTCCTCTATTAATTCATCAGGTCTAAAAATTACGACAACAATGAAGTCCTTCAATCTTGAAGGTGAAATCCTAGCATCTCAGGTTGATGCCTATAATTATTGGATCATAAAAAATAATATTACTGATTCAAGCAACTATATTTCTAACGATGCTCTCAAATACTTAACAGCTATTTCAAATGTTAAGTTTCCCGCTGGTTCTCGTTGTTTACAATTAAATAAAGTATCAAATAGTGAACAGTATTTAGATTTAACAGATTCCTCAGATAGTTACAGTCAAAATTTTTTAGCTGACTGGTGGACTGATCTTAGTACAGATATTACTGCGAAAAAATACATCATGAAAGATACTGTAGCCTATACCTTAGCTGATGATGAGAGTGAATATGGTGTAGCTCAATATAAAAATCGTTTTTATGACGCTTACCTATCTCCTAAAGGAGTGGAATACAATATGCAGGATTTAATTAAGGTTATTGATAATTGGATAAATACTTCAACTAATCCTACTCAAAAAACTCAATTTTTAGAGTTTAAACAATTAGCTGAGAACTCTTGCAGCATGTATAACGATGTTGCTCTTAACGCAATCAAACAAAGTTTTGCAGCAAATAAATAATTTACACATTTAATAAAAAAGGAGCTAAAAGCTCCTTTTTTATTGAGATATATCAATAATCAGAATTTGTAGATCACAGACCTGAAATTTTACATTCAATCCACCAAATAACATGCCATACACACGTTCATCATCATGCTGATAAGCAGGACGTGGATCTAAACTCAATACTTGTTCCAGTTCTGCTTTTAATTGTTCGGTTAAATTGCCATTATTCAAAAATACCTGTTTTTGTTGCTCAGCGTGCTCTGACCAAATCACAGATTTTCTTTCTGGCTCATCCTGCGCATAACCACTTTGCGCATCCATCACTGAATCTGAATATTGAATATATGGTTTGATATCTAAAATTGGCGTGCCATCTAACAAATCACTACCGACAACATAGACACGTACCGATTTTCCGACTTTTTTCACCCCTTTGAGCTGCACAACCGACAAGCCCATAGGTGACGGCCGGTACATACTTCGTGTCGCAAATACCCCGATTTTTTGATTACCACCTAAACGAGGTGGACGAACTTGCGGACGAAATTTTGTCGAATCTACATTTTTATTTTCATGAAACTGCCAAATCAACCAAAGATGACTAAAATCTTCAATCCCTTCGAAAGCCAATAAATCGTTATAAGGTTCCACCATTTCAATATAAGATTCGACTTGCACCAAATTCGGCTGACGTGGAATACCAAATTTTTCTCGGTAGGGAGATTTCATATACCCGATAATTGGCATTTTAAGCTCAGACATAATCACTTTTTCTGATAAGTTCAATTAAATATATTCAGTTTATCGAGAATGATTTTAGATTAGAATAGTAAGCTGTTCTAATTTGATAATTTTATTGAGACCTTTAATGGCTGCTTTTAACGTCGAAAAGATTACTCACGTCCACCATTGGAATGACACTTTATTCTCTTTTAAAACCACTCGCGATACTGCGTTACGTTTTAAAAACGGTCAATTTGTGATGATCGGCCTTGAAGTAAATGGTAAGCCTTTAATGCGCGCTTATTCTATTGCAAGCGCAAACTATGAAGAAGAATTAGAGTTTTTCTCTATTAAAGTTCCAGACGGTCCTTTAACGTCTATTTTACAAAAAGTTAAAGTTGGCGATGAAATTTTAGTGTCTAAAAAACCTACAGGCACTTTAGTTCTAGATGACTTAAACCCTGGTAAAAACTTATACCTACTTTCTTCAGGTACAGGTCTTGCACCGTTCCTTTCAGTGATTCGTGACCCTGAAACTTACGAACGTTTTGAAAAAATCATCGTTGTACATGGTACTCGTTTCATTTCGGAATTGGCTTATCAAGATTTAATCTTAGATGAAATTCCTAACCACGAATTCTTTGGTGAATTAGGCGCGAAAGAAAAATTGGTTTACTACCCTACTGTAACTCGTGAAGAATTCCATACTCAAGGCCGTGTAACAACTGCCATTGAAACTGGTCAACTTTTCGAAAAAATTGGGCTTCCACGTTTCAACCCTGAAACTGACCGCGCAATGCTTTGCGGTTCACCTGCATTCCTAGACGACGTTGCTGCACTACTTGACCAGCACGGTCTGAAAGAATCTCCTAAGATGGGCGTTCTAGGCGACTACGTGATTGAACGTGCATTCGTTGAAAAATAATTAGTTTGAATCAGATAAAACGAGGCTTTTGCCTCGTTTTTTATTACTGCTAATTCATCCCACTTGGTATTTTAAATTTGGCATATAGAATCGCTTTCTAAGGGTTTCTCTTCAGGTTCATTTTGTATCTGTTCATATATAGGTCCAAGTTTTTTATCAGTTCTACGTCCTTTCCAACTACGATTAGACTCATATACAGTTCTCTGTCTAAAATAACTAAACGGCTCTACATTTGCCACAAACCCATATTTAGAGTCATGTATATAATTTGAATAAAAATCTACAGCTTCTTGAGAGACGTCTTTTTCCCAACTTTCCAACTCCCACTCATCAATATGCACAAGCATTTCATACAGTTTAAATGCAGGATAAAAAATTCTAAAAAGGTGTTTTACACCCGTAATATTTGACTGATTAAATGTAGTATAGTTCTTTGTCCACTTAATACGTTCAACTTCAGTTGCCATATCAGCAGGTCCGGTTGGAAACTCAAAACCATCCTCCTCCCTAGAAATTTGGCTAACTGAACGCGAAGCATTTGCTTGCTCAATATCACCATTAATTAAATGTTTTTGTCTTCTTCGGTGTAACGTTCCATAAGAACCATAATATAATTTCATGTAATTTTGGATATCATGTTCTGTAACACCAGTAGAAGCACCTACTTCTTTTTTAACTGAATTAAATAATTGTTGTGTTTCTTCATTAATCTTGAATTCTTTTTCAAATAGTTCTTTATGTTCGCTTTCTAATTTTAAATAGTCAAAAATTTTTACATTCGCTGATACTGCAGCATCCATCATATGTTTTAAAGGTATTCTTGCGAAATTATTATCTACATTTTGTGAATTTGGCTGATAACCTCCTCCAACATCTGAGTGCATACCAGGATAAACTATTTCTTTCCACGTTTTTGGATTGGCTAATTTGCCATCTTTACGTATTAAATCAACAGGAAAAGAAAATCTTAATTCATTACCAGCAACCAAATGCAAGCAATTTTTAACCCTAGGATCAACTACCATATCCCGCCCTCTAAAGCTCAACTTATTCGGCATATTCGTAGCTGGTAAACCAAATGAAGCTACAGTATCAAACAATCCAAGAAATTGAATATCCAAAGGTATTTTTTCAGATTGTCCTGCTAGACTGTAGTTTAAACTTAAATCTTTACTTTCGTTATTCCAAATCATTTCATTAGAGAACACTCGTGCCAATGCAGCACCGCGGGAAAAACCAAAAATTGATAGATTGATTTTTTTAATTAATCGATGCTGGTTTAAATTAGCTTCGATTTTTGCTTCAGCTTCAATTTTACGTTCCTCAACTTGTGGCTTAAGAATCGCTTCAGCTTGTTCAATTTTAAGTTTTAAAACGTTGGTTAACGTTTCACTAATCTGGTCTTCACCATATTCTAAGCGCCTAGATCCGCCAACTCCAGTAGCGCCACCAGTAGGAAATGTATCTTGAGAATTTGCTATTTGTTTGTCAATCCAATTATTAATCTCTCCATTAAATGGAGTTCCAACACCTGAAATGTAAATTGGATGACTTAACTGTATAGGCGTTTTTAGAGAACGCATTTCAAAGTTACTATAAGAAATAGCATTACGCCATAGTTTTGCAGGATTAGCTAACTTGGCAATTTTTTCATCATTCTCTAAATTATTTCCAGTTCCATCAAAAAAAACTGAAATATTAACTACATCAGAACAATCCTGTTTAGCATTAGGACCCTGATTAGAAACATCTTGATTACTATTCTTTATTTTCTGTAATTCATTAAACATAGTCTTCTCTTATTTTTTTTCTTTTGCATTCAATTCATCAATTATTTTTGCTCTCCACTCTAAACCTTTTTTAGTAGCACGAGGCAATTCATTTGATAAGGTAATCTCTACACTATCATCTGGATATAAATGTACTGCTAAGTATTTTTTACCTTTTATTTCTTCAGTAGTTAATATAGGAACATTGATTGCTGTATGTTTGCGGGAACTATTTGTTTCACCCCATTTAACAAATTGTGACCCAGTTAAAACTGCTGACCTTTTCGTTCCACTACCAAACCCACCGCCTAATTCTTCTTGATTTAATTCAACGATATAGGGGATATAATTAGCATCATAACCATAAGATGTTGTAGTCAAAACATATGTTTTTGTGGATCCTGTACTACACCCAACTAGACCCATCATTATAGTAATCGGCAGCATTACAATTTTTTTTAAAACATTCATTAACTTACCCTTAATTTTAAATATACAATTTTTAAATTAGTAATTTATTACTATTCATAGTATTTAAATCACTATAAATGCACTAGCTCAGTTGCATCAAATCTTCAGCTTCTTCCATTGCCTGATCCATATTGATGATTTTATTTTTTACTTTTAAAAGAACACTTTGCAAAAACATATCACTTTCAAACTTATCTTTATAAATCAATGTCAAACATATAAAATTTAAAATATCTCTAGTGCCATTTAGCGAATATTCTCTAGCCTTTTTAAGCATTTCAATAACATATAAATACAAGTCCCAATTATTGAATGACTTTATCAAAAAAGGATTATTTAATTTTAAATAATAAATTAGATGATCAGGAAAAGTAGCTTCGACCATTAGTTCTTCTTGTTCAATTGTAAATTCAAAGGGCTGGCGCCAGTCATAAAATATTTGTAATTCACAATTATTATAACCAATAATTGTATGTAGTTGACCTATACGATCCCAATACCACCAACTATAAATTGGCTTTAAAAGAATCTTCTTTTGTTCTTCCAATAATACTTGTTGTTGTACATATAAAGTTTTATCAGTTTTTTGCCCTACTAATGTACCAAGTATCGCAGGATCCCAAAATGCCAAATACATTTCAAGTCCCCCCTCAAACTTAACATCTATAAATTGTCTTAAGTGCGCATATAAGTCATCGAAAGTTAGCCTTGTGACAATTAAAGTCATTCGTGATGTACCAACAATCCGATGATTAATATATTCCCACTCAGAACTATTTATATTATGACTCAATTGAATTAAATGTGGTGATAACTCCGATGCTTTATCACCGGCTGCCTCAACCAATATATTACGTGATTGCAAAATGTCCTTACGTTTTAAAAAGCTACTATCTTGTGCAGCATCAATCACCCCATATATAAAATAGTTTTCTCTAGGGAATTGCTCAAAGAAACGACTTAAATCATTTTTTATTATTTTCGACATCTATTGACCATCCCCTTTATTCACAAATGCACCTCGTTGACTCGCTCTTCTTGCCAAGCATTCCCAACATACACTTTGAGGAAAAAAAGGAAGACTTATATTGACTTTCGAGCCATTTAAAAATAAATGTTGCCCGGCCTTCACCTCAAATTTTCCAGCAGTAGTTGGCAATACCCCTGCACTGCTAATCTCAATTTGACTACCACCAGCTGTCAGTACTATTTTCTTACTGGCTTTAATTTCGACTGTATCTTCCGTGGAAATAATTTGAATACCCTTTCGTGCAATCAAATCCGCCCCATCTCCTTGGGCTTGGATTTCAACTTTGCCTTTGCCTGCATACGCACGTAATCCTTCTTGTGCTGCAAATAGACTGATCTTGCTTTGTGCATGGGCAATTAAGGATTTTTGACTGCTGAGATTGATGCTATCGCCTGCACTTTGGCTGATCTGTCCATCTGCTAAAAGATGAATATCTTCCTGACTACTCACAGCAATTGAGTTTGGTGCAGATAAAATCATCAAGGCTTGTTTAAAGGCATCAGCTTTTTCTTTACTGCCTTTTTCGATTTGTCCAAGGAAGTTTTTTAGGTTATCTAAGACTTCAAGCGGGTCAGTTTGCTGGTTTTTCGCCACTTCACTTAAGGCTT